>NZ_JAUFQT010000002.1:0-366088 GCF_030409905.1 Echinicola jeungdonensis
CATTCTTTCCTCCAAACAAAATCAGCAAATTTTTGTACCCAATAGGTTGGCCCTTTTGTGCTTGAGTTCCAGTATCTTTTTGACAATTTCCTGATTGTCCAGGTCGTCACCCTTACAGGACTTGGTGTTAAAGGCTTTGAAAAGTTTTTTCCTTAATTCCCTGTTTTCCGCATAAGTCATAAATGGAAGGTAGCTGGGGAAGGCAAGGGTAAATACCCAATTCCCATCTTTCCCCTTTCTGAGGCAGTTTGAGCAGCTGCTTCAATAACCGCTTCTGGAAGCCCTTTTAGATCTTCTTCATTGTCCACCACCATTTCATATTTATTGGTTTCTGCCAATACATTTTCCCCAAATTGAAGGCTGTATTGTGCCAGCTCCTTGTCAATTTCCCGCAATTGGAGTTTATCCTCATCAGATAAATTCGCACCATTTCGGACAAAAGCCTTATAAGTTTTTTCCAATAGGGTTTGCTGTTCCTCATCTAGAGAAAGGCTGTCCCGCTTTTGAAAAACCGAATTAACTAATTCGAAAAGCTCTTTATCTAACAAAATATCATTGCTGTGTGCGGTCATCAAGGGTGAAATATCCCTTGCCAGTTTTTGGATTTCATCATTGGTTTCTGCAGAATTGAGGTTGAAAATATGCTGGCTACTATATTTAACCTTTCTCCAGAACGGTCCAGGGCTTCTATAATATTGCTGAAATCTGGTTCCTGAACTTCCTTAATATTTTCAATTTCAGCCCTAGCTTCTGAAATGGCAGCCTGAACTGCAGGTAAAAAATGTTCGTTTTTTATCTTGTCAAAAGGGGCTGTATGAAAAGGAGTCTCAAATTTTTCCAATAAAGGATTCATAAATATTTTTTTTTCTATGGTTTATCTAAATTATTGGCCTTTATGGCATCAGATAGACAAAGTTAATGATTTGGTGAAAGTGGCAAGCTTCTCAGGAGGATTAAGGTGATTACCCTTTTGAAATCCACGATTTTAATGGAGGCAGGAAAGAAAAATCGGGATAAAGAAATCCCGAAGAAAATTCCAACTAAAACTATACTTTGAGATTCAATAAATGCTGAAAAAAAAGGAATTTTTGGTTTTTGACTGTATTAATGGTGGTTAATCAATTAAATTTATTAATAAGCAGATCAAAATATATTTGATATGAATGAAAAGTTGATGCCGGAAAGCAATGAATATGGTTCATTTTATGAAACCTATATTTCCTACGTCCGGGGAAAAGATCCGTTGGATTTGATGCTTTCCCAAATAGGGGTATTGAGAGAATATTTTGTCGGGGTTACAGAGGAAGTGGCCCAGTCAAATTATGATGATGGGAAGTGGAGTTACAAGGAAGTCATTGGGCATATTAATGACACAGAGAAGATCATGCTTTATCGGGCCTTGTGTATAGCAAGGAATGAAAAAATAAAGCTTCCAGGTTATGAGCAGGAAGAATATGTCAAGGCAGCCAATTTTAATCAAATTCCTCTTGCCATATTGTTGGATGATTTTGAACAAAGCAGAAAATTGATGGTTCCTTTTTTAAAAATCTACCTGATGAGGCTTTGACCAGAATTGGAAATGCCAATGGTTATGATCTTAGTGTCAGGGCTTTGCTGAATATCATCCCAGGGCATTTTGAACATCATATGCGTATTCTGCACGAAAGGTATGGCAGGTAATAAAAGATTCTAAATGACTTTCTATATGCCAGTAAAATAAAAATAATGTTCACCGTGGACTGTTCAAAATGTCCTCTGAGCTTTCCTCAATTTGAAACAGAAAGAAACTAAGCTTATTGGTGAACCAAATAACATCAACAACTATGTTTGAATATAATCCCGAAAAGCATTATCCACAGGAAACAGAAAGCAGGGTGGTGGTAAGGTTTCAAGATTGCGACCCTCTTCAGCACCTGAATAATGCCAAATATTTTGACTATTATTTTAATGCACGGGAAGATCAGGTCCCCAAGTTATATGGAATTGAAATGATTGACATGATCCGGAAATATCAAGCGGCTTGGGTAGTTTTTAATCACAATATTTCCTATGTCAGGCCTGCCATGGTAGGAGAGTGGGTAAGAATAATGAGTAGGGTACTCTGGCACAATAACAATACGGTTGTGGTGGAATATTATATGACCGATGATTCAAAGAAGGAACTAAAAAATGTACTTTGGACTACTTTGCGTTATGTTACCTTAAAGAGTGGAAAGTCTACTGATCACAAAGGGGCCGTGGTGGAGTTTTTGAAAGCCACCTCCGGGGATTTTGATATTAAAGGGTGTACCATATCGGAAAGAGTTAAGCAGTTGAAATCTGAATTGTTTAACTGAATGTAGATTTGGAATAAAAAAAGGGCCGCCAAATTTTTTGACTGCCCTTTTTTGGGGAGGACTAATATACCTTATACATTTTATTGGCTGAATTAATGTATTCCAAGGGCTTAAAGGCCTTGTCAAAGGAGTTTTGAAGACTGATTAACTTGGATTCCAATTCAATGATTCTTGGGCCGATATGTTTGCTTTCCTTATACTTTTTGATCAGTTCATTGTATTTATTGATATTTTCACTGATTCGGAAAGTGATTCCACCAAATCTAATCTTAAGAGATTGGATTTCCGCCATTTCATTATGAAAGGTGTGTTTTTCCAGTTTTTGGGATTTTGGTCCCTTTCTGCCCGTACTTTATTTGATATGGTTTGGTCAGATCATTGAGGTATTCGTACCGGAGGTTGGCATCATTTTCATCACTGTACCTCTTTTCAAATTCCTTTTTGGAGATGCCCAAAATGTCCAGGTTTTTTTTCAAGTTTTGCTCATAGATTCTTTTTAATTCCTCCAGTTCTGTATCTATAGCTTCCCATTCAGTTTCAATAAGGTTTTTGTCATGGGTGTATTGGCCTAATACGGTCACCAATTCAAACATTTCCTGACTTTGATTCCTCAATTCCCTATGTCTTCTTCCATTTCCAATATCTTCTATGTAATTGGACATGCCCATAAACAAAGCCTGACTAAAGGTCCCAAAGATCGGTGTTCCTGCAGAAAGATCGCCAGTTAAGTTAATTAAGTTGGAAACCACACTCAATGCGGGACTGTCCTCCTTGTTTTTTTTACATAGCTTTGGAAACCTTTGTACCAATCATTAAAACCGGGGTATTGAGTAGGGTTGCCCACCGAATTAAGGGTTTGGAAAAAATCCCTTGTGGCCCCAAAAAGAATTAATGGCCTCAATTCCCTTTCCATTGATACCAAGTTGATCATTGCAGATTGGTAATTACCCTGGTATATATTAAGTTCGGCCTCTTTCTCAGCATGTTGAAAGTCCTCGATCAATTTGACACGCTCAATCAATTTTTCGATTTTTTGGGTTTCACTACTGGTCTGGTTGAGCGACTTGTCCAGCATTTGGATTTTTTGGTCCAGGTCGTGGAGTTTGGTCCCCAACTGGTTGTCCAGGGAGTCCGTTTTTAGTTTAATGCTTTTTAAAAGGCTGTTTTTTAAGGCTTGTTCCAGGGAAATGGTCATCGAATCCGTTTGGGCTTGGGCAGACCATAGGGCTAAAAAGAAGATTAAAATGGATATTGGGTATATTTTCAGTTTCATACAATTTAATTTTTCTTGCTCTATACGAAATTTGTGCCATAAATGTAATTCCAAAATTTCAGCTATGAAATAAGAGCGATTTCAAAAATTGTAATAGGTGAATTTAAATTCAATGAATAAATGTTTTAATCAATTAGTTATTTGCTTGAAATAGGTTTGAAAAGCATAAAAATATATATAAAAAGCAAAATAATGCATTGAAATGTGGATTTTTACTATTATATTATTGGAGGTAATAATCCGGTCCCGGATAAAAATGAATGTTTATTTGGTGCCGGATAGCTTGATCACCCTAAATTAATCCCCATGTTTTTCACCCCCAGGATTATTTTTGACGAGGAGCACCTTTTGTTTCGTCAGTCGGTAAAAGAGTTTGTAAAAAGGGAAATTACGCCCAATAATGCACAATGGGAGCAGCAAAAGATGGTGTCCAGGGAATCCTGAAAAAGTTAGGGGAAAACGGTTTTTT
Organism: Echinicola jeungdonensis; assembly: GCF_030409905.1. Classification (NCBI taxonomy): domain Bacteria; kingdom Pseudomonadati; phylum Bacteroidota; class Cytophagia; order Cytophagales; family Cyclobacteriaceae; genus Echinicola; species Echinicola jeungdonensis. The sequence continues at coordinate 4,079 of NZ_JAUFQT010000002.1, forward strand.
GTGTATGCAGGCACCCGAAAGATACGGTGGGTTGGCATTGGAAGATTTCAGGTTCAATGCCCTATTTATTGAGGAGTTAGGTCTAAGTGGTTGTTCAGGACCGGCGATTGGGTATCCATTGCATAATGATATTGTATTACCCTATATTCTGCATTATGGTTCCGAGGAGGCAAAAATAAAATATATCCCCAAAATGGTATCAGGAGATTATATTTCTGCGATTGCAATGACGGAGCCAGGAGCAGGAAGTGATTTGCAAAATATTAAATCCAGAGCTATTGACCAGGGAGGATATTATACCCTTAGTGGAACAAAAACTTTTATTACCAATGGCTACCTAAGTGATGTCGTTGTAGTTGCTGCAAAAACTGACCCTAGTAAAGGAGCTAGGGGGATTAGCTTATTTGTGGTGGATAAGGAAATGCAAGGTTTACCAAAGGAGTTCCATTTAAAAAAGTCGGCCTGCATGCACAGGATACTTGTGAATTGTTTTTCGAGGAAGTCAAAGTTCCCAAAAAAAACTTATTGGGGGAGCCTGGAAGAGGTTTTACCTACCTGATGACTGAGTTGGCTCAGGAAAGATTGGTAGTAGCCTTGGCCGCTTTGGCATTGGCAGAATTTATGATTAATGAAACCATAAAATATGTGAAACGCCGCCCGCTTTTGGAAAAACCGTGGCCGATTTTCAAAACACCAGGTTCAAATTGGCTGAATTGGCTGCTAAAATCGAGCAAGCCAGAATATATTGTGATCAACTGGTAATGCTGCATAATGAGAAAAAAGTGGACAGTGCCATGGCTTCCGCTGCAAAATATTTAATGACTGAATTACAATGCGAAGTTGCCGATGAATGCGTTCAACTTCATGGGGGCTATGGATATATGTGGGATTATCCGGTGGCAAGAGCTTATGCAGATGCCCGGGTGCAAAGGATATATGCAGGAACCAATGAAATTATGAAGGAGCTAATTGCCAGAAAGATTTTAAAGTAACTGCTGTTTTATGGTAAAGCAAGACCCAAGTCGTTGGACGGCTGAAATCAGGATTTGAAGGTTTTATTTTTACCCAAAATTTATTTGAATCAATGCCATATCACCTGTTCAGGGACCGTCCATTTAATGGTTATTATTTCCTTTTAATAAAGCTAAAACTGGGTGGGCCAGGGGCCTAAATAAAGAGTTGATTTTATTTTGTTAATTCTTCTTTACTGGTATAAGGTTTTTATAATCAATAATTAAGCAGAATTTCTTCTTTCAGGTAAATTTTTTTCTTTTTTTAAAATCATAAATAAGCTATATTGATAAGTAAATCAGCGGTTAATATTAACTAATCACCTCATTCAAATTTCATATTTCATGCAAGATTTCCCATGGTTCAAGCATTATCCCAAATCCGTTCCCAAAGAAGTGGATGTCCACGCATATGGCAATATCGTGGACCTATTTGAAGAGTGCATCATTAAATATAAGGATGCCGTGGCCTATGAATGTATGGGTAAAAAAATGAGTTTTAACCAACTCGATCAATTATCTCAAAATTTTGCAGCCTTTTTACAGGAAGATTTAGGGTGAAAAAGGGTGACCGGATAGCAATCCAAATGCCTAATTTACTTCAATATCCAGTGGTGATGTTTGGGGCTTTGAGGGCAGGTTTGATCATCGTCAATACCAACCCCCTTTATACTTCCAAAGAGATGTTGCATCAGTTTAAGGATGCCAAGATTGAAGCCATTGTAATTTTGGCCAATTTTGCCAGTAAACTAGAGGAAATCCTACCGGAACTTGGAGTGAAACATATCATCATTACAGAGATTGGGGATATGTTGGGAGGAATGAAAGGAAGCATTGTGAATTTTGTAGTGAAATACATCAAACAAATGGTGCCTACATATCATATTAAAAATAAAATGGCCCTGATGGATTGTCTGAAAAAGGGAGTTTCTTCTATTTTTAAACCTGTAGAAATATCTTCTGAGGATACTGCCTTTTTACAATATACTGGAGGAACCACTGGGATTTCCAAAGGTGCCGAGCTTACCCATGCCAATATTGTGGCCAATATGCAGCAAATTTCTGCCTGGATGCTTCCCAAACTGAAGGAACGGGAGGAAATGGTTATAACCGCCCTTCCCCTGTATCATATATTTGCTCTTACTGTCAACTGTCTTGCTATGTTGAAAATTGGGGCGCATAATGTACTTGTTACCAATCCTAGGGATATGAAGGCTTTTTGTAAGGACTTGCGTACCCATCCATTTAGTATTCTTACTGGAGTAAATACTTTATTCAATGGTTTATTAAACCAAGAATCATTTAGGAATCTTGATTTTAGTGCTTTAAAGATATCTGTGGGAGGAGGAATGGCTGTTCAAAAATATGTGGCCGAAAAGTGGAAAGAAGTAACAGGAACTCCACTGGCAGAAGGATATGGCTTGACGGAGACTTCACCTGTTGTTTCCTGTAACCCTATTGATGGAAATGAGCGGCTGGGAACTATCGGCTTGCCGCTACCCAATACCGAAATTAAAATTATTGATGATGATGGCAATGCTTTGTCTTTTGGAGAAAAAAGGGAACTATGCATCAAAGGGCCCCAAGTGATGAAAGGTTATTGGAAAATGCCGGAAGAAACCGCCAAAGTATTGTCTGAAGATGGTTGGTTAAAAACCGGAGATATTGCTGTTTTAAATGAAGATGGCTATTTGAAAATTGTGGATAGGAAAAAAGAGATGATTTTGGTTTCTGGCTTTAATGTATATCCCAATGAAGTGGAGGATGCTATTGCCTCTCATGAAAAAGTGGTAGAGGTGGGCGTCATAGGCATACCTGATGAACAAAGCACAGAAAGGGTAATTGCCTATGTAGTCCAAATGATACCTCTCTTTCAGAGGAGGAAGTAATCCAGCACAGCCGTCAATCCCTGACAAGCTATAAAGTTCCTAAAGAAGTCCATTTTGTTGATGAATTGCCCAAGTCCAATGTAGGAAAAATCCTCAGAAGGCTAATCAAGGAAAATCACCAGAAAAAAGTATTACCATAAAAAAAGCGGGTTTATAAACGACCCGCTTTTTTTATTAAAGGCTTACTTCTTTATCTTTAAATGCTTCCCTGGGTTTTAGATTCAGGGTTTGAAAAGTTGTTTGTCTGAATCTTCTTCCGGATTTGGGGTGGTTAATAATTTGTCCCCTGCAAAAATGGAGTTGGCTCCAGCCATAAAGCAAAGGGCTTGTTCCTCTGTGGTCATTCTTACCCTTCCCGCAGAAAGTCTGACCATGGCTTTCGGCATGATAATTCTAGCAGTGGCGATCATCCTGACCATTTCCCAAACAGATACTTTTTCCTGTTCCTCCAATGGAGTTCCTTCTACTGGAACCAGGGCATTTACAGGTACAGACTCTGGATGACTTGGCAAAGTAGCCAAAGTGTGTAACATGCCTACCCGGTCTTCCAGATTTTCCCCCAATCCGATGATTCCACCCGAGCAAACCGAAATATCAGCTTTCCGGACATTATCCAGGGTGTTTAGCCTATCGTCATAGTTTCGGGTGGTTATGATCTGGTCATAATGTTCCTCACTGGTGTCCAGGTTATGGTTATAGGCATAAAGGCCAGCATCTTTAAGCTTTTTGGCCTGTTCTTCAGAAAGCATACCTAAGGTGCAGCACACTTCCATGCCCATGGTATTTACCCCTTTTACCATTTCCAGAACCTTGTCAAAGTCCCGGTTGTCCCTTACTTCTCTCCAGGCAGCACCCATGCAGAACCTTGTGCTACCGGCAGATTTTGCATCAGCAGCTTTCTGCAAAACTTCTTCCACTTCCAATAGTTTGTGGACCTTTACATCAGTATGGTACCTTGCTGCTTGAGGGCAATAGGCACAATCTTCAGGGCAACCCCCAGTTTTTACTGACAATAGGGTGCAAACTTGTACTTCCTGTGGGTCATTAAACTCCCTATGAACAGTGGCTGCCTTATATATTAATTCTAAAATGGGTTGATCAAAAATAGCTTTGATTTCTTCCCTTGTCCAATCGTTTCTAATCTCAGTCATCAAAATGGCATTTGGATGGTGAATTCAGGGCTAAAATTATTGATTTTTGTTTAGTATGTAATGATTTTTTCTGCTTTTTCCCTATTCAATTGAGAATGGGTGAGTTAAGCTAACCTGATCCGGGGTTTGGATTGAGGTGATATTATATAAGAGGGTAATTAATCTCACTTATTAAGCCTTAAACCAGGATGGTCTTAAGGACATGGAATTAACTTGTCTGGGGCAACAGGCCAGAATAGGATTTTAGGCTAATAATAATCAGAATTATTTTTTTATTTCTTCCAGGAGATGGAAAGCTTGATTGTAATGTCTTTTTTCATGACTGATAATGATATTGATTGCCAATTCCAAGGGATAGGCAATTAAACGGTTAGCCGGGGAATGAATCACCTGTTTATTTTCTAGAAATGGCTTAAGTTGACCTATCCAACGAGAAAGATTCTTTTGGTGTTTTTCAAACTGGTCTAATAGTTCTTTATTTTCGGGTACTTCATATTTGGATGGGATCCATATGGGAAGGGTTTTGAATTTTTTGTGGTTTTCCGGGGCAACGGATTTGAGGATCATTTTACCCAGCGCTTTTGTAAGAAAACCAAAATTGCCAATGAATGGCTTGGAATAATTTCCCTTTTCCAATTGTCGAAAAATAGGAAAATAGCTTTCGTTTAGGACGATCAAATGTTGGATGTTTTCAGCAATACTCCAGGTTTTTGCATCGGGTTTCATATGCAGGGTTTCCACATCCAAAGATTGAAAGCTGTCTTTAAACGATGCAGTAATTTCTTGAATATCCTGTTGCCAATTCTTAATGGTGGTATCCATGTTCATATTAAGGGAAATGTAGCTTTTTTGAATTTAGTAAAAATGTAAAATACTATGACATTAAGCGTCAAAATTCGCTAATATGATTGAAAAAACATGAATTTTGGTTGGTGAAAAGCTAAATTTGTCAATATAAAAAAATGGGTATGTATGCAATCGTTGATATTGAAACCACTGGAGGGTATGGGAGAAGACATCGAATCACAGAAATTGCCGTGGTTGTTCATGACGGAAAACAGGTTTTGGATACATACCAGACATTGTTAAATCCTGATTGCGAAATTCCAGCTTTTATTACCGGCCTGACAGGAATAGATAATGAGATGGTCCAAGGTGCACCATTTTTTGAAGAAATAGGAGAAGAATTATATGAATTATTGAAGGATAAGGTCTTTGTGGCCCATAATGTAAATTTTGATTTCAATTTTATCAAATCAGAATTTAGCAGAGTGGGTATCAATTTTGAGAGGCCAAAGCTATGCACTATTCGACTAAGCCGAAAATTGATACCTGGGTTGCCCTCCTATAGTTTGGGCAGCATTTGTGAGTACATGGATATCGAAATTCACGATAGGCACAGGGCGTTTGGGGATGCGGAGGCTACCGCCATTCTTTTTGGGATTTTGGTCCATAGGGATGATCAGGGAGTGATCGCCCAAGCTATGAAAAGGAATTCTGGGGAATCCTTTTTGCCACCTCATATTTCCAGGGAGCAATTTTTGGAATTGCCCACATCTGTGGGTGTGTATTATTTTCATGATGAGCATGGAAAAGTCATTTATGTTGGAAAGGCCTTGAATATTAGAAACCGGTTCAAGGGCCATTTTTCAGGTGCAGGAAAGGGCAAACAGGCCATGAAATCAGCCATTCATCATGTTTCATATACATTGACAGGAAGTGAATTTTTGGCTCTTTTGGTGGAGGCATTGGAAATAAAAAAACACTGGCCAAGGTTTAATAGGGCATTAAAAGTGAAAGCTGGGGCCTGGGGGCTTTATCAGTACCAGGATGGAAAGGGTTATATGAGGTTTCAGGTATCGAAAATCAATAAATTCAAAAAGCCTCTTATTACTTTTAGGACCCACCATGATGCCTGGTCGTATCTTTTGAAAAAAGTGGAAGAGTTTAAGCTATGCCCCAAACTTTGTGGGATTCAAAAAACTCCTGGTGCTTGTTATGATTTTGAATCGGGTTTTTGTGATGGAGCTTGCGCGGAAAAAGAAGATTCTTCCTCTTACAATGATAAAGTACTGGATTGGTTGGGGCAGATTCCTCTTGAAAACCAACGGATGTTGATCAAAGAAAAGGGGAGAAACCCTGAGGAAGAAGCTGCCATTTATTTCGATCAAGGGATATTAAAAGCCTACGGTTTTTTGGATCTTAAACAGGAGTTTCAATCCGATGAGGAAGTAGTATTGCAAGTTTAACTCCGGTGAAACCTGTTTCTGAAACGGCAGTTATTCTAGAACAATATTTGGGTAAAAATTTGTTGAAAAAGGTCAAAGTGATTGAAGGGTTAAGTTTATGAGGTTTCTGAAATAACAAAGGAATATGGCTCATTGCCTCATTTCAGTATTTATTTTTAATCTGGCACATTTTTTAGAATGGTTCATTTTTAAAGATTTTTTCAAGAAAGGGATAAGGGTTATAGACTTGAATTACCACTTCTCGGAATAATATACTTAAAAGGTATTTGTGTCAAATTTTTGGGTATATCTGTGTTTTATTTTATGATAAAATCACGATGAAGTTGTTGTTTAATATGTTCTGTATGGTTTTATAAAAACAGAATAATTGTTTATATTGATTACAGTCATGATTGACAATATTTTATGCAACCCAAAATCACAAGAATATGAAAAAGCTGTTTTATTTAGTCATTATTGTAGCCTTGGTGTGTCCTGCTGCAATAGCACAAGAGGAGCCCCACCCCAAATATTTGGTCATAGAATTTATCAAAGTAGATTCTGATAATATGGTTGACTTTTCAGAGGCAAAAGGATTTTTGGAGGGCATTTATAAGGAAGCTGTAAAGCAAGGAGAAATTGAGGGTTGGGATTTGTGGACTTTGCAATCTGGGCCCGAAAGGGGAGAATTTCAGTATGTAACCATTACTTACTATGATGACCCTGTAAAAATGATGAACGGTATGACGGATGATAACCTTCAAGCTTATGCTGAAAGGGCTCATTCAACTGATATGTCTGAACAACAATTGGAATTGGCGGTAGACAAAAGTGTCAACAACCGGGACTTGGCATTAAGGGCATATATGGTAGAAATCGCCCATACAAAAGATGATTTTGAAATGAAACCCGGGGTCTTGGCTTCTTTTGACCTGATGAAAGCTGCGGAAGGGCGTTTCAATGAATATGAGCAAATGGAAAAACAACTTTACCTTCCCTTTCACCAGAAAAAAATAGAAGCGGATATGATGGGAAGTTGGAGACTGCTAAGGACGGCTGTACCGATGGGAAGCGAAGCCGAATATACCCATATGACCCTCAATTTTTATGATAATTATATGCAGTTTTTTAATGCACAGGAATATGAGGATTTGGAAGCAAGTGAGGAAAGACAAATGGCAATGGAGGAAGGATTGAAATCCAGGGAGCAGAAATGGGTTTATCTTGCAACCCTTTTGAAATCAGTAAGGTAGCTTGTGAATAAGGGTAGTTGGTTATGGTTTGTAATTGCATTTTGCTGCTGATATTTTCAGTTATTTTGTAGCTGGAAGCAAATCAGCGCGAAGGATCAAAAATAAGGAACCATGAATTCATAATTCATGGTTCCTTATTTTTGATAAAACATATTTTTTCCGCCGGGTAAAATAGAACGTACAAAGACAGTAATAAAAGGCAAGATTTCTATTAGCTTTTAGGATACCAGAATGGATGCTGTCTTTTGTCTAAAATATTTTTCCAGATCAAAAATCAACCCTGCTTCTGCTCTGCTATATCGTTGACTTACTGCGGCTTGCTTGATTCCCAGGCGTCTTGCAATTTGTTCCTGTAATAAGTCCCTTTCCCAACAAAGCATATTTACCAGTTCTGCTGAGCTTACGGACCACTTGTCCATGATCAACAGGGCCAACCTAAATATTAGATTCATGGTTTCGTCCCAGTCTTGAAAATCACTTTGAATGCCCAGGTTTATTTTATGCTTTTTTAAAGCTATTCTTATAGATTCAGCATAATCTTCAGCGGTAAGTTGGCCCGGGGTAATATCTATAATTTCAGATTTTTTCTCACCAATTCCAATGGCCAATCTTACATCCATATTTTTTTTCTTTTTTATGGAAGATTTGATCTGAATTACCCTCAAGAAAGCTTCTTCGGGATTTTGAATTTCCAATCGAAAACCAACTTCCTTACTGATTTTCCACTGATCGGGCGGGGTAATAATTACCCCCAGCTGTTCCTTGAGAAAGGAAAACCAATGGTTCCGGGTAGTATTTACAGGACCGACAACCTCGCCTAAAATTATCGCTACCATAATATTATTAAACGAAAAAAAGCATAGGATTGATTGCTTTATCTAAGCGAGACCTTTGGTTACCCGATTTATAATTCCCCTTTATTCATTAGCAAATTGGTTACAATATCATCGATTTGTTTTTCATTTTCCGATACATAATTCAATCCAGCTTCTTTTAAAGCATTCATATTTTTCCTAGTAGCCTCATCCATTTTTGGGGATGCATGTAATAGTTTGGGCTCCAGGCGAACATATCCTTCTTTATTATTTCCAGCATCAAAAAGCCATTTTAACTGGTGGGAAACTGTTTCTGAATTTCCGGACATCATTATACTGATTAGGGGTTTGATCCATTGGGCCAAACCAAAATTTTTGGCTTGGGAATAACTATAGGTTTCATTTTCAGAACCAGTTCCTAGAGATAAAAGGTACATGTCCTTAGAAGTGGGCTTTTTTACATTTTTAAAATCCAATTTTCGAGTTTCTGCATAGGCACACATAGCCGGATTATTGGCAAATACCCCTCCGTCTATTAAAGGGTAGTTGACCCCAATGGCTGACTTGATCATCGCCACCTGAAAATAAGTGGGGGCTGCCGAAGTAGCCTGGGCCACCTCTTTAACCAAAAAGTCCTCGGAAGGAGAGAGGTTGGCATTGTGTTGGGTGAAAAATTTGGCTTTCCTGTTGTTGATTTCATAAGAAGTGATCAAACAGGGTTTTATCAATTGGCTTAACTTAATTTCTCCAAATTGTTTTTGAAGGGCTTTCCTTAATGCCTTGTTGGGGAATTTTTCATCCAATATTCCCCAAAGTCCCCTTACCTCGTGCCAAAAGGATTTATGGAAAATAGCTTTTCCATGTTTGTGATATAAATTGACCACTTCCTGAACCTTGAATTTAGGTTTTTGTGGATCTTCATCGGAGGGTGTTAATAGTCCACAGCTTAGTATTCCACCGGTACTGGTCCCAGCCACAAAGTCCAAATAATCCACTAATCTGGCCTGATCATCTCCCTTTCTTTGTTGGATTTTTTCTTCAATAACCTGAAGGATAGTGCCAGGAATAATGCCTTTTATTCCTCCACCGTCGATGGATAAAATGTTGATTTTTTTCATAATGATTGGGGTAAAAAGTTTGAATAATAAAGATTAAAGTAAAGTTTTAATGTTTAAATGGCTTGAGGGCTTTTTCTGATGAAAATAGAAATAAGGGCAGCAGTTATACAACCCACGATAAAAGCAAAAAAGGTTGTTTGAAGGATGTAATTCCCAAGGGAGAAATAACTTTCTGCTTCTTGCTGGCTCATTATTTTTCTACTTACTGCGTGGTTTATGGCATTTTCAAAATAATGTGGGGTGACAATTTTATGGCTGATCAACTGGGACAGGGGGCTAAGAATGGCTATAATCGCGGATAAGACCAGGCCGGAGAAAAAAGCATTTTTCCAACTAATATACCCTTTATAATAGTGGTTCCTTTTATCCAAAAGCGCCAAAACATAGAGTAAAATGGCTATAAATGCAAAAAGGTTGGTATAGGTAGAATGGAATCCAATGTATTCATCATGAAGTCCTACAGCTCTTTCCAGCCCAATCCACAACAAACCTATAAATGTAAATATGATCCCCCATTTGATTTCAATCTCATACTTTTTCATAATGAGTGCATTAGAGGTTTATTCTTACTTACAATTTACATATATTTCTTATCGAAAAAATGGAAAATGATTAAGTACCTTTTAACAATAGGGTTGATGGGGTGCTTTTTTTTCGGTTCTTGCCAAACATCCAAAAATTTAAGGCAAGGAACCGGATGGGTGCTCGCTAAAACTGCCACTCGTGGATCTCAACAATATTTGATTGTTGTGGATAATCAATGGTATTATCCTGAGGAATTGCCCGAAAAATTTAAAATGGATAGTGTTAGGGTACAGGTGAAATACAGGGTGTTGGACAGATTGGATACTGTTTTTAAGCCAGCTCCCAATGACCTGTTGGAATTTGATTTTACTGCCCGGGCTATAAAAGTGAAAAAAATCAAACTATTGCCCCAAAGGTAAAATCCAAGGTAGAACAGATTTTAAAAATAAATAGCACGTAAAGTTGTAAATATAATAGGCCTATGGAGGAGAAATCATTTAATTCACGTCGACAATTTTTGATTAATTCAGGAGTGGCTACCCTTGGTTTTATGGGCTTAAACCAATTTCTAAACCCTTTGGCCGAGGCTCATGAGATTAATGGCTGTTTAGGATATGGACCTTTGCAAAATGATGATAAGGGAATATTGAATTTGCCTAAAGGTTTTGAATATAAAATCATTTCGAAGAAAGGAAAAATCATGGATGATGGCTGGTGGACTCCAGGGAGGCCAGATGGTATGGGAGCTTTTGAGGGGGATGATGGAAAAGTGATATTGGTTCGGAATCATGAAAACAGTCCAGATGATTTTGAAAATGGTGCATTTGGACCGGAAAATGAAAACCTTGCCCAAGCTGAACTTGATAAGTTTTATGAAAAAGGAAAGGGAAATTTACCTGCTCTGGGAGGAACAACCACCTTGGTCTACAATGAAAAAACGGGTGAGGTAGAACAAGAGTTTATGAGCCTTGCAGGAACGGTGAGAAACTGTGCGGGAGGGGTTACTCCCTGGAATTCATGGTTGACTTGTGAGGAATCAGTTGTGAAGGCAGGTGATTACAGTGGAAATCTGGAAAAAGATCACGGATTTGTCTTTGAGGTACTGGCCAAAAGAGACGGGAAGTTACAAAATGCGATTCCCATAAAAGAAATGGGAAGGTTTAACCACGAGGCGGTGGCAGTTGATCCCAGAACCGGAATAGTATTTTTGACCGAGGACCGGGGTGATGGCTTGTTTTACCGCTATATTCCCCATGTTCCAGGGAAATTATACCAAGGAGGGAAACTTCAAGCCCTTTGCCTTTCCTGGGGAAAAGGAAGGGATACCCGGAATTGGAAAGGGCAACAAGAGGGTTTTTTTCCAGTTGGAAAACCTCAAAGCATCTATTGGATTGACCTGGAGGATATTGGTTCCCCTCATGATGATTTGAGGTACAGGGGGTATGGAAAAGGGGCTGCAAGGTTTGCTCGTGGTGAGGGGATTTGGTTTGGGGAGAACGAGCTGTATTTTGCTTGTACTAATGGAGGAGAAATAGGGGCAGGACAGGTTTTTAAGTATATTCCAGGGGAAAATGAAGGAAAAGAGAATGAATATAAAACGCCCGGTTCATTAGAGCTTTTTGCAGAACCCAATGATAGGGATTTATTAAAGAATTGTGATAATGTGGCCATTGCACCTTGGGGAGATTTATTGCTTTGCGAGGACCATCCCCACCCATTTGTGGTTGGGATTACACCGGAGGGTAGGTTTTATAAACTGGCCGAGAATATTGGGTTTGAATCAGAATTTGCTGGAGGGGTGTTTTCCCCTTCCGGGCAAACATATTTTGTCAATATCCAAGATGCAGGCATCACCCTGGCAATAACAGGACCCTGGAGGAATTTGAGATGAGGTTTTGGTGAGAATTTAAAAAAAAGGGTCCATCAATTCCCCTAATTATCACTAATTATTCTTGAGTGAACTGATTGGATTAATTTTATTTTACGCTGAATACTAAAATGAATATCTGCTTTTCCAGAAGGAATTTAGGAAGTAGGAAATCATTTAAATTAATTCCAGGTAACCCATTTTGATCCATGGAATGGATACCTTTGGAAAAGGGAGTTTATGATCTGCGGTGAAAAATTCAAATTTGATGCTTTTTTTGGAATTACAAATGCTGGGCTTTCAAATTCCTCAATGCAAATGAGGAATTTTTGGGTTGCTTTCAGCATCCGGCCTTAAGCTTTTGGCAAAAGAAATAAACCATTTTTCCATCATGAAGATTTTCAATCCAGCTTTCAATATGGAGAAGTTTAATGATCAATAGGGGTGGGCTTTTTATTTTCATCAATTGCTACCAGGGTGAAAGTGCCGCTAATGGCTTTTTCTCTACCCTCCTCATACATTTTTTCAATAAATATGTCCACTTGGACTTTTAAACTGGTCCGGCCAATATGGATGATATGCCCCACCAATTCGATAATGGTTCCTGCGGGAATGGGGACGGTAAAATCAATTTTATCACTTCGTACGGTAACCATTTTTTGTCTGCTGAACCGGGTGGCTGCGATAAAGGCAACCTCATCCATCAGGTGCATAGCCGTGCCACCAAACAAAGTATCATAATGGTTGATGGTATTGGGGAAAACAGCTTTAAATATTCGGGTTTCTGCGTTTTTAATTTTTTGGTCTAAATCGGTCATATTTCGTTTTCAAGTGCCAGAAAATGGGTGATTTTCCCTTTTGGATCTTCCAATGGAATGATAGTGATTTCGCAAAGGTAAGGTTCTCCATTCTTTTTATAATTAATCAATTGGGAAGAAAATGGTTTTCCTTCATTGATTTTTTTTCTTATTTGGGTTTTTGCTTTATAAGAAGAATCCTTTCCCTGTAAAAAAGAAGGGTTTTTACCAATTGCTTCAAAGACATGATAATCCGTCATTTTTTCAAAGCCTGGACTTGCCCAAAGGATGGTTTCCTGCCTATCGGTAAGTACTAAAGCATCAAACCTTTGATTTAGGAAATTCAAATCTGTTGACCAACTGAATGATTTTTTGAAAAAACTTAAAGTGTGAGATAGGGATTCAAGACTTTGGTTTGCAATGCTTGGGTATAATTGGCAGGCAATGATGTCCCAACAGTGAAGAGGAACGGAGGAGGCTTTTTTGGATGGCTTTGAAAAAATTGTCATTGCAAATAGAAATTATACCGGGCAAGTAATTAACCTGCCCGGTGGGGTAATTGTTTAATTTTCGATACCAGCAACTGTGGTTTTTCTAAGTGCTTTAGCAGCTTGTACCATGCGCTCCAAAGCTGGCTCAGTTTCTTTCCATCCTCTGGTTTTAAGGCCACAGTCAGGGTTGACCCAAAGCTGTTCCTCCGGTAATACGGATTTAGCTTTTTCTAGCAATTCAACCATTTCCTCTTTGGAAGGTATCCTTGGAGAGTGGATGTCATAAACCCCTGGACCAATTTCATTGGGGTATTGGAACTCAGCAAAAGCATCTAATAACTCCATTTGAGACCTGGAACATTCGATGGTAATGACATCAGCATCCATGCCAGCAATATGTTTGATGATATCATTAAACTCTGAATAGCACATGTGTGTATGGATTTGGGTTTTGTCCTCCACCACTGATGCAGAGATTCGGAAACATTCTACAGCCCAGTCCAGATAGGCTTCCCAGTCGGACTGCCTTAAGGGCAAACCTTCCCTTAGGGCAGGTTCATCAATTTGGATGATCTTGATGCCTTCTTTTTCCAAATCAGCCACCTCTTCTCTGATAGCCAGGGCAATTTGCTGACAAGTGGTTGATCTGGGCTGGTCATTTCGGACAAAGGACCATTGCAAAATGGTTACCGGCCCTGTGAGCATTCCTTTTACATTTTTTTCTGTCAGGGATTGGGCAAAAGAAGTCCAACCAACGGTCATAGGCTCAGGACGGGAAACGTCTCCATAAATAATGGGAGGTTTAACGCAGCGGGAACCATAACTTTGGACCCAGCCATTTTGGGTGAAGACAAAGCCTTCCAATTGCTCCCCGAAATATTCAACCATATCATTTCTTTCAAACTCCCCATGAACCAAAACATCCAATCCAATTCCTTCCTGCCAACGTATTGCCATTTCGGTTTCACTTTTGATCAGCTCATCATATTGATTTTGAGTCAATTTCCCCTTTTTCTTTAGAGCTCGCCATTGCCTTACCTCCTTGGTTTGAGGAAAGGAACCAATGGTTGTGGTTGGGAAAAGTGGAAGGTTCAGGTTTGGGGTTTGAAGTTTTCTCCTTTCTCCAAAAGGCTTATTCCTCGTGCTATGGCCTGGTGTAAGGCTGCTTACAGCCTGTCCCACCTCTTGTTTATGGATGATGGAAGAGGTTTTTTTAGATTGGATAGCTTTTTGATTTTCCTCCAATAATTGTTGGTTTTCCGGCAAACCGGAATCCAAAGCTAGTTGCTTCAAGCTTGCAATTTCACCGACTTTTTGCTTGGCAAAAGCCAACCATTGTTGGATCTCAGCCGTCAACCCTGAGCCAGATTTTTCCTCCTCCAAGTCACAGGGTGAATGAAGCAAAGAGCAACTGGAAGCTATCAATAGGCGGTTTTCACTTTTCTTGCCTTTGGCCAATTCAAGTAATTCCAAAGAAGCTTTGAAATCATTTTTCCAGATATTCCTTCCATCTACCAATCCTAAAGAAAGGCTTAGGTTTTGCGGAAGTTTATCCAATGTCTTTTCAAGTTGTTTTGGAGCCCGGACCAAATCCAAATGCAGGCCACAAACTGGCAATTCACAAGCCAGGTCCAAATTTTCATCCAGGCCGCCAAAATAAGTGGTCAAAAGGATTTTAAGGTTCGGACAAGCTTTGCGGATGGTTTTGTATGTATATTCAAAAGCTTCCTTTTCTTCCTGATCCAGATCCATGGCAAGAAAAGGTTCATCCAATTGTACCCAGGTAGCGTTTGATTCCTCCAGTTTTTTGAGGATGTCCAAATAAACAGGGACAAGGTTTTTGATCAGCTCAATTCGCTTAAAACCTTTTTCCTTTTCTTTACCCAATAGGAGGTAGGAGACCGGTCCAAGGATGACAGGTTTGGTGATGATACCCTGTCTTTTTGCCTCTTTGAACTCATCCAGGATTTTTGTGGAGAAGAGTTTAAAGGGCTGATTCTTTTTAAATTCAGGAACGATATAATGGTAATTGGTATCGAACCATTTGGTCATTTCCATGGCAATGATATCAAGGCCATTTTTCTGATAGCCCCGGGCCATGGCAAAATAAAGGTCCAGTTCAGGTTTTTTCTGGTCAGTTACAATCTCATGGTATCTTTCAGGAATAGCACCAACGGTAAAGGACATGTCCAAAACCTGATCGTAGAAGGAAAAATCATTGGAAGGGATCAGGTCAATGCCTGCTTCCTGTTGGATTTTCCAATTTTCTTCCCGGATGTTTGCACCGGTTTCCTGGAGTTCACGAAGGGTTGATTTTCCGGCCCAGTAAGCTTCACTGGCCTTTTTGAGTTGTCTTTTGCTACCAATCCGCGGGTAGCCAAGATTGTGCGTTAGCATAATTTTAAACTTTTAACGTGATAAATAGGTCAAAAGCCTTTAGCTAAACTTCACAATGCCCTGCGGATAAGAAGTGGAGGTGAAAAACAGGATATACTTTTTCCTTAGGCACACGAGTCCCATAATTTTTTGGAAAAAGCATCCTACTTGACAGGGCTTCAAATCGCGAAAGCATTGTCATTTCAATATAGGCAGGTCTCCTGGCTTGTAACATTTTTACCGTCCTTCCCACCCCGATGGTTATCGGGACAGTGGACCACTAAGGGTAAAAACTTTTCCATTACTTACAGTTGCGCGACAGCCCGTGATTTTCACACGGTTCCCTATTCACCCTGACCTTGGTCAAGGACCTATATTGGAAGATGAAGAAATCAAGTAAAGAACTTTGGGCTGCAAATATAGGGAATTCGGTTAAAGTAATTGGTTGTTGGGTAAATTAGTTATTGGTTTTTCCTCTATATCAATGCTGATTGCAATAACCCTTTTATTATTTAAGGCCATATTTTAGGACTTGAACTGAAATGTGGGTTTGAATTTCTTACTTTTTGATTTGAAAATCATTAATTTCTAATAGATTTCTAGGTATACATTTGTAATGGAAAATCAAGTTCATACAGAATGGGAAAGCACCAGACAAACCAAGCAAAAGATATTTTTGAAAGGCTGAGGTCAGGGGAAGTGATTTCCATGGATGACCCGGATTACGGGAAGATTAGGAAGGCAGTTAATGAGACCATCAAGCTTTCTGTGAAACTGAATTCAGCTTGTAATATCCAGGAAATTCGGTCATGGCTCTCCGAGATCATAGGAAGCCCAATTGATGAAAGTACCACATTGTTTACGCCATTTTATACCAATGTTGGAAAAAATATAAAGCTGGGGAAAAATGTGTTTATCAACCATGCCTGCAGCTTTTTGGATTTAGGGGTATAACTATTGAAGATGAAGTGATGCTTGGCCCACGGGTGAATATAAGCTCCGAAAACCATCCAGTGGAGATTGCCTCCCGAAAGACCATGGTTCCTGCAGAAGTGATAATAAAAAGGAATGTCTGGGTCGGTGCCATTGCTACCATCCTTCCCAGGGTTACCATTGGTGAAAACTCGGTAGTAGCTGCAGGTGCGGTGGTAACAAAAGATGTGCCCTCAAACTGTTTTGTGGCAGGTGTTCCTGCAAAGGTTATTAAGAAAATAGGTCAATAAATTTCTTATATTATGAAAAATATCAATCTGTTATTAGTATTCTCAGCTTTGGTTCTCCAGGGGTGTCAAGGACAAGATTCATCCGAAACAGAACAAAAAGATTTGGAAGCCATTTTCCCTAAAGGGAAGTTAGGACCTTCTGAGTATTTTACTGGCAAAGCCTACAATTATGGCCTTGTGCCCAATGATTCAACTTATACCACTTTGGTGGGAAATGTTTTTTTTGAACCAGGGGCAAGAAGCAACTGGCATACCCATCCTGGAGGCCAAATCCTTATTATTACTGATGGTGTAGGCTATCACCAAATCGAAGGGGAGCCCATTCAGGTAATGAAAAAAGGGGATATAGTAAAATGCCCTCCCAATACCCGTCATTGGCATGGTGCAAGTCCTGATACCGGTTTACAGCAAATGTATATTGTTCCAAATACTGAGAAAGGCATAGTAGAATGGATGGAGCCGGTGACTGATGAAGAGTACAATGTTGGTGAATAAATGATCCCTTTCCTGGTTTAAATGTAATCGGTAATAGGTTTGGCTT
Organism: Echinicola jeungdonensis; assembly: GCF_030409905.1. Lineage (NCBI taxonomy): Bacteria > Pseudomonadati > Bacteroidota > Cytophagia > Cytophagales > Cyclobacteriaceae > Echinicola > Echinicola jeungdonensis. The sequence continues at coordinate 21,363 of NZ_JAUFQT010000002.1, forward strand.
TTTAAAGCTCATTTTTATACGTTGATGGGGATACCCCCATGTATTTTTTAAATAACCTCGAAAAATAAAGTGGATCCTGAAAGTTCAGTTCGTAGCTGATTTCTTTTACAGACATGTTAGTTAGATTGAAAAGCTCACAAGCTTTTTGGACTTTTAATAAATTGAAAAAATGGATCAGTGATTGGCCGGTCTTTTTTTTGAAAAGTGAAAAAATGGTGGAGGAAGACTTATTAAACGTACGTGAAATTTCCTCAATGGTCACCGTGTCGTAAATATGTTGGTTCAAATAGTCAATGATTTCATTGACTAAATCTTCGTTGGAAGACTGAACCTTTTTGTTTGACTTAATAGAATAATAAATAAAGGAACCTAGGGTTTTATGAAGCAACATGCTCGAATACTCGAATATTTCCTCCGAAATACCATTTTTAAAAAGGTCAATCATGTATTCAAACTCTGCAATCCGGTTTTTCTCAAAAGGGATAATGATGGGTTGGTTATTATTCTGTTTTCTGAACCTTTGAAAAATTTCCTTCGCATTTACACCTGTAAAATGAACCCAGAAAATGGACCAAGGATTTTTCTCATCCGAAAAATAGGCGTGATTCTGCTTTGACTCGATGATGTAAAAAGAATTGGGAGTTAGCTGAAAACTGGATTGATTAATTTTGATGGTTCCCTTTCCTTCAATACAATAAATTAAAATGTACTCAGGGCAACCCTGTGGTCTTTTCCGGAAGTGATGAAGCGCTTTTGGAAAATAACCAATATCAGTTAAGTATAAGTTTTTAGTAAGTTCTCTTTTTGAATAATCTGTTAACAGTCTTCTTGGGATTACATTGATTTTTTCTCCTTTAAAACCGGTTTTTAGTGTTGGCTTATTTTTCATATAACAGTATAGGGTGATTGTAGTGCTAATATAATCATATTTTTATTTTTAAAAATTTGTGCTTTTGTCCATGTGTAAAATATCATTGTCCATTTACCTCCTGCCTTATTGGGCTACATTTGAGTCATAATGATTTATTAAATGATTATAAACCTACTGTTTATTCTGTATTAAAAGAATTGTTGGTTTTAATTATTCTGATAGGAGCTCCGTAGAAATACAAACAATAATTAATGAAATACTATAGGAATAAACATGTTTTACTCAGTTGTGGGAAATTTACGACTGACAAAATTAGCTTAAGAATAAATATTAAATAAATGGGAGCGTACAAGTCCATAAAACCAATATGCAAAGGTTTGGATAATCAATTTCGAAACTTAATTTGGAATACTATTGCTTTGGAGTAATAAATAATTTCAAACAATAAGTTTGTTGAAATAAAATATGGTGACGCTATATTAATAGCGCGTTTTGATTACCTAAAGAAAATCTAATTAATATCCAAAATAACATCCTTATGAAACAGTTTTCACAAAAATGGTTAAAAGGGTTTAACTCCTGTAATAGCAGGATAATTGACCCTATAACAATGGCCAAAATGCTTGGGGTTATCATTTTGATGACCTTTACAAAACTAGGTTTGGCACAATCCCAGGAAATTACCGGAAAGGTAATCTCAGGAGAGGACCAATTGCCTATTCCAGGGGCAACCGTCCTTGTAAAAGGATCCAGTACTGGAACAGTTACAGATTTTGAAGGAAATTATTCCCTGAATGTTTCCAATCCAGCAGAGGCAATTTTGTCTTTTTCCTTTGTGGGCTATATTAGTCAGGAAGTTCCTGTAAACAATCAGTCACAAATAAATATCACCTTGGAACCAGATTTTGCCCAACTGGATGAAGTTGTGGTGGTGGGATATGGTGAAACCAAAAGAAGTGATCTTACAGGTGCTGTATCTTCAATAGATGGAGAAGCTGTAAAAGAATTACCTATTACTTCTGTAGATCAGGCCATCCAAGCAAGGGCGCCAGGAGTTCAGGTGACGCAAACATCAGCAGCTCCCGGAGGTGGGGTGTCGGTAAGAATTAGGGGTTCTAATTCAATTAATAGCGGAAGTGAGCCATTATATGTTGTGGACGGTTTTCCTATTTATCCAAACAATGGAGCTTATAGTGCAGGAGGGAATAGGCAATCTGCCAACGTAATGGCGTCTATTAATCCAAATGATATAGAATCTATCGAGGTGTTAAAGGATGCTTCTGCAACTTCGATATATGGTTCCAGAGGGTCCAACGGGGTAGTTTTAATTACTACTAAGCGTGGTAAAGCGGGTAAACCAAAATTTAGTTATGATGGTTCTTACTCAACTCAAACAATGTCTAATCCTATAGAAGTTTTAAATGGTGCTGAATATGCTACTTATTTAAACATTCTTGAGCAAAGCCAGGGAGGATCTCCTATTTATACTCAGGAGGAGATTAACGCATTTGGAGAAGGGACAAACTGGCTGGATGAGGTAACAAGAACAGGTTACATTCAAAATCACCAGATTACATTTTCTGGCGGAAATAAAGACAATAAATATGCATTAACGGGTAATTACCATGATAATGCGGGTATCATAAAGAAAACGAATTTTAAAAGATACGGTATAAGATTAAATCTGGATAATTCTGCATTTGATGACTTTTTAAATGTAAGTTCAAGCTGGTCATACAACCGCACGGCGTCCAACAATGCACCTACAGATCAAGGAGGGCCGGGAGGAACTATTATTACAGCATTAGGTTTAGATCCTACAACCCCGGTTTATAATGAAGATGGAACTTATGCCCTTGCTTCTTATGACGGACGTTTTTTGATTAATCCCCTGCAAGAGCTGGAATATGCTACAGATGAAGATATCACCAACCGTGTTCTTGGAAATACAACATTTACATTGAATATTACAGATCATTTGAAAGTAAAAAGTAGTATTGGAGCAGATATTTTAAATATCAATAGGACCAGTTTCTTCCCTACCGTTACGACTAGAATTGGTAGAGATAATTCAGGTGAATTAACTCTTGCTAACAGGCATTCAGCAAACATTTTGAATGAGAACCTTATAACGTATACCAACGACTTTGGTGGAGATCATTTTGTAGATGCAGTGGTGGGATATACTTATCAAAGAGAAGTGAATAAATTTTTTAGAAGTACCACCCGTGGTATTACCGCATCTTCGGTAGATCAGGCAACCCTTCAGGGAGGTCCGGACATTTTGACTCCATTTTCAAGCCGAAGAGAATGGCTATTAGAATCATTATTAGGACGTTTAAACTATAATTATGATAGTAGATATCTTCTTACTCTTACTTTTAGACGCGATGGTTCCTCCAGATTTGGAGCTCAAAACAAATGGGCTAACTTTCCATCTGTAGCCTTAGGTTGGAACATTGCGAACGAAAGCTTTTTTGATGAAAAAGGGATATCCAACGTAATTAATAATCTTAAGATAAGAGGTAGCTGGGGATTAACGGGTAACTCAGAAATTCCTGTGTATAATTCATTAGCAAATCTGAATGAATACAATTATGTAATTGGTGGTAATTTAGTTTTGGGGTTAGCAGACGGCAGATTAAGTAATTCTGATCTAAAATGGGAAACAACCACAATGAGAAATATCGGTCTGGATGCTTCTTTCTTTAAAAGTCGTCTTAATTTAACCTTGGACTATTTTGATAACAAGACTGAAGACCTGTTATTATTTGTATCTATACCAAGTAGTTTAGGGTTTGAATCCATATTGAAAAATTCCGGTTCATTACAGAATAAAGGTTTTGAAATTGGTTTGGATGGTTATATAATAGATAATGGGGATTTTAAATGGAATCTAGCTGGAAACCTTTCTATCTTAAGAAATAAACTTACGGATTTAGGAAGCAGTACACCCTTCTTTTCAAGTACCACCAGTGGGCATCTTGGGGTAGCAGGTAGCTGGGTAGAAGAAGGAAACCCAATTGGAGTATGGAGAGGTTATGACTATATAGGGATCTTTCAGTCTCAGGAAGAAATCGATAATAACGCATCGCGTTCAGGTGATAAACCAGGATATCCGCGATATAGAGATGTGAATGGAGATGGCCAAATCACACCAGACGATTATACTATTATAGGTGATCCAAATCCAGATTTTACCTGGGGACTAAACTCAACATTTACTTATAAAGATCTCGATTTAGGTATTTTCCTTAGAGGTTCGCAAGGATTTGATGTAAGAAACCTTCAGGCTTCTGAATTAGGTGATGGAGTGCAAAAGATTAACCAGATTGCCGGCATTCTTACCGATTCATGGACCCCAGATAATCCAAATGCTACCAGACCAGTTATCGATGGTAACAGGGATTTTGCAAACTCCTATAGAGATTCCGATTATTTTATTGAAGATGGTTCTTTTATACGTCTACAAAATATTTCTTTAGGATATACAGTTCCATCTTTTTCAGAATTTGTTTCGAGAGCTAGAGTTTACGTAAGCGGTCAAAATTTATTTACTATTACAGATTATACAGGTTTTGATCCTGAAGTAAATAACCGTGGGCAGGATAACCTGAACAGAGGAGATGATTATGATGCGTATCCGCGATCCAGAACATTCACGGTAGGAATCAATTTAGAATTTTAATAAGCAAAACATATTATGGTAAAATTTATAAAAAAGACATGTTTAAAAGGAGTTTTTGTATTACTCCTAATGAATGTTTTCTCAGCATGCTCTGATCTTGAAGAGAATCCGGATTTTACGACGCAAGACAACTTCTTTAATACTGCCGAGCAGCTAGAATTAGGTGTGAATGCAATTTATGATGGGATTGGATATGGCCAGGATTGGGAAAATCATTTTTATAACCGTTTTGTATTCGAATGTTTGGTGGGGTATCAGGTAGGCTGGGAAAAAGGGCCTCTGAATTACCAAAATGGGAATGTTTCTCCAGACGATGTTTATATTTCAATTTACTGGAGAATTTCTTACGAGAATATTAATAGGGCAAACTCTATAATTGCCAAAGCAGACGAGCTTAAAGACGCTGGGGCAACAAATGTGGCGTTGATTGATAGAGTAAAGGCCGAAGCGCAATTTTTAAGAGCATTTTACTATTATAATTTAGTAAGATATTTTAATAATATTCCTGTAACAACAAGTCCAACCCTAAGTGACCAGGATCTACCGTCTAATGAAAATGGAGAACAAAAGGCTTTAGAGCTTATTCAGTCAGATTTGTTAATGGCAAGAGATATTCTACCAGAAAGTTATGGCCCATCAGAAGCTGGTAGAGCAACTCGTTGGGCAGCAGAAGCATTATTGATGAAAGCTTACTTACAGGGAGAAAAATGGTCTGAAGCCTACAATGTTGCTCAGACGATCATTGATGAAAGTGGAATGTCATTATTTGATGATTTTGCAAATACTTTTTCTGTGGAAACAGAGAATATGGGGCCAAGAATTTTTGAGGCTCAGGTTTCTGCTTCAGCGAATGCTGGTGAAAACCAGGTCTATCATGCCCATTTTGTGCCTGCAGATCTACCAAATGATTTAGGCGGTGTTGGATGGCATTGGTTAAATTCAACTAAAGATTTCAGAGAAAAATATGATCCAAACGATAAAAGGATAGCGGGTACATTCATACAAGAATATCCATCAAATCGTGTGGGACGTAATGATGATGGAGAATGGCCAATAGTTCGCTGGAGTCCAGATGCGCCGTACAACTTAAGCCGTTTTGGAGGTTTAGTTCCTGCAGATTCAGATCCGAATAATCCTGAAGAGCTTATCTATTCTGCTGCTTGGTCTGCTAAATATACTGAAGTTGGAATTTCTAATGCGTACATGAATGAAAAGAATATTGTTTATCTAAGATATGCAGATGTACTTTTAGGACATTCTGAAGCTGCTAATGAAAGCAATATGGGCGATCCATATTACGGTATTAACGAGGTAAGAAGAAGAGCTGGTCTAACTCCGCTTTCAGGTTTAAGTCAATCGCAGCTTCGCGACGCAATTGTAAATGAAAGAGTTTTAGAATTTGCAATGGAATCTGAGGTTTATCCTGAACTTAAAAGAAAAAGTACTTATGGTGGATCACCAGATTATTTAGGAGATTATATCGAAGATTTTATCGAAACCTATAATGTGGATAGGTCACTTTCTCCCAGAGATTATGTATTACCATTACCTTTAAATGAAGTTTTGGGTAATCCTAATGTTACTCAAAACCCAGAGTATCAATAGAAGTTATTTTAAAATTAATAGAATTAAACCTGTCTCTTTGGGCAGGTTTAATTTCATTATCTTACCAAACTGCCCAAACTCTCAATATGAATCTTCGATACCTTTTGAAATAATTTATGCTGCTTTATGCTCTGATTTAATTAACCAACTGCGGAAATAAGAGTGCCGATAAAAATAGTGAGTTTACAGAAACTCTTTTTAAAAAGGTGCCTGAAGATTCCACTATGATTTTTTTAATAATAAAATCATAGAAAATGATTCTTTTAATATGGTAGACTTCTTTTATGTCTACAATGGAGGTGGAGTAGCTATTGGAGATTTCCGGCTTTTATATAACAGATGAGAAACGTGACCTGGAAAAACAACTGGTAAAAGGTAGTGTAGTGAGAATACCTTCCAGATCGGTTGTGACCATCGTGGGAGATATGTGACTAAAGGGCTTTTCTTTTTGAAAGACTGATTAAGAGGAGAAAAGAATAAAATTTCAAGATTATATCATGAGTAATATAAAATATAATTTGCCCTATTTATTGGCGCTAGCCTTCACCTCGGCAATGGGAGGCCTGTTATTTGGTTATGATTGGGTGGTAATAGGGGGAGCCAAACCATTTTATGAACTGTTTTTTGATATCAATCATTCGCCCAAATTACAAGGATGGGCAATGAGCAGTGCTTTAGTAGGCTGTATTCTGGGTGCAGTGACATCAGGAACCTTTTCCGATAAATATGGCAGGAAGATACCAATGATATGGGCCGCAGCTTTATTCATTATCTCGGCTTTTGGAAGTGGGTATGCAAATGATTTTTATTGGTTCATCATTTTCCGGTTAATAGGTGGCGTGGGTATTGGCTTGGCATCAACGCTATCCCCCATGTATATCGCAGAATTGGCCCCCGCAGAACTTAGAGGAAGGTTTGTTGCCATTAACCAACTGACCATTGTAATCGGTATTTTGGCCGCACAAATCATCAACTTTTTAATTGCAGAACCAGTTCCCTTGGGAATTTCCAATCAGGAATTGGCAGCTTCCTGGAATGGTACCATCGGTTGGCGATGGATGTTTTGGGCTGAGATGGTTCCTGCAATAGCCTTTTTTGTTTTAATGTTTGTTGTGCCAAAAAGTCCAAGATTCTTATTGAAAATCGGAGACTTAAAGGCCGCCTCAAGAGTTTTAACCAAGGTCGGTGGAGAGGCCTATGCACTACAGGAAGTGAAAAATATTAAGAGCACTCTCCAGGAAAATAATGACAGGGTGCATTTCAAGGAATTAAATGAACCAAAAATAAAACCCATTGTCTTCTTGGGCGTGGTATTGGCCATTTTCCAACAATGGTGCGGCATAAATGTCATTTTTAACTATGCAGAGGAAATTTTTAGTAGTGCAGGGTATAGTGTTGGAGATATGCTTTTCAATATTGTCATCACCGGAAGCGTCAACTTGGTGTTTACCCTTGTTGCCATGAAAACAGTGGACAAATGGGGCAGGAAGAAGTTGATGCTGTTTGGTTCAGGAGGCTTGTCTATCATCTATTTCGTCTTGGGATTAAGTTATTTTCAGGGTTGGACAGGTTTGCCGATACTTATTTTGGTCGTGGTGTCAATTGCCACCTATGCAATGTCACTTGCCCCTATAACTTGGGTGGTATTGTCTGAAATATTTCCAAACCGGGTGAGGGGATTGGCAATGTCTCTGGCCACTTTCAGCCTTTGGGTAGCTTCATTTACCCTGGCTTTTTCCTTCCCCATTTTAAACAGTGAATTAGGGGCGTATGGTACATTTTGGGTGTACTGTGTGATTAGCATAATGGGCTTTGTTTTTATAAAAATGAAGTTACCTGAAACCAAAGGAAAAACATTGGAAGATATTGAATTGGAGTTCTTAAAATAATAGAATATGAAAAATTTTGAAACCGTAAAAGCATGGGAGGAGAAGGTAATTATTCCGACTTACGAAGTAAGTGAAGCGGAAAAGTACCCCATCTTTTTAGAAAAAAGGGTTTATCAGGGAAGCAGTGGGGCGGTTTACCCTCATCCGGTAATTGAAAAAATTAGCGATGAAAAAATCGATAAAGAATGGGATGTCATTTTCCTGGAAAACCAGTACCTCAAGATCATGGTACTACCTGCTTTGGGTGGTCGTATCCAAATGGCCTATGATAAGGTAAAGGAACGCCATTTTGTTTATTACAATGAGGTCATTAAACCTGCATTGGTAGGACTGACTGGGCCATGGATCTCAGGAGGAATAGAATTTAACTGGCCACAGCACCACAGGCCGAGTACCTATGACCCAGTGGATGCTACCATTGAGGAAAATCAAGATGGAAGTGTGACTGTTTGGGTTAGTGAATTAGAGAGAATGTTTCGGACAAAGGGAATGGCCGGATTTACGCTCCATCCTGACAAAGCTTATTTAGAAATAAAAGGTAAACTTTATAATAGGACACCTCATCCCCAGACTTTCTTATGGTGGGCCAATCCGGCAGTAGCTGTTAATGATCATTACCAATCGGTATTTCCAGAGGACGTGAACGCTGTGTTTGACCATGGAAAAAGAGATGTGTCCAGGTTTCCAATTGCGACGGGAACATACTATAAAATGGATTATTCTGCAGGGGTGGATATTTCTAGGTATAAAAATATTCCTGTACCAACTTCTTATATGGCAGTCAATTCAGATTTTGATTTTGTAGGAGGCTATGAGAATGATACGCAGGCAGGTTTGCTGCATATTGCTGACCACCATGTGTCCCCGGGAAAAAAACAATGGACTTGGGGAAATGGGGACTTTGGTCAGGCATGGGATAGAAATTTGACCGATCGAAATGGACCCTATATCGAACTGATGTGTGGAGTTTATACTGACAATCAACCTGACTTTTCTTGGATACAACCTTACGAGGAACGTAATTTTACGCAATATTTTATGCCGTACCAACAAGTTGGGGTAGTGAAAAATGCTACTAAAGATGCCATGGTCAATGTAACCCTTCAGGATGGAAAATGCAAGGTAGTGGTTTATGCCACAGGAAACTTTGCCAATAGTAGCGTTATTCTTACAGCGGATGGAAAGAAAGTATTGGACGAAAATTTTGATTTCAGCCCTGCAAATGTTTTCAGCCAAACCATTGAACTGGGAAGCCTTCCTGAGGGTTCACAATTGGAGGTTTTGGATGAAAAGGGCCATAGCCTGGTGACTTGGCAACAAAAATCCGATGAATTAAAACCAGTACCTGAGGCAGCAAAGTCGGTCAAAGATCCCGAAGATATCTTGACCAATGAGGAATTGTATCTGACCGGATTGCATATTGAACAATACAGGCATGCCACCTACAGTCCTGTCCCATATTACAGTGAGGCAATTAAAAGGGATAGTGGGGATGTTAGAAGCAATAACGCTATGGGCTTGTATCTGTTGAAAAGTGGCAAGTTTGAAGAGGCTGAAAAATATTTTCAGACAGCAATTGATACTTTGACAAAATACAATCCAAACCCCTATGATGGTGAACCTTACTTTAATAAAGGGGTAGCATTAAAGTTACAGGGTAAATTAGAGGAAGCTTACAATGCCTTTTTTAAATCTAGTTGGAATGCAGCTTGGCAAGATGCAGGTTATTTTAATTTGGCCCAAATTGACACGGGTCGAGGAGATTTAGTGAAAGCCCTGGATTTGGTGGACAAATCTCTTATTCGAAATTGGCATAATCACAAAGCAAGACACCTGAAAACCGCTATTTTGCGGAAATTAGGAAATGTTGAAGAAGCAAAAACGCTAATTGATGACTCCCTAAAAATTGACAAGTTCAATTTTGGGGTACTATTTGAAAAATATCTGATTGGTAAAAGGGAAGAAGACAAAAAATACTTAGAAGGTCTGATTAGGGATTATGCTCATAATTACCTTGAATATGCCTTGGATTATGCTCAAGCGGGACTCTATGAGGAAGCGATTCATTTATTGGATCTTTATACCGATAACAAAAATGAGGTGTATCCCATAGTATTTTATGCAAAGGGCTATTTTTATGGACAATTGGGGGATAAAGATCAAGCAAACAAATATTATAGATTTGCTGCAAAAGAATCCTCAGATTACTGTTTCCCCAACCGGTTGGAAGAAGTGGTTATCTTGAAGGCAGCCATTGAGGCAATACCAGATGATGATAAAGGGCTATATTATTTAGGTGATTTTTGGTTGGCCAAAAAACAATATGCAGATGCCAGAGATTGTTGGGAAAAAGCATTGGAGATAAATAAGAAATCTCCTTATGTATTGAGAAACCTTGCGCTGATATACTTTAATAAACTGGAAAGAAAGGAAAAAGCCCGCGAATTTTTGGAAAGAGCTTTTGAATTGGATCCTTGTCCAAGACTGATGATGGAATTAGATCAGCTCTATAAAAAAATAAATGTTGATCCATCTCAACGTAAGGCCTTCCTTGAAAAACATAAGGATCTGGTTTCCTCCAGGGATGATGTGTATTTGGAATATATTACGCTTTTGAATATGGATGGACAGCATAAATATGCTTTAGAAATGTTGTTGCAGCGGCAGTTCCATCCATGGGAAGGTGGAGAAGGAAAGGTTCCTGCCCAATACGTTTTGTCAAACGTGGAATTGGCCAAAGAAGCGCTGAGTCAAGGAGAATTTAAAACTGCAATATCGCATCTGGAAGCGGCACAGGTTTATCCACATAACCTAGGAGAAGGAAAACTTTATGGTGCACAGGAAAATGATGTGTTCTATTGGTTAGGGTGTGCTTATGAAGGCTTGGGAGAACTTGAAAAGGCAAGGGAAGCCTGGAGTTATGCTTCTCAAGGCCTAAGTGACCCTAGTCAAGCTATGTACTATAATGACCAACAGCCTGATAAAATCTTCTACCAGGGACTATCTCTATTGAAATTAGGAGAGGAAAATTCCGCCCTTTCAAGGTTCAATAAACTAATCGATTATGGAGAAACGCATATTTTTGATGACATCAAAATCGATTACTTTGCTGTTTCCCTCCCTGATCTTTTGATATGGGATGAAGACCTTAATGTACGAAACCGAATTCACTGTAACTACTTGATAGGTTTGGGGAATTTGGGCAAAGCTGAATGGGAAAAAGCCCAATCTTCCTTTCAAAATGCGAAAAAAATGGATGCTTACCACTTAGGTGTCCATATGCATCAGGAATTGTTGGTCAAGCATCAGGGAACAGCCTCAATTGAAAGCGTTAAGGTTAATTGAACCTCAGGATCATTTCACCTTAAATGATAAAAGGGGTTGCCTTTCGATAACATTTAACCATGCCGCCGTAATTGCCTGAAAAGAGGAGATTCCAATTAAAAACCTTAAGGATTCATCATAAGGGACGCATTGTTCAGGTGTTCCTTTATTATGGTCCTTGAATAATTAATAATTATCCAGCCTGTTCTGATACGGGTAAGATAAAGCAATAAACAGACTGAATTCATGGAAAATAACCATTCTAATAATCTAATTAAAATTGTATTGGCTCTTTGGCTTATGACTTTATGGTCCTGTAAATCATATTCACAACAAATATCTTTGGCCGGGGAATGGAAGGTGATATTGGATTCACTAAATCAAGGGGAGCAAAACCAGTGGTTTAATGAGATGAAACAGGGCACAAAAATTGACCTGCCTGGAACTTTGGACATGGCAGGAATAGGGGAGTTGAATGATAGGCAGCCAGCATTGGACAATTATGTTCTTTCTCACCTGACTCGTAAAACCGAATATACTGGAAAAGCCTGGTACCAAAAAGAGATAGAGATTCCCGCAGACTGGTTGGAGAAACCACTGCAGATGGAATTGGAAAGGGTCATGTGGGAGTCAAAGGTTTGGATCAACTGGCAACTGTTGGGAAGGAAGGAAAGTTTAGTAGGGCCTCACCGTTATTTGGTTATCGATCAGCTAAAAGAAGGGAAGAACCTGATAACCATTTGTGTGGATAATGGAAATAAATACCCTAATATTAACATAGCCGGTTCCAAATACCCTAATCCAGCCTCAAAAGATATGGCACATGGATATACTAACCATACCCAAATAAAATGGAACGGTATTCTTGGAGACATTTCAATCCAACCTATTAGTAATAAAATTCTTAAAGTCCTTCAGGTTTATCCAAATCCCGAAGAAGGAATTTTGAATGTCAAGTTAAATAAAGACGGAATAATTTCCAATCCGCTATCAGTTACAATTGTGGATCAAGAAGGAAATTCTATCATTTCAGAAGCTATCTCAGACTATACCGAAGAGAAAAATGTGGTGAAATTTCAATTTTCCGTAAAAGAATTAGAAGTTTGGGACGAATTTAACCCACAATTATACACCATCGAAGTTAATAGTGAAGGTGAAAAAGTCACCAAAACATTCGGAAATCGAAGCTTAGGTCATAAAAATGGTGAACTTACCCTAAATGGCCATCGTATATTTTTACGTGGAAATTTAGAGTGCGTTATTTTCCCACTAACCGGGCGCCCCCCTATGCAAAAAGAAGAGTGGCTAAGGCTGTATCAAAAGGCTAAGGATTATGGCTTAAATCATTTTAGGTTTCACTCCTGGTGTCCTCCGGAGGCTGCATTTGTGGCAGCCGATGAGATTGGAATGTACCTTCAAGTAGAGTTACCCCATTGGAGTTTAAAAGTAGGTGAAGACCAGAAGACATTTCAGTTCTTAGAAAATGAAGCAAATAAAATCATTGCTGATTATGGCCAACATCCTTCATTCATTTTTATGTCTATGGGGAATGAACTGGAAGGTAATTTTGGGATGCTTAATGACTTGGTTTCTGAATTAAAAGAAAAAGATAGTAGGCATCTTTATGCCACTACGACCTTTTCGTTTCAAAAGCCTGTGGGAACCCGTCCTGAACCTCAAGATGAGTTTTTTGCTACCCAGTGGACCGATAAAGGTTGGATTCGCGGGCAAGGGGTATTCAACGAGTTTAGTCCTAATTTTAAAACCGATTACTCGGCCAATAGTAAGCAGGTTGAAATCCCATTGATCTCCCATGAAATTGGGCAGTATTCTGTTTACCCGGATATCAATGAAATTGAAAAATATACCGGGGTATTACAGCCACTAAATTTTATAGCGGTAAAGAACGATCTTGAGAATAAAAACCTGCTTTCTCTTGCTCCAGATTTGACTGAAGCCTCAGGGAAATTAGCAGCTATGCTTTACAAAGAAGAAATTGAAAGAGCACTAAAAACACCTTCTTTTGATGGTTTTCAGTTGCTACAATTGCAAGACTTTCCCGGTCAGGGAACAGCTTTGGTTGGACTTTTAAATGCCTTTTGGGAATCTAAAGGAGCTATCAGTGCAGAAGAATTCAGCAAATTTAATAGCCCACTTACTCCTCTTGCTAGGTTTGAAAAAGCTATATACAAGAGCGGAGAAAACTTTATTGCAACTTTTGAAATTTCCAATTTTTATAAAGAATTAAAAGATCAGAAACTTGTAGTGAGTCTTACAAATAGTACAGGCGCACCTATCACTGAAGAAGTTATCGAAAATATTGATCTTTCAATTGGAAACAACACTTCTTTAGGAAATCTAGAAGTTCCTGTAAAAGTAGATACTGCTGATGTTTGGGAACTTAAAATTAAAGTTGAAGGAACAGATTTTGAAAATAGCTGGCCGGTTTGGGTATATCCTGCTACGAGTATCAAGCCAAACCGTGAAGTCCATATTACAACCTCTTTTGCGGAAGCCGATCAACTTTTAAAGGAAGGAAAAAAGGTATTATTAAATCCTGATCTAGAAGATCTAAATGGAGTAGAAGGACGCTTTGTACCAGTATTTTGGAGTCCGGTCCATTTTCCAGATCAGCCTGGTACGATGGGACTTTTAATTGATAAAGATCATAAGGCTCTTGCGGATTTTCCAACAAAAGAATATACACAGTGGCAATGGTGGGATCTGTGTATACATTCAAAATCATTAATTCTGGATGAGCTTTCCATTAAACCTATTGTTCGTGTTATAGACAATTTTGTAACCAACCAAAGTATGGGTAACCTTTTTGAAGCCAAAGTTGGTAATGGAAAATTAATTGTTGCAGCAATAGACCTTTAACGTGATCTAAGCAACAGACCGGCTGCTCAACAAATGCTTAACAGTTTATTAAGTTATATGAATTCAGATACGTTCAATCCAGAACAGAAGTTAAACTTTGAGAGCTTAAAAACAAGTTTAAAAAAATAAAATATTATGACAAATTAGGAAGTCGTTTTTGTCAATTAAAAACTGAAAAATATATAGTACAAATTTTAAACTCAATAAAATTAAGATTATGAAAAATATATTATTAATACTTATCCTCCTTTGTGCAAGCACAACAATATATGCCCAGAATCAGTCTCAAAATTCCTTATCTCTTGATGGAGAATGGTCTTTTATAATTGACTCAACAGCACAGGGCATTAACAAAAACTGGCATAAAGAATTGCCTGCCGCTGCTACCCAGGTTAAGGTGCCACATACGTGGAATACCAATGATGCTACAGCTGATTATGCAGGTTTAGCTTGGTATCAGAAAAAGATTTCTATCCCTGATAATTGGGAAAACAAAACCATTCGTATACAATTTGAAGCAGTTTATCACGATGCTACTGTTTATGTGAATGGTCAAGAAGTAGGCAAAAATTTAAATGCAGGATATACTCCTTTTTCCTTTGATATCACAGACTATTTAAAAACCAATCAAAGCAATACTTTAGTTGTTGCTGTAGATAACTCGTACTCAGACAAAAATCTACCCTATCTGAAAGCATTCGACTGGACCAATGATGGTGGCATTATTCGCTCTGTTGCTCTAGAAACTTCAGGAAAGTATACAATACGCTATGTACATGTTAAACCTGAACTAAACTTAAGGGACAGTACAGGCACCGTAAAGGTAGAAGTTAAACTTTTTGGGAAAAATAATAAGACACTAAATTTTAACTTTAGCTATAAAGACAAACAAAGCGGCAAATCAATTGCTACGGAAAAAATTGAAATTGAGCCAGTTAATGGTATTTATACAACCAATTTTGATCTGGGTGAAATATCACCTTGGCATTTTGACGCTCCTAACCTCTATGAACTTGAAACATCTATAACTGCTAAAGACGAAGTTTCTGATACAGATCTTGCAGTATTCGGCTTTAAAAAAGTAGAAATAAAGGGAGAAAAACTTTACCTCAATGGGGAAGCTGTTAGACTCCCAGGTATTGAATACATGCCAGGCAGTAACCCCAAATATGGAATCGCAGAGCCAAAATCGTACATGGATTCAATAGTGAGATCTATGAAAGAATTAAATGTGGTTATTACCCGTTTTCACTGGCAACAGGATGATTATATGATAAGTCTTATGGACAAGTATGGCATTCTTGTACAAGAAGAATTGCCATGGTGGCAAAAGCCCGCGAGTCTTACTCCAGAGTTAGTAAAAACAGCAAAAAAACAACTTACTGACAATATAGAGTCCCATTACAACCACCCGAGCATCTTTTCCTGGGGAATTAGTAATGAAATAAACGGTTCTACCGATGATACTCAATATAGAAATTTACGTGATTATGTAAAAGATTTAGATGCTACTCGCTTTGTTACTATAGTTTCAAACCGAATTTGGCAGAAGAAGCAAGATGATCCTATGCTTTTAGGGGATATGGCTACATGGAATGAATACATTGGTACCTGGCATGGTAATGATCGTAATGAGTTACCAGGAAAATTAGACACGGTAAAACGTGCTATTGGTAACCAACCTTTACTTATTACAGAAAATGGACTTTGCGAACCGGCAATGACAGGTGGTGATGCACGAAGAATTGACGATATGATATTTCACATTAAGGAATGGAGCTCTCACCCCTGGATAATGGGATACATTTATTTCAGTTTAAACGATTATCGTACGCAAATGGGAGAAGAAGGTTTTGGTAAATATAAAATCCGTCGTCACGGCATTACTGATATTTCTCTAAATAGAAAACCTTCCTTTTCAGTATTAAAGCAATTAGCTTCTCCTATAAATATCACCAAAGTACAACGTGAAACAGACACTTCTGCCGCGATTGCTTTAGAGGTTAAAGCGAGTATTCCGTCTTACACATTGCGTGGTTATATATTAGAGTATAAAAACAGTGAAAGAAAATTAATCACCATTGAGCTTCCAGATTTAGCACCAGGAGATACATATGATACAATTTTGGAAAATATAAATCCACAATTTCAATTCAAAGTACTTAGGCCAACCGGTTTTATAGTTGCTCAATATTAAATTAATAATATGACTTACAACAGATACTTCAATATAAATATTAGTGTAATCAATAATCTTTTTGTTCTGGTTTTTGTTTTCTTTAGCCTACATTCCTGTAAAATAAAGGACAACAAAGAAGAATCTGTTTCAAAAGAAGAAACTGATTATACTGCAAAGGTTTATCCTCATTTAGATACAAAAAATTCAAGATGGTTCTACTTCTCCTCTGCAAGTAGACCATTTGGAATGGTAAACCTGAGTCCTGACACTCAAATTAGTGGTGCCTGGGGCAGTGGCTATCGATATGATACCGATACAATAAAAGGTTTTAGTCACGTTCATGCCTGGCAATTATCGGGTATTTCCGTTATGCCCGTTACTTTTTCAGAAGAAAACAAGTCTAATATTTACACAGATTTTTATTCTCACTTTAGTCACGAAACCGAAGAAGTCTCTCCTGGATTTCACAAGCTCTCACTTTCGAGATTTAATATCGATGTTACTTTGACAAGCACAACACGTGTAGGTTTTTCAAAATATACCTTTTTATCAAACCGTAATAAAGGTATATTATTTAACCTGAACACCATGTTAGGACCTAGCAGTAATGCCGAAGGGAGCTTAAAACAGCTTGATAAGAAAACCTTTCAAGGATCAATTATTGCAACTCCCACGCAAAGAAGGCCAAAACCAACTAAAATATATTTTTATGTAAGTCTTAACGAACCAATAACTTCATTAAATAAAGATTCAGAGACAGGGAATGCACTGCTTACATTTTCAGACCAAACCAAAGAGTTGAAGATGAAAATAGGTCTCTCTTATACTTCAGCTGAAAATGCGAAAAACAATTTGGAAGCTGAATTACCAGAGTGGGATTTTGAACAAATAGTAAAAAATTCAAAACAGCAATGGAATAATCTGCTGGGCAGAATAGAGGTTACAGGTAGTACGCCTAAAGCACAGTGTAGATTCTATACAGATTTATGGCATGCCCTCCAAGGACGGAGAATTATCAGCGATCACAATGGACAATATCCTGATAACACAGGAGAATCATTCAGGATTAAACAAATTCCGCTTGATGCAAACGGAAATCCACAATTCAATCATTACAATTCAGATTCATTTTGGGGTGCTCAATGGACTATAAATACTTTGTGGGGGCTCGTTTATCCCGAAATTATGCAGGAATTTTCTTTGTCTTTAATGCAATATTATAAAGATGGAGGCCTGGTTCCACGTGGACCTTCGGGTGGTAATTATACTTATGTGATGACGGGAGCTACTTCAACTCCATTTATCGTTAGTGCTATACAAAAAGGTATCATTAATGAGAATATTGATTCAATTTATGTGGCTCTCAAAAAGAATCATATGCCAGGTGGAATTATGACTAAAGCAGGGTATGAGCACAATACTAGTAAAGGCGGTGGTTTATCTTATTATATAAAGAAAGGTTATGTACCCTATCCCTTACCCGATGGAGATTTTGGTTTACATCAGGATGGAGCAGGTTTAACTTTAGAATATGCCTATCAAGATTGGACATTAGCTCAACTTGCAAAAAAATTAAATTTGAAGGAGGATGAAACTTATTTCCTAAAACGGGCTAAAAATTACAAAGAAGTTTTTAATCCTAAATTAGGTTGGATGCAGCCCAAAGATATTTCAGGAAACTGGTTAGAAAATTTTGACCCTTATGAGGATGAAATAGGTTTTGTTGAAGCAAACGCTGCACAATCAACCTGGTTTGTACCGCACGATTTAGAAGGTTTAGCAACTCTTATGGGAGGTAAAGAGAAGGCTGCGAAAAAACTCCACACTCAGTTTAACGAAGCAGAAAAAATAGGCTTTACATCTGGAGACTCTCACGAAGTCGAATTACACCCGGAATTTAATAGAATACCTATTAATTATGGAAACCAACCCTCTATCCAGACCGCATTTATATTTGAGAAATTGGACCGTCCAGATCTTACCCAATATTGGTCACGTAAAATTATTGACAGTGTATTCTCGGGTCTAAACAAAGATACCGGATATAACGGAGATGAAGATCAAGGACTTATGGGCAGCCTAGCAGTATTAATGAAAATAGGACTATTTCAAATGAACGGTGGAACTGAGGCTAACCCTTCTTACCAAATTGGAAGCCCAATTTTTAATAAAGTTACCATTCATCTAAATCCTGAGTTTTATTCAGGAAAAACCTTCAATATCGTTGCTGAAAATAACACACCAGAAAACTGTTATATAAAGGAAATAAAACTTAATAACAAAATTTTGCCTGTAACAAACCTAAATCATAGTGATATAGTATCTGGCGGCACTTTAAATTTAAAGATGTCTAAGAATCCGAATTAAAATGTTGAATTTTTAATTTTTGCTTAATATTAAAAGAAGTAAAACAGTGATTCAACTAATGGTAATGATGGAGGTCTCCCCCCAATGCAGAATATTAGCAGGACATTTCACCACTTCTCAAGCCAGATCGCTTACGAATTAGGATTTAAGTATCCGCAGCATTTCAACTGCATGTTCAAGAAAAATACGGGGCATACTCTTAATGAGTATAGAAATTTGAATTAAAATTTACTGTCGTCCGACTAAATTACTAAAATGAATATTTAGCCCTCTAATTTTAATTTAGAGGGCTTTTTTGTTTGCCGTGCATGCTAAACTCCAAGCGGGTTTAATTAATGGGAAGATTATTGGAAGACATGAAGGAGGGTTTTTCCCATTTGCCTATGAGGTGATTTACTAAAAGAGAAGGGAAATTACCTTATTGTAGGGATCAACAATACCGGGGAGTCGGATTATGTGCCATCAAAAGTCACCGATTGGTTTAACCATGGAGGGATTTTCCGTGATGTTAAGCTTTTGGAGTTGCACTCAACCTTATATAAGCAAATCTTTTATACCCCTTGATAAGACATCACTTGAATCAAGAGCCAAGCGAATAAATGAGGAAATTTTCTTAGAAGGAAAAGAATTTCCAAAAGGAGCCCGGATAATTATACCAGAATTGGATGTTGATGCCCCATTTGCAATGGGCGATGATGGAGTGGGTAGGTTTTCAGTTTCTTCAAGAAAACTGGAGCTTTGGTCCCCGGACAATCCCAAGCTTTACGATGTAATTGTTAAAGCAGGTGAGGATGAACTGAAAGACCTCATTGGATTTAGAACTATAGAAACCAAGGGGAAAGAAATTTTACCAAATGGAGACCCTATATTTTTAAGAGGTATCTGTTTGCATGACGAAAATCCTTTACGTCAGGATCGGGCCAATACCATTGAGGATGCGGAAATAGTTTTGGGATGGGCCAAGGAATTGAATTGTAATTTTTTGCGGCTAGCGCATTATCCCCATTAGGAAAAATTATACGGTTGGCAGAAACAATGGGAATTTTGTTGTGGGAAGAATTGCCTTTGTATTGGGGAATTGACTGGAATATCCCCCAAGTATTGGAAAAAGCAAAAAACCAGTTTACCGAATTAATCAACCGGGATTACAACAGGGCCAGTTCCATCATTTGGTCCATTGCCAATGAAACTGCACCAACCGAGGCAAGGGATGAGGTTTTAATTGATCTTGCTGAACATGTTCGGTCAATTGACAATACCTGGTTAGTGTCTGCAGCTTATAAAAAAGACTAGGAAGCTGACGGTTACTCGGACAATGTTTATACCTATAATGATCCCATCATGGAGCACCTGGATATCATTAGCTTTAATGAATATTTGGGCTGGTATGGAGGCTTACCGGATGAGTGCAGGGACAAGTCATTTAAGGCAGGAATGGAGAAACCCATTATAGTGAGTGAATTTGGAGGTGGGGCCATCGAAGGTTTTTATGCAGATAGCCTTACCCGGTGGAGCGAAGACTATCAGGAGTATTTATACAAGGAAAGCATTGCCATGTTTGACAAAATTGATGGCTTGGCTGGCATGACACCATGGATACTGGTAGATTTTATGTCCCCCTTACGTCAACTGTCCGGAGTTCAGGATGGCTGGAACCGAAAAGGTTTGATCTCCGAAAAAGGAAGGAAGAAGAAAGCGTTTTTTATTCTTCAGGATTATTATGAGGGGAAGTAATGTATTGGTTTAACCGAAAATTTATATAGGGGTTAAAAGATCTCAAAAAATGAGAATTAACAAAGGCTGCAAAACGCATTTTGCAGCCTTTGTTATTTGTAAATCGTGTTTTTTAGGGGGCATTGGATGGATAAAGATTTATTCCCTTATCGACTTTTTAAATACTTTTTAAATAGAATTAAATGCTGTTTATATTTATTTTTAAGAAATATAAATAGTAAATTAATTACTATTGAAGTATTTTTGTTTAATAGTTTGCTTGTTGTTCGGGATATTATTTTGTTAAAGGTTTGACCTGGTTCAAATCAGGTGGAAATTGCCAATCGGAGAGAAATAAAATAATATTGGTATTGGAAGGATGACAATTTAAGAGCGAGTTAAAGTATTGGTATTATCTGCAAAAAGACTATTCCATGGAAAACTTTTCTGCAAATATTCCCTTAAATGTAATTAGAAAATATAGTAGATTTATCTCATTAATTCTAATTCCTCTATTTTTAAATCTTATTATTATTGGTTGTAGTTATTATAAGGTAACCCAGGTTTCCAATGACCCAGTGGAGATCAGGCAAGCACAAGAACAACTAAAATATTTCATTATCCATCAAGGCGACAATTCATGGCACCTAAAAAACATTAGGTTAAAGGAGGACTCTAAAGAAATGGTAGGGGAGATCGAACCACTGCCTCCTGAACACCAATCCTATTTAAAAACGGATCCAGAAAGAGCAAATCGATATAGGGTCCGAAAAGAATTTCCCTTACATGAAGTCCATGTTTATGTTTCAGAATATGTTAAAGGTGAAAATTCAAAAGTCACAGTCCCCCTTTCTTCGATAAAAAAAATTGAAGTTTATGATAAAGATAAGGGAGCCACTACTTTGTCTTATGTGTTTGGGACAATAGGAGTCATTGTGGGTGCGGTTTTTATCATAGGTCTAATTATTGGATTAACAGGTGGATCTTCCTCCTCTCCTCCTCCTCGCCGCTCTCCTCCCCCTAATACTCCCTCTACTAGTTCTTGTCCATTTATTTACACTTACGATGGGAAAGGGTACAATTTTATTGGTGAAATGTATGGAGGGGCGATTTATTCGTCATTGGAAAGAGATGATTATATGCTGTTGCCTGGTTTGGATACGCACAATGGCAAATATCAATTGAAAATTGCCAATGAATTGTTGGAAAGGCAATATACCAATCTTTCTGAACTCATGGTGGTAGAACATCCAGAAAACACTCAGGTCCTTGCAGATAAAAATGGGCAAATATTTACCATTAATTCCGCCCTTATACCAACAAAAGCAGAATCTTCTAACCATACAAGTTATTTCAATGCCATTTCAAAAAAGGATAGTTCTTTCTATCTATTCGATGAAGAAAATGACATAAATAAAAATCTGAGTAACCTTACACTCACTTTTAAGAAGCCAAAAACAGAAAAAAATGGAAAATTAATTTTGAATGGAAAAAATTCATTATGGCTTGATTTTATTTTTGGAAAGTTTAATGAGCAATTTGGAACGTACTATCCCAAGTTTGCGGAAAAACAAAAAAATGTTCCCGCAAATAAAAACCTGAGGTGGTCGCTTAATCAGGGAATTCCCCTTTCCGTTTATATTGAAACGAAAAAGGGATGGGAGTTCGTTGATTATTTTAATGTTGTAGGCCCACTGGCTTCCCGGGATATGGTAATGGATATTGATTTATCAAATGTTGAAGGGGAGGAAGTTAAGTTGAAACTTGAATGCGGGTTTATGTTTTGGGAGGTTGATTATATAGCCATGGATTATTCTGAAAATACCCTTGTAGATGTATCTTATTTATCTCCAGAAACGGCTATTGACGAAAATGGGAATGACGTATCGGATCTCCTTACCTATTCTGATGAAAAATATTTAGTCCAGCCGGAGGTTGGAAATAAGGTGGTAGTAACCTATCCCACAATTCCTGTTGAAAAGAATAAGAAACAAACTTTATTTTTACACAGTAAAGGGTATTATGAATATATAAGAGACTACAAGAATAAGCCGAATCTTATTCACTTGTATTCTTTTAAGAGAAAAGGGGCGTTTCCATCTTTTTCAAAACAATACTTATACAATTTTGTCGACAGGGAGGTCTTCTTTATCCAGACGTTAAATCAAGGAGATGAAAACTAAAGAAATCGTTCAATCCAAAATACCTGATCCCCGTAATCAGGATGCAAAGATTAAGGCTCAAAAAGTTATTCTTGGCTTTAAAAAAGAACTTGTTGAATTTTTTGTTCGTCTCAGAATTTTAAGAATTGTATTTAGACACTTTCAAAACCCTGTCAAGGTTTTGAAAATTCTGAAAACGCTGGACAGCAACCGAAGAAAGATTTCCGGTCCTGGAAGGGTGAATAAATTTATAAAGATTAACGGAAGATATTTTTGGAATTTATATATCCCTGGGAGCAACTCCCTTGCTTTTGACCGTTTTTTTGAAGCGGAGATTAATAGGATTTCACCCATCCCAGGGAAAACAAACCGCTTTTCAAACATCTTTATTGCGTTTACAAAAAAGTGTCCTTTAAAATGTGAGCATTGTTTTGAATGGGACGTGATTAATAAAAAAGAAAAATTGGGGCTCAATGATATTCAAATGATCATAAAAAAATTCCAGTTGAAAGGAGTGGCGCAATTTCAAATTACTGGTGGGGAACCAATGTTGAGAGTTGATGATATTGTCGAAATGATACAATCTTCCCATAAAGGAACTGACTTTTGGGTCCTCACCTCCGGTTTTAATTTGACCTATGCTAATGCTCAAAAATTAAAACAAGCGGGCCTCACTGGTGTAGTCATTAGTTTGGATCATTTTGATCCGGAAAGTCATAATTTGTTTCGTGGATTTAAAAAATCATACCAATGGGTCGAAGAGGCAGTTAGAAATTCCATTGCTTCAAGCTTAGTAACGGCACTTTCTATTTGTGTCACAAAAACATTTGTGAGTGAATCAAATCTTATGAGATACGCTGAACTTGCAAAAAAATTAGGGGTTTCATTTGTCCAGATTCTTGAGCCAAAGGCGTTAGGGCATTATTCAGGAAAGGATGTTCAGTTGGCCCCAGAACAAGAAAAAATATTAGAAGAATTTTATTTAAAAATGAATTTTGATAAGAGGTTTAGGGATTTTCCGATTATCACTTATCATGGATATTATCAAAGGAGAGTTGGGTGTTTTGGTGCCGGAAACAGACATTTATATATCGATACTGATGGGGATCTTCACCCTTGCCCTTTTTGCTTTTCTAAAACGGGAAATGCTCTTGACGGATCACTGGATGATTCCATAGCGGAATTGCAAGCGAAAGGATGTCATTCATTCAATGATTCCAATATTAGATAAGTGGAAAAGAGAACCTGGAAAATTCGAATTCGAAAATCATTTTATATGATTATCCGCAATCATGCCAGTAAGGATAAATGGAAGCAATAATGAGCCGGTCAAAAAGTTTTTGACCGAAATATTTTCTGTTGAGCTTATAACTAAACTCATCAAGATAGTTTTGCATCATCCTTTCACTTATCATATGGTATGTCTGCAGCTGTTTCTTTAAATTACTTATGGCTATATGAACCCATTTGAGGTTAAAATGGCCTTTATCAGTTCCAGAGACCTCTCTGACATGAACCTCAATACAGTCACCCAGATCTGAGAAGGTGGTACTCTTATCTGTTTGAAGCACTGAGTCCTGATCAATGAATTCTTTGACCAGACCTTGGGCTGTTTTTGCCTCTAAGTTCTTTATCTTCTTCATTTTAAAATATCTACAGCTCTTTTCAAGCTTTCCGGATTCAGGGTTTTCTAAAACTGTCGATTCGGCCATTACCGCTACAATGGACTGTTTTTGACTGCCCCTGCCTCTTTTGAGCTTGTTTTGGGATTTGGCTTTGGTGGCTTTTCCTACAAAGGCCTCATCATATTCTACCATATCCTCAAGCCTATAGATATCATCGCGTTGTCCCATGACCTTCCTGAGTTTATGGTACATCCTGAAAACAGGTTCATACCGCTTCATCCCAAGCTGCCTTTGTAGCTCTGAGGCACTGAAGCTCTTCTTAGTGGCGGTTATGAAGGTCATGGCCAGCAGCCAGGTCCTAATTGGAAGGTTGCTGTTTTCCATAACAGTACCACTCTTGATGCTGGTCCTGAACCCACATGAAGCACATTGAAAGGACTTCTTGTTTTCAAGCCAATAATGACGGTTACAGCTGCACCGTTTGCAAATGATGCCCGATTTTGTCCTTTGTTCTCTAATGAACTTAATACAGGAAGACTCGTCAGGAAACCGATTAATGAAGTTGATTATATTCATGGTCAAAACCGTTTATTTTGACCCAATTTATACAGAGTAATAACTTAACTAAAGCTATTGACACTAACTGTCACTTTTAATTTATTTGGCTACTGGTGTCATTGCGGATATACATATCATTTTAAATCATAGTAAGGATTAACTAGGATTAAAGTAAGTTATTAAAATAATTTAGGGAAGGACTTCAAAAAGGGGGGTGAAAAATAATAAGATGAAATTGGATGTTATTTTCTTCTTTGGAAAAGGGCAAAAGACCATTTTCATAGGACTGAGAAGAGCCCTTGGCTTTTGTAAAAAAGCTTTTATTGGAAATTGGATGTAATTTTCAATGAAGATTCACTACGAAGAAAGACAATTCCCTCCTTATTAATATTATTATATAAATTATTATTGTAATTATATTGAAGGATAGGGAGTGGTGATCAAGAAAAGTGAACTAAATAAAAGCTTGCTTACTGCTCCTGGTGATAAATTTAGGCTAAAACCTTAGAGTCCTTGATAATTCCTTTTCTGATTTTTGGCATGAATTAAGATATATTGAGCAAGAACTGGATTGATAAGCAATAAATCTTTTTAAGTGATAATCAGTCAATAATATAATGGAGCTAAATTAATTTAAGTTATCATTTAATACTTTCCCGGAAAATTGTAATTTTGCCCATTCAAAAGAAGTTCGGGGTGTGGCGCAGTCCGGTAGCGTACTTGCATGGGGTGCAAGGGGTCGTGGGTTCGAATCCCGCCACCCCGACGAACAAAAGCCTGTTGACGAAAGTTGACAGGCTTTTTTTGATTACTTTTTCTACGCATAATGGTGCCAATTATTAATTCTCACCGTGATATTTGGGTGAAATTGCCGATTTCACCTAGTTTCCGGATACTTATGAGGAATTTCTGCCCCCTATTAAAAGGTATGCTTATTGGTAATAATTGAAAAGTTTATTTAAAAATGCAGATCTAAACAGCAGTGGAAATTTCTTGAAGGCTTTTGAAGTTTTTTTTAAACAAATTAGAATCAATAAATGCTTTCATTTATATTGAAATCCCAATGAAGCGTAGACCCAGTACAATAACCGATATTGCTAAAGCCCTCAATGTTTCTGCCTCAACGGTTTCCAGGGCTTTGCATGATAGCCCTTCTATTAGTCAGGAAACAAAGGATGCTGTAATAGCTTTGGCAAAGCAGCTAAATTATCAGCCCAATATGCTGGCCGTTAGTTTACTGAATAAAAAAACAAAGACCATTGGTGTCATTGTGCCTGAAATTACAAGCTATTTTTTTGCCACCGTTATCAGCGGGGTTCAGGATATGGTGGAAGAGGCTAATTACAAATTGATTATTTGCCAATCCAATGAATCCTTTGAGGAAGAAAAAAAGTTGATCGAAACCTTGTCTTTGGGTAGGGTCGATGGCTTTTTGATTTCCCCATCCTCGAAAACAACCAACTTTGAACATTTGGAAAAACTCAGGGCTTCAGGAAACCCGGTAGTGGTTTTTGATAGGGATTGTCCCAATTTTGAAGCGGATAAAGTGTTGGTGGATGATTATGATGGGGCTTTTCAAGCTGTGGATTATTTGGTGAAAACGGGGTGCCAACGGATAGCTCATATAACAGGTCCAAAAAATTTGACCACTTGTCAGCACCGAAAAGCAGGGTATTTGGATGCCTTAAAAAAGAATGGGAGAACCGTCAATCCTGATTATATTACCGAAGTGGAAGGTTTTACTTCTGAAGACGGCGAAGAGGCGGCAAAAAAATTGTTGGATTTGGATACCCCTCCTGATGCTATTTTTGCAATTAATGATGCTGTTGCTATTGGGGCGATGGCCGTTATCAGGGAAAAGGGAATTCACATTCCTGAGGAAATTTCACTGGTTGGATTCGATGATGAACCGTATAGCAAGTATTTTAAACCTTCACTTACCTCAGTTTGGCAGCCGGTATATGATTTGGGCATGTTGTCCTCAAGAATTTTGATGAATCATATTCTGAATGATTTGGAGGATTATAATTACAGGTATGAATTGCTTAAACCGGAACTGATTATTCGGAATTCTTCAAGGCCATTGCCTTAAAATGGAATTTTTGAAAGAATTATCTGTAAATTAAATAATCCAGAGATGGTCCTCTAATAGCACGAATTAGCACAGCCTTCCCCGTCAACATGTGGGATTTTTTTGATTACGTTTATCTAAATAACTTCCTCTATTTTTTCTTACTAGAAAGGGAATAATCAGATTAAAATTGTAGAATTCCGGAAACCAAAATATGAATTCATAAAATCCAGCCTAATTTTTTAATATGGCAGTGTATTGAATGTATGTTTTGATAAATTATTAAAAAAGAAATAATATTCTGTTTATGCAAACCTTTGCGTAAGGTTATCGCTTGGTTTTCTTTTTTTTAAATTGAAATAATTGGAGTATTGGGAAAACGAAAACCCAATAACCATGAAAGTTAGCCCTAAGGATTTGTACAACCACTGTTATGGAAAATATGGCATTGCAGCCATCAATGTTTTTACCATGGAACAGGTTTTGGGCGTATTTAAAGCGGCTTCCATCAGCAAGTCTCCGGTCATCATTCAAACCACCCCAGTGGCAAGGGATTATGCAAACCCTGTCATGCTGCTGAACATGATAGCAACTGGAGCCCAAATTTTCCCGGAGGTAGTTTATGCCCTTCATTTAGACCATGGCAACGAATTTCATATTGATGCAGCCTTGGAGGAAGGCCACTACACTTCCCTTATGATTGATGCCTCCAATGATTCTTTTGAAAAAAATATTTCCAGAACCTTATCGGTAGTCCAGTCCGCCCACAGCAAAGGGTTGGTCGTGGAGGCTGAATTAGGAGTGCTCAGTGGTGTGGAGGATGATATGGAGGTAGATGAGGCAAATTCCCGTTATACCCAACCAGATGAAGTTGAAGAATTTGTGTCACGCACGGGTTGCGATAGCTTGGCCATTGCTGTAGGAACCAGCCATGGGGCTTATAAATTTTCAGGGGGCCAGGGAATCCAATTTGGGATTTTAAAGGAAATCAACAAAAGACTCCCAGGGTATCCATTGGTTTTGCATGGCGGATCAGCAGTGGACCCGAAAGAGACTCAAGAGATCAATGAATTGGGTGGACAATTAAAATCCGGATCCCGGGGGGTATCAGAGGAAGAATTAAAAGCTGCTATTGGATTGGGTGTGTGCAAGGTGAATATCGCCACTGACCTAAGGGTACTTTGGACCCGGGTTCACAGGGAATTTTTCAATAACCATCCCGACCAGTTTGACCCCATAGTTCCGGGGAAAAAATATCAGGAAGAATTGGTGGAGTTTTGCTTGAAGAAGTTTGAGTTGTTGGGCTCAACTGGAAAGGCAGTGGCTTTTGACACCCAATCCGTCTAAATCGCAGTGGAATTTAATTTGAATAAACCAAAATAACTTATGATAAAAGATAAGAAATATGACTTGTTAGCAAAGCCCAATGAAGTGGAGGAGGGCATCTACCAACAAGTTTTGAAAGAAGATGGAGGCTGGCAATACTTGAATTTCGAGGCCAGATTAATAAAAAAAGGAAACACTTGGAGCGGCAATACAGGAGAGAATGAATATGGTTTTATCCTGCTTTCCGGGAATTACACCATGGAAACTGATAAAGGGACATGGACCGTGTCCAATGGCCGGAAAGACGTTTTTTCAGGAATAGCTCATAGTCTTTACTTACCCAGAAGAACCAATTTTACCCTTCACGCCAACAGTGAAGTGTTGGATATTGCATATGGTTGGTGTGAAACGGACCAGGATTTTGAACCGGTATTGAAAAATCCAGAGCAGGTAGAGGTAGAAATCCGGGGAGGTGATAATGCAACTCGGCAAATCAATGATTTGCTGGGCCCTGGATTTCCCTGCCATAGGCTGGTAGCAGTGGAAGTTTATACTCCCTCAGGCAACTGGAGCTCTTTTCCAGCCCATAAGCATGATGAGCGGATCGTGGATGAGAAAGGGAATTTGTTGGAGGCCTGCTTGGAAGAAACCTATTTCTACAAAATAGATAAGGCCCAGGGATATGCTATCCAACAAGTTTATACGGATGACAGGTCTTTGGATGAAATAGCAGTGGCCAGGAACAATGATGTGGTGCTGATCCCAAAAGGCTACCATCCGGTTGTTGCTGGGCATGGATATAATGTCTATTACCTCAATTTCCTTACAGGAAGTGATCAATCCCTTGCCAATTCACCCGATCCCAAGCATGAATGGATTTTTGGTTCCTGGAAAGGCAGAGATGAAAGAATTCCAATGGTCACCGCTAAAATGAATAACAATGGCTAATAAAAACGAAAAACCAGATGTAATCACCATCGGCAGGTCCTCCATAGACCTTTATTCTCAAAATATTGGAGCCGATTTTATTGATATCAAAGGCTTTGATGCTTTTGTAGGTGGCTCACCATTAAATATCGCCACAGGATGTGCAAGGTTAGGGATAAATACCGCTTTACTGACCGGAGTAGGGGAGGATAAGGTGGGAGATTTTATCCTGAACTTTCTGGATAAGGAAGGGGTAGGCACCCAGTTTATTCCAAAGATCCCAGGTGCTCGATCCAGTGCCGTAATATTGGGCATCCAGCCCCCTGACAGGTTCCCTTTGGTTTATTACCGGGATAACTGCGCGGACAGTCAAATTACCATTGACCATGTGATCAATGCCAATGTGGGTGAAACAAAATTGGTTGAGATTTCCGCCACAGCAATGAATGTGGAACCCAGCCGAAGTTCCGTGTTCTTTGCAGTGGAAGAAGCCTATAAGGCCAATGTGCCTGTACTTTTGGACATTGATTTTAGGGCGGACCAATGGTCTGATATCCGCTCATTTGGCCTTATGGTGAGAAATATTTTGCCTAAAGTAAAAATTGCTTTGGGTACCGAAGAAGAGATTTTGGCAGCTATGCTTCAGGATGCGGGGCAGGTGAAAATAGAACATCAACAAATCTCAGCTCCCAAAATCACCGGGAATATTGATGAAGCCATTGAAAGAATAATGGACCTCGGTGTGGAGATTCTGGTGGTGAAAAGTGGAGGCAGAGGAGTTACCGTTTACGATAATCAAGGCCAGGTGATTGAGGTGCCTGGTTTTCCAGTGGAACCCTTGAATGTTTTGGGAGCGGGAGATGCTTTTGCTTCAGGGTTTATCTATGGTTATCTGCAAGGCTGGGACCTTTATAAATCCTGCAGGATGGGCAATGCCAGTGGAGCACAGGTGGTTCTTCAACCTGGTTGCGCCAACTTTATGCCCACTTTGGAGGAATCCCTGGACTTTATTGAAGCACATGGTGGCTTTTACCCCGTATCATTCTCCGAAAAAATCTAAGCCCTATGAAAACTGTAAAATTAACTGTAGCCCAAGCTATTATCCGTTACCTGGACCAACAGTATGTTGAAAGGGATGGAGTAGAGCATAAGTTTTTTCTTGGATGCTTTGGCATCTTTGGTCATGGCAATGTTGCTGGGATTGGCCAGGCATTGCATCAATATCCACAGTTCACCTATTATCAATCCAGAAATGAACAGGCCATGGTGCATGCGGCAGCAGCCTTTGCCAAAATGAAAAACCGCCTTTCCACCATGGTGTGCACCTCATCCATTGGGCCTGGAGCTACTAATATGATCACCGCCGCAGCTGGGGCTACCATAAACAGGTTACCCGTTTTGCTTTTGCCGGGAGATATTTTTGCCAGCCGCAGGGTGGATCCTGTACTTCAGCAATTAGAAAATTCAATGAGTCAGGATGTGTCCGTTAATGATTGCTTTAAACCCGTTTCAAAATTTTGGGACCGCATAAACCGTCCCGAGCAATTGATAACTGCTTTGCCGGCAGCCATGCGGGTGCTTACCTCTCCAGCGGATACCGGTGCGGTTACCCTGTCTTTACCACAGGATGTACAGGTAGAGGCTTATGACTTTCCTGTATCGCTTTTCAAAAAGAAAGTTTGGTATATTCCAAGGTCAACTCCGGATGAAGCTTTGATTTTGAAGGCTACTGAATTAATCAGAAAGTCAAAAAAGCCTTTGATCATTGCTGGTGGAGGAGTGAATTACAGTGAAGCCAATGAAGCTTTGAAGAACCTGATGGACCAGACAGGAATACCTGTGGCCGAAACATTTGCTGGTAAAGGGGCTGTGCCCTACAATCACCCCGGAAATCTGGGAGCAGCTGGGGCTACAGGGACGGAAGGAGCCAATGCCATTAGCCAAAAAGCAGATCTGATCATTGGAATAGGCACCCGGTACAGTGACTTTACAACTGCTTCTAAGACAGCTTTTTCCGAAAAAGCTAAATTTATCAATATCAATATTGCTGAATTTGATGCTTTTAAAAATGGGGCTTTACCACTTACCGGAGATGCAAAAACTACCTTGGAAAAGCTAAGTGAAAAACTTGCAGGATACCAGGTGGATTTAAAATATAGGGAAAAAGTAAAAGCATTTAATGAATCTTGGGACCAGCAGGTCAAATTGGCTTACGAGCCTGAAAATGGCAGCCTTCCAAGCCAATCGGAAGTCATTGGGGCTATCAATGATTTTTCCCAGCCCGAAGATGTAGTACTCTGTGCAGCTGGTAGTCTTCCTGGAGACCTCCACAAACTTTGGAGAACCAGAGATCCAAAGGGATTTCACCTAGAGTATGGGTATTCCTGTATGGGCTATGAAATCGCCGGAGGCCTGGGGGCCAAAATGGCTTGTCCTGAAAGGGAAATTTATGTGATGGTTGGGGATGGGAGTTACCTGATGATGTCCTCAGAAATCATTACATCCATTCAGGAGGGCTATAAACTGACCATCATTTTAATCAATAATAATGGTTATGCCAGCATAGGTGGCTTGTCGAAGTCCTTGGGATCTAAAGGTTTTGGGACGGTTTACAAGTACCGAAATCAAGAAACAGGACAATTGGATGGAGAGTATTTGCCGGTTGATTTGGCTGCCAATGCCCAAAGTTTGGGAGCTGAGGTAATCAAAACCAAAAACATTTCCTCCCTGACTCAGGCTTTACAAAAGGCCAAAACCATTGACAAAACAACGGTGATTTATATTGAAACCGTCCCGGAAAGGAAAATGGCTGGGTATGGCCATTCCTGGTGGGAAGTGCCTATAGCTGAAGTTTCTTCTCAGCCTTCAGTAATTAAAGCCAGGGAGAAATCCCGTTTGAACAAGTCAAAACAGCATTACCACTTATAGAGGAAATAATTTGAAAAAAATGTATTTGAAATCCTGATCGGGATAACTGATGGAATATTCTCACCTCAATTCGAATCAAATAAACTTAATAATTACAGTGGGGGAAGTGGCGGGGGGAATCTTTTATTCGAGATTGCCACTCCGCCTTTGACGGATCGCAATGACGGTTGAGGCCATATTCAGTCCAATTAAGTTGAACTCAGTTTAAATAACCTATACCCAAATAACTAATGGAAATTACTGTTTTGTCCTTTATAGGATTTACGCTGTTTGTGGCATACTATGCCTGGCGAAAAACCAGAAATGAAGACCTGGAAACCGAGGATGGCTATTTTCTTGGAGGAAAGAGCCTGACAGGTGTTGTTATTGCCGGCTCGATGATCATGACCAATATCTCCACCGAACATTTGGTGGGCATGAATGGATCTTCCTACAAAAATGGCTTTGTCATCGTGGCCTGGGAGGTTACTTCTGCATTGGCATTGATTATTGCAGCAGTGTATTTTGTGCCCAAGTACTTGAATATGGGACTTACCACCATTCCCCAATACCTGGAAAAACGTTTCGATGCCGGAACAAGGTCCATGGTGGCTTTATTTCTTCTGGTTTCTTTTGCGGTGACCCTTTTGCCTATTGTTCTCTATACAGGTGCAATAAATTTGGAAAGTTTATTTAATGTTTCAGAGGTATTGGGTATAAGTCAGGATAAGGGGCTTTGGTACACCGTTTTGGCCGTGGGTGGAATCGGATCAATCTATGCCATTTTTGGGGGCTTGAAAGCCGTGGCCGTTTCAGATACCATCAATGGTTATGGACTCCTTATCGCCGGATTAATGGTTCCTTTAATTGCCCTTTTTATGATCGGGGAGGGTAATCCCTTGAATGGGATATCCAAGGTTTTCGAAAACAGCCCTGAAAAATTCAATGTAGTTGGAGGAAAGGATTCTGTATTGCCTTTTAGCACCCTCTTTACGGGTTTGGTCATCAACCAACTTTATTTCTGGTGCATGAACCAAACCATTATCCAAAGGGCTTTGGGGGCAAAAAATCTTAAGGAAGCTCAAAAAGGGTTATTGTTTACAGGGGCTTTAAAACTTTTGGTGCCCTTTATCATTGTCCTACCCGGAGTGATAGGTTTTTATTATTTTGGGGACAGCCTATACGGCCAGCAGGATATGGTTTATCCTGAACTGGTAAAAAAAGTTTTACCCGTGGGGCTAACTGGAGTATTTGCAGCCATCATTATGGGAGCAGTATTGAGCACATTTAACAGTGTTTTAAACAGTGCTTCCACCATTTTCAGCATCGATATTTACAAACGGTTGATTCAACCCAATGCCAGTGCCCATCATTTGGTGAGAGCAGGAAAACTTTCAGCTACAATTTTGGCCATTACTTCCATTATTGCGGCACCTATGGTGGCCCAAGCGCCAGAAGGATTGTTCCAGCTTTTACAACAGCTCAATGGAATTTTCTTTATCCCAATTGCATCCATTATGTTGGCCGGTTTTTTCACCAAGAAAGTAACGGCTTTGGGTGCAAAAGTGGCTTTGTTGACGGGATTGGCATTTTATATACTGACCACATTTTTCTTTCAAGTGGACATTCACTTTGTCCATGTCTGGGGAATTGAGTTTTTGCTCAATTTATTGGTGATGCTGGGCATTTCCCATTTCTGGTCAGGGGAAGCCAAATCCCCTATCTCATTTTCGTCAGGCATTCAATTGGACAAATGGAAATATGCGGGAGCCCTCTCCTTAGTCCTTTTCATCATTACCGTGACTATATACATTCTATTAGGAAATATTTAATCAAAAAAAAGAAGTATCTGATATGGAAAAATTAAGCAATTATATCAATGGAAGCTGGACTATAAGCCAGGAAAACAATCTGGTGGATGTGCTCAACCCGGCGACCCAGGAGGTTTTGGGCAAAGTGCCAATGGGCAAAGCTACCACTGCTGATGTTGAATTGGCAGTAAAGTCTTCCCAAAAAGCCTTTATCTCCTGGTCCCAGGTGCCGGTTATCCAGCGTATTCAGCCCCTGTTTAAACTAAAACAGCTGCTGGAGGAAAATAAGGAGGAGCTGGCCAGAACCATTACCATGGAATGCGGCAAGACCTTGGGAGAGTCAAGAGGGGAATTGCAGCGGGCTATAGAAAATGTAGAAACTGCCTGCGCTACACCAATGCTGATGCAAAGTGAATTTTCTGAAAATATAGCAAAGGGAGTAGACGAATTTATGATCAGGCAGCCTTTAGGTGTTTGTGCCTGTATTGCTCCATTCAACTTTCCCGGGATGATTCCTTTTTGGTTTTTGCCCTATGCAATTGCCTGTGGGAATACCTTTTTGCTAAAACCATCTGAAAAAGTGCCTTTGACAATGCAAAAGGTAATGGGGCTTATTGAGCAAATCGGCTTGCCGGAAGGGGTGATCAATATGGTCCACGGGGGAAAAGAAACCGTGGATGCATTGTTGGAGCATCCAGATGTCAAAGCCATCAGTTTTGTAGGATCCACTGAAGTTGCCCGGTATATCTATGCCAAAGGCGCTGCCAATGGAAAACGTGTCCAGGCACAGGGAGGTGCCAAAAACCCGGTAGTAGTTTTACCTGATGCAGATATTGATACCACCTCTAGAATCATAACGGACAGTGTTTTTGGCTGTGCTGGACAAAGGTGTTTGGCAGCATCAACTATCATCACCGTGGGCGACCAAAAAGGGGGAATTAAAGAAGCGCTTTACGAGGCTGCTGCAAAAAGGATTACCGGATACGGCCTGGATGAAAATGTTGAAATGGGGCCTGTCATTACCCAAGCAAGTAAAACCAGGGTCCAGCAACTGATTGAAAAAGGTGTCAGTGAAGGTGCTAATGTGCTTCTTGACGGAAGAAATAGTGCTGTTTCTGGTTTTGAGAAAGGTAACTTCCTGAAGCCAACCATTTTGGAGAACCTGGACCTAGGGGGAGAGTTAATCAAAACCGAAATTTTCGGTCCAGTAATGAGTCTGGTGCAAATGAATACTATTGATGATGCCCTCCAATTTATTAATGGAAATAATTATGGGAATATGGCCTGTCTTTTCACATCCAGTGGAGCACATGCCAGAAGGTTTAGAAATGAAGCCAATGCAGGAAACATCGGAATAAATATCGGTGTGGCCGCACCGATGGCACAGTTCCCGTTCAGTGGCTGGAAAGACAGCTTTTTTGGTGATCTGCACGGTCAGGGCCGTCATGCCATTGAATTTTTCACCCAGACCAAAGTTACCGTGGAGCGTTGGCTTCAGGATTGGACCAGAAAATTTTAAGCCATGAAAAAAATAAAACTTGCCAATGCCCCCTGTTCCTGGGGGGCATTGGAATTCGAATTAGGAGGGAAGGCTCTGGCTTGCAAGCAGGTTTTGGCCGAAATGGCTGAGCTCGGATATGTAGGTACTGAATTGGGGGATTGGGGCTTTATGCCTACCGATCCACAGGGGTTACGAAAGGTTTTGGATGCTTATGGACTTGATCTTCCCGGGGCTTTTGTTCCAGTGGCTTTGGCCAATAAAGACCAGCATCAAAATGGAGTGGAGAAAGCCCTGAGAATTGCCAAACTAATGGTAGAGGCGGGTTACCGGGATGCCTTTATAATTTTGGCGGATGAAAATGGATGTGTCGAGGAACGCACCCTAAATGCAGGAAGGATTACCCCTAATATGTCTCTAAAACCGGATGAATGGAAGGTCTTTGGTGATGGTGCTAACAAGGTTGCTAAGGCAGTGAAAGACCAATATGGACTGAAAACAGTATTTCACCATCACTGTGCCGGCTTTGTGGAAACCCCAGAAGAACTGGATGCCTTAATGGAAAATACAGATTCTGAATTGGTGGGAATCTGCCTGGATATGGGCCACTATGCCTTCGGTGGAGGGGATCCACTAATGGTGTTGGAGAAGTACCCTGATAGGATTTGGCATATTCACTTTAAGGATTTCGACCCCAAGATTGGCCAAAAAAGCAGGGATATGGGTTGGGATTATTTCCAATCTGTGCAGCATGGGGTTTTTTGCAAATTGGGAGAAGGGGCTGTCAACTTTGATGCCATCATTCAAAAATTGGAAGCAATGGATTATTCAGGTTGGATTGTGGTGGAACAGGATGTCTTACCAGGAATGGGAAGCCCATTTATGTGTGCAAAGCATAACCTGGAGTTTATCCAAAAGAATATGATCAAAAATGAAGTGAAGCCATGAAGAAAATAAATATTGGAATAATTGGATTAGGCCGGATTGGGCAAATCCATTTTAGCAATCTGAAATATTGTATCCCTAACGCAAATCTGGTCATGGTAGCTGATCCACAAAAAGCAGGGGAGTTTAATGGGGTGCCAATTGGAACTGCTGAAGAGGTGATTAACCACGAGAAAATTGAAGCTGTTGTGATTTGTTCTCCTACCGATACCCATTCTGTGTATATCGAAAAGTGTGCTTTGGCAGGAAAGGATATCTTTTGTGAAAAACCCCATGATCTTTCCCTTGAAAGGGTGGTTTGTACCTTGGAATCAGTAAAAAAAGCGGAAGTAAAATTGATGCTGGGTTTTAACCGCAGATTTGATGGGAATTTCAAAAAGATCCAGCAATTGGTAGCCCAAAATAAAATTGGGGATCCTACTATTTTAAAGATCACCAGCCGGGACCCGGGGCCACCTCCTTTGGAATACCTGAAGAGCTCAGGAGGAATGTTTATGGATATGAGCATCCATGATTTCGATATGGCCCGTTTTATTATGGGAAAGGAGGTTGAAAAGGTATATGCTTCCGCTGGGGTGTTTTCCAGCAATGATGTAAAAGAAGCCGGGGATATTGATACGGCCATCATTACCCTGACTTTTATAGATGGAAGCATGGCTGTCATTGATAATTGCCGGAAGGCCGTTTATGGGTATGATCAGCGCTTGGAGGTGTTTGGCAACAAGGGGATGGCACAAATTGATAATAATAAACATGATACCCATTTGTTTTTTGACCAATCCGGGAGCCATGGGGCCCTGCCACTTGACTTTTTCATGGACAGGTATGTGGATTCCTATAAAAATGAGATGGAGAGATTTGTTGAAGCTTTATGCAAGGATGAACCTGTCCCGGTCAATGGTCAGGATGGTTTGGAAGCCATGATGATTGCATTGGCAGCCAACCTCTCTGTAGCAGAAGGGAGGCCTGTAATGTTGAGTGAAATCATGAAAATGAACAGGGTGAAGCAAGAAGAAATGGTGAATAGATCGATTGAGAAGTAAATTGATTTAATCACTGTTGAAGCCCCATTTTTTTAATGAATATTAAATAAATGGGAGCGTACAAGTCCATAAAACCAATATGCAAAGGTTTGCATAATCAATTTTGCAACTGAATTGGGAATACTCTTACTTTGGAGCAATAAATAATTGCAAACAATAAGTTTGTTGAAATAAAATGTGGTGACGCTATATTAATAGCGCGTTTTGATTACCTAAAGAAAACCTAATTAATATCCAAAATAACATCCTTATGAAACAGTTTTCACAAAAATGGTTAAAAGGGTTTAACTCCTGTTATAGCAGGATAATTGACCCTATAACAATGGCCAAAATGCTTGTGGTTATCATTTTGATGACCTTTACAAAACTAGGTTTGGCACAATCCCAGGAAATTACCGGAAAGGTAATCTCAGGAGAGGACCAATTGCCTATTCCAGGGGCAACCGTCCTTGTAAAAGGATCCAGTAATGGAACAGTTACAGATTTTGAAGGAAATTATTCCCTGAATGTTTCCAATCCAGCAGAAGCAATTTTGTCTTTTTCCTTTGTGGGCTATATTACTCAGGAAGTTCCTGTAAACAATCAGTCACAAATAAATATCACCTTGGAACCAGATGTTGCCCAACTGGATGAAGTTGTGGTGGTGGGATACGGTGAAACCAAAAGAAGGGATCTTACTGGGGCTGTGGTCTCCATGGATGCGGAAAATATTCAGGAAGCCAATAAAGTAAATGCTTTCCAGTCTTTGCAAGGTCAGGTGGCCGGGGTCAATATCCAATCTGCCGACAATAAACCTGGGGGAGGCTTTAATGTCCGAATCAGAGGATCCAATACCATCAATGCCAATGAAACAGTAGAACAGGGTGGCTTTAATCCTGGGCAGAATCCACTTTTTGTTGTTGATGGTATTTTCGTGAATGACATTTCCTTTTTGAACCCCGCAGATATTGCCAGGATGGATGTCCTGAAAGATGCTTCAGCCACAGCCATCTATGGTTCCAGAGGAAGTAATGGGGTAGTGATCATTGAAACCAAAAAAGGAAGTGAAGGAAAACTAACCGTGCAGTATGACAACTACATTGGCGTAAAAGAAGCTTATAACCTTCCCGATATGCTTCAAGGGGAAGAATTTGTCCAATACTTTAGAGATGCGGTTGTAGGGAATTTTTATTCTTCCGGGGACTTCAGTGTCACTGAGGATGATGTCAACTTAAGTGACTATATGAGGCCTAATGAACTGGAAAATGTGGCCAATAATGATTATGTCAACTGGATAGATTTGATCCAACATAATGGAATGCAACAAAACCATTCCCTTAGTTTAAATGGTGGTAATGATAAAACGGTATATGGAATCGGGGTGGCCTATACCCAGGATGAAGGAACTTTTGAAGGGGAAGATTATGAGCGTTATACCATAAGGGGTAATATGAGCAGTAAGCTATCCGAAAAGTTTTCAATGGCATTCAGCAATTATGCATCATTTGCCATAAGAAATGAAGGAAGCCGTGAAGGTTTGAGAAGTGCCTACCGTTTACGCCCAACAGCAACACCATTTGATGAAAATGGCGATCCATTATTCTTCCCATTGGAAGGGGAAACATTTATTACTAACCCCTTGTTTGAAGCGGATAACATCACTAGGGAAACCAGAACTTTAAATTACCTGAGTAATCTATCCCTGTCTTTTACTCCAACTGATGGCTTGAAACTTACTTCAAATTTTTCACCCAATATTGAATTCAGTAGATATGGTGAATACAGAGGGCAGTTTGCCAAATCCACAAGTGGAAGTGTACAGAACAGGAGAGCTGATGTTACCAATGCCAACAGGATTTCTTACACCTGGGATAATATCTTGAATTATAACAAGCAACTTGGAGAGGATCATATCTTGAATACCACACTAGTTTATTCCATGTTTATGGACCGGTATGAGAATTATAGGATCCAGCGAAGAAACTTCCCTACAGATGAATTCTTATTCTATAATATTGACGCGGGTTCAGATTTAAGAAATGCAGAAGGTGGATTTTCCAAGCAAACGCTACAGTCCTACACGGGAAGAATCAATTATACCTTCAAGGATAAATACCTCTTTACCCTTACCGGCCGTTATGATGGGTCATCCATTCTGGCAGATGCAAACAAATGGGCTTTCTTCCCTTCAGCAGCTTTTGCCTGGAGAATTATTGATGAAGGTTTCATGAAAGGCCAGAACCTGGTTGCTGATTTGAAACTTCGATTGAG
Source organism: Echinicola jeungdonensis (assembly GCF_030409905.1). NCBI lineage: Bacteria > Pseudomonadati > Bacteroidota > Cytophagia > Cytophagales > Cyclobacteriaceae > Echinicola > Echinicola jeungdonensis. The sequence continues at coordinate 61,002 of NZ_JAUFQT010000002.1, forward strand.
TTATGGTGAAACAGGAAACAATGGTGCCGGTGGTGGTCTTGCCCCCTTGGGGTCTCTGTCCTTGATAGGAAGCAACTTTACCAATTTGGGAGACCAGGTAGTTCAGACAGCCTATGTGACCAATCTGGCCAACCAGGATTTGACCTGGGAAAAAACGAAGGAATTTAACTTTGGTTTGGACTTTGGTTTCTTCAATAACCGGCTTTATGGATCCTTGGATATTTATAACAGAAAGAATACAGGAATCATCTTCTTCCGGCCAACTCCAACGGTTACAGGTTTCTCCGGTGTATTTGAAAATGTGGGAGAAGCAACCAATAAAGGGGTAGAACTTGGGCTGAACTCGGTCAATATTGATAATGGTGATTTTAAATGGACTACCTCCGTCAACTTTGCCAGAAATAAAAATAAGATCACAAAGTTATATGGTGATTTGGACCAGATTTTATTTGGTGTACAGGCAGGTTCCTATGTACATAAGATAGGTCAGCCTGTAGGATCTATTTATACCTATGAATTTGACGGTATTTGGCAAATGGATGAGGTTGACATTGCCCAAAGCTATGGTCAACAACCTGGACAGGTGAAAGTAAAAGACCTGAATGATGATGGGGTAATTGATGCCGATGACAGAACAGTGATCGGTTCCAATATGCCTGATTGGACAGGTGGTATTGCCAATACTTTCAACTATAAAAACTGGGATTTCACCTTCTTTGTCAGAACCAGCCAGGGAGCTACTTCAGCAAGTTACTTCCATATTTCCCATGCAGGGTGGTATAATATTGAAGCAAGGTTCAATAGTATGCAGACAAACTATTGGACTCCGAAAAATCCATCAAATGATTGGAGTCAGCCAAGTAATGATGGGCCATTTGCAGAGCCACTTGTATATCGAGACGTGTCCTTTGTCAAAGTAGGATATATCACCCTGGGTTACAATTTTGATCAAAGTGTTTTGGATGCCCTTAAGATCAACAAACTCCGAGTGTATTTCACAGCACAAAACCCATTCACTTTTACCGATTACGAAGGTTGGGATCCTGAAAATGCTGCAAGAAACAGCTGGGGATCAGCTTACATGTCCAGAATATTAATGGGTGGGATCAATGTTAAATTTTAATCAGAAAGTATCATGAAAAAATATATCATATTATATGTGTGGGTGATCGGATTAATGGGGTTATCCTCCTGCGAAGATTTTCTAGAAGAAGAAAATAGAAATTATCTTTCCGATGAAATATTGCTGAGCGACCCTAAGGCTTTGGATCAACTGGTGGCCAATGCCTATGATAAATTGAGGTTGGCAACAACCTTCTATGACCTGGATCACCAAGGGACGGATGTTTTTACCAGGATGAATATAGTAGCTGGAATCAGTGACCTGAATGATTATGTAAACCTAAGGCCTACCAATGGGTCCATAGGTATTTACTGGACCAATTATTACAATGTGGTTGCTGCTGCCAATACAGCCATTAGCAGGGCAGATCAAGTCCAAGGTATCAGTGATGCGGACAAAAGCAGGGGACTAGGAGAAGCCAAATTTTTGAGAGCCTTTGCTTATTTCCATTTGGTTGAAAATTATGGAGGTGTTCCTTTGGTGCTGGAAGAAATCCGGTCCTCACAGTCCGAATTTAGCCGGGCCAGTGAACAGGAAGTTTACCAGCAAATCATTTCCGACTTGGATGATGCTTTAAGTGGAGTAGATGAAAACCCATCCCTTTATGGAAGGGTTTCAAAAGATGCAGTGCGACATCTAAAAGCCAAAGTTTTGTTGACCCAAGGATATAAGGACTTTGGATCTGCCCAGGATTTTGCCGATGCGGCTGCACTGGCTGAAACGGTGATTGACAAGCATCCGCTGGTTGATGATTTTGCTTCCTTGGTATCCAGGGAAAATCAAAGAAATTCTGAAGTGATATTTTCCATGCTCTATGGTTCCAACCCTGTATCCAGGGGATTGGGTAATAATAGGCACCTGCTGTTTAAGTTTGTCTATGATGTTTATCCCGGGCAAACCAGAAGTACCCAATACCACCGTGGATTGGGAAGGGCTCCAACACCTTATTTCTTTGAATTGTTTGAAGAAGGAGATGAAAGAGAAGCAGCCACCATCCGCCGTTTGATGATTGCAGAAGTGGACAGCAATGATGGAATGATTTCAGAAGGGGATACAAGTATTTATTTTCCGAAAACACCTTGGTCACAAGCTGTAATTGACAGTAAACCATATGCAGTTATCAACCCGGGGGAATATTTTTCTCCTGATGGTTTGACCCAAGTCCATTTTCCTATGTTTAAAAAGTTTGATGACCCAGGTGTTCCTTATACCAACCCAGGAATTAACCCGGATGGAGAGCGTGATGCGATATTGATCCGTTCAGGTGAGACTAGACTTATTGCCGCAGAGGCTTATTTGCAAGCTGGAGATCCAGGCAAAGCAGCTGAACATCTAAATGCTTTAAGGTTAAGGGCGGATTTGGAAACCATGGTTGCTCCTGAAGATGTGGATATTGATTTAATTCTGGATGAAAGTGCCATTGAAATGGCCGGTGAAATCAGCAGATGGATGGACCTAAAAAGAACTGGAAAATTAATTGAGAGGGTATTGGAGCATAATCCACATGCTGCCCTGAATAATGCCATTAAACAGCATCATTTATTAAGGCCAATTCCTCAAAGTGAGTATGATGTAAGTGGTGGTTCCATTGGCCAAAATGAAGGATATAATTAATTATGGGTTTGATTGTTGGGGAGATTTTCCTTTTGGGAAAATTTCCCTATTAATTTAATCCGGTTTAAGGGCCGAATATTTCTAAAGGGAGAATTATTTGGAAACCTTATAATTTATGAGGGACTAAAAAAATACGTATTGAAAAAGATTCCGGATACTGGTATATTTTAATCTTATACCCACTGAATTGTATATTGACATAAACCTAATAACTCCCTACAATGAAAAACAATCCTAACCTCTTGGCTTTTCTATTATTGGTTTTCTTGGCTTTTTCAAGCCCTTTGGACTACTGTATTGCTCAGGAAGGATTAAATAATGAAGGAAAATTGGAAATTCCGGAGGATGCGCTCAACTTTATTGTATTTGGAGACTGGGGAAGATTTGGGGATGACCATCAAAAAGAGGTAAGCAACCAAATGGCCAAAACAGCCAAGGCCAATGATGTTAGATTTTTCATTGTAACAGGTGATAATTTTTACCCCAAAGGTGTTGCCAGTATCCATGATCCCCATTGGAAATATTCATTGGAGGACATATATACCGACTTTGCACTCCAAAGAGAATGGTTTGTAGTACTGGGTAACCATGATTATATGGGGGATCCCGATGCACAGATAGCTTATTCGGATATTAGTAGACGTTGGGTGATGCCTTCCAGATATTATTCCAAAGAATTTAATCTTAGCGATGGAAGTGGAAAATCCATCAAATTTGCGATGATTGACACCAATCCTTTAATTCCTGAATTTTATTCCAATTTGGAATATGGCCCTAATGTTAGGGGGCAAGATACCACTGCCCAAAAAGCCTGGTTGGCAAAAGAACTTGCTGAAGATCAGGAAAAAGTGGAATGGAAAATAGTTGTTGGCCATCATCCTATGTATACAGGCAGCGATAAACGTCAGGAAGGCTACGATACCCGTAGAATTCGTAGATGCTTAGATGAAATGTTGGTTGAAAATGAGGTGGATGTATATTTGGCAGGCCATGATCATAGCCTGCAACATTTGATTCCTCATCAGGGGGTCCACCATTTTATTTCTGGGTCAGCTTCAGAAAAAACGCAGGCAGGGATGGTTCCTATTTCTGAATTTTCAGCATCCGCATATGGTTTTATGCTCCTTTCTGTCAATCAGGAAAAAATACTGGTTCATGTTCTCGATGAAAATGGTCAGGTTCTTTATAAAACTGAAATAACCAAATAATGAAAAATATTAGCAGGAATACCTTTTTGAAACAATCCATGGGCATTGGTGCTTCTTTGTTTTTAATGCCAACTTTATCTTTTCCAGGGTTTAGCAGGCCTGTTGGAATGGAAAAATCTGAATTATGGAATCGCATGGTTAAGGCCAATGATGAACATGTTCAAGCCTTAATGGATCATGGTGATGCAGCAAACAAGCACCGGGGAAGAAGCTTTGGTTATAATTTTGCCATGTTGGCATCTGCCTATTGTTGTCCAGATTCACAATTTTATGAAAGTACTAAAGTGGTAGATTTATTGGATTATACCACGGATAAACTTATAGAAAATCAAAGGCCTGATGGAACTATCAATGCGGGAAATTTAGAATCCCCGCCGGATACGGCTTTTATCATGGAACCTTTATGTGCTGGGGTTTATATCCTTAGTCAAAATAAAAATAATGAGCTTTCCCCGGTAAAATCAAAAATCAAAAAGTTTGTCCTGAAAACAGGGGAGGCTCTGGTTGTGGGAGGAGTTCACACCCCCAATCACCGTTGGGTGGTCTGCCATGCCCTTGCCAGGATCAATCAGCTTTACCCGGATAAAAAATATGTCAACCGTATTGATGAGTGGCTGAGTGAGGGGATTTATATGGATAAGGATGGCCATTATCCAGAGAGGAGTATGAATTATTCCGATGTGGAAAACAATGCTTTTATTGCTATGGGACGGTTACTGGACCGGCCAAAACTTTTTGAAGCTCCCCGGAAAAGTCTGGAAATGACCTATTATTATATGGAACCCAATGGGGATTTGGTAACCACTGATTCAAGGAGACAGGATCAGTATTCCCATAGAAGTATCGTGGTGCAATATCTTCACTATAGATTTTTGGCCATCCATGATGAAAATGGGGAGTTTGCCAATATTGTTAAGCAGATTGAAGGGTTCCCAGGTTTTGACAAAATAGTAGTCGAGGAAGCCCTTTTCCATTTTATGGAAAATGAAACCCTGCAAAAAGACCTTCCTGCAATCGAAAAAGTGCCTACCAATTTTGAAAAGGTTTTTGAAACCTCTGGTTTGGCCAGGATAAGGCGCGGAGATACTACCGCTACGATCTTTGGAGGAGTTGATTGGCCCCTGATTATTGCTTCAGGAAGGTCAGTAAGCCCCAACTTTTTTAGCTATAGAAATGGAAGTGCCATTCTTTGGTATATGCGCATGTCATCCAATTTCTTCAATATGGGACATTTCAGAAGTGAAGGACTTCAAAAGGATGGAGAAAAGTATGTGCTTTATCAAAAATTGGAAGCTCCCTATTACCAACCACTCCCTAAGCATCTTCAAAATGAAGAGGGTGATTACGAACTCACCCCAAGCGTGGATGGAAGGTTTTGGAGTAAAATGGCTTTTGACAAGCGACCAGTCAGCAATGTTAAAACGCTAGAAAGCAAGGTGACTTTAACCGAAAATAAGGGGAAAGTGGATTTATTATTTGACGTTTCCGGATTGGAAGGAGTGGAGGTAACCATTGAAATGTGTTTTGATAAGGAAGGCCAACTGAAAGGCGTTGAAGAGGCTAAGAAAGGTGAGGACAACTATTATCTGACTCAAGGAAAGGGAGCTTTCGAAAGGGATGGAGACAAAATCACTTTTGGCCCTGGCGTCAAATCCCATGAGAAAATCCACCGCCTTGACGGTGAAAAATATTCCGTTCATTTTGGTAGCCTTAGGACTGAAGGAAATCATGTTTACATTACCGGAATAACTCCATTTACGCATCAAATCACTTTTGAATAATGGGGAAGAAAAATAAACTAATGGCTATTGCATTTTGCCTTAGTCTACTCATTGGCTTGGCTTCCTGTCAAAGTCACTCTGAAAAGTATGATCTTGAACTGACCATTTCCAACCCTTCATCTGTCAACCTGAATGAAAAACCGGTTATTATTCCCAGGGAACAATTGGGTGAAATTAAGGAAGGCAATTTGGAGGTTTTATTGATTAGAAATGGCCAGGATACATTGCCTTCCCAAAGGACTGATAGGGATGGAGATGGGAGTTGGGATGAATTGTTCTTTTTATTGGATTTGCCAGGGAATTCCGCCGAAACAATCTTTTTGAAATGGGTTGATGAGGCTCCCCAATGGGAGGAAAGGACCTATGTGCGATTTGGGGTTAGGCCTTCCGAGGCTGATACAGTTAGCCCAGCTAAAAAAGACACATTTTATCCCGATGAACTTCCAGGGGTAATGGGATATCAACCTTATCAGACTGATGGGCCCTCTTGGGAAAATGACAAGGTGGGCTTTAGGCACTATCTGGATGGTAGGAATTCAAAAGATGTATTTGGGAAGAAAATAAGTGGTATGTCCCCCAGAAATGTGGGCATTAGTGAAAATGGGGTTACCGAAGATAATTACCATGTGATGGAGGCTTGGGGCAGGGATATTTTGTCGGTAGGGACCTCCGTTGGCATTGGAGGATACGCGCTAATGATTAAGGATAAATTGGCCAGGTTAGGGGTTACTCAGAAGGACAGCCTGAATAATGTAGTTGCAACTACTTTTGAAATCCTGGCCAATGGTCCTATCCGCTCACTGATGCAATTTAATTACCAAAACTGGAAACCGGAAAATACCGGAAGGACCTATCAAGTAAATGAAGAGACCCAAATATGGCCAGGTTTTTATGGTTATAAAAACTCGGTTACTTTTCATCAACTAAAAGGAGATGAAACAGGGCTGATTGGCTTGGTCAATATTAATACGGATAAGCAAGTCCGCGGAATGGAAGTAGGGGGTTTTCAAATCCTCTATACCCATGATAAACAAACCTATGAAAAAGAATGGTACCTGGGGCTTGCCCTGATTATTCCCAAGGAAGTTTACCAAGGTTGGATTGAAGCTCCTGAAGAAGGACAGATAATGGATAGTTTCCTTGCCAAGGTTCAAATACATGAGGGTAGGCCCTTGGATTATTATGCCATAGCGGCCTGGGAACTATCAGACCCCCGCTTTGCCAGGGAAAATTATTTTAAAACATACCTTGAAGATTTGGCAGCTCAATTAGAAGTAAAACCTATTATTGAGATTAGCCCTATGTAATTTGAAGTTGGTTATCGATTGGTGCGAGAATTAATTAATTGTGATTTGAAATTCGATCATCAAAACATTAATTCATTCAATAATAGCGATATAGGGATTAGGACTTAATAGGAGGACCTGTTTGAAACCCTTATAAATCAGTTCCATAGATTTTAGATATCCTGATATCTGGCCATACCCACCGATTTCATTGTAACCTCAAAATATTAATACCTACAAAAAAAAATCATTCATGAATTCTATATATAAATTCCCACGTACTTCTCGGAAGGGGAGAACTATTTCCATTTTAGCCTTTATTTGTTTTCTTTTTAGTTTTTCCCTTTTCGCCCAAGAAAAGCAAACAGATAGCAATACACCATTACACTTGATTCAACCTGATTACGCCGTTCCCTATGGAAAGGTAAGTCCAAAAAGTGTTGAAAGTGTCTTGGGTAAAATCAATTCCTATTTGGAGGACAAAACTCCAGTTACATTAAAAGATAAATCTTCAGGTGAAACAATTTCAGATTTGTCTCATTTTGCTTCGGAAGTTGAGTTGGTGGATGGGGATTTCCGGCTTTTTAGCTACGAATGGGGAGTTACCTATGCAGGGATGCTGGCAGCATTTGAGGCCACTGGAGATGAAAAATATAAGGATTACACAGATAAAAGGTTGACTTTTTTATCAAATCTTTATTCCCATCAAATACAAAAAGTGAAGGATAACTCATCTTATCAATCTCCTATTCCAAAAGTAATGCACCCCCATGCCCTGGATGATGCAGGTGCCTTATGTGCCGCTTTAATCAAAGCCCAAAAGGCTGGGGTAGAGGCTGATTTCAACCCTATAATTGATGATTTTATTGATTTCATTATAAACAAACAATTCAGACTGGAAGATGGGACTTTGGCCAGGAACCGTCCTTTGACACATACCCTTTGGTTGGATGATCTTTTTATGAGTGTTCCAGCCTTGGCTCAAATGGGTTCCAAGACAGGTGATTCCAAATACTTTGATGAGGCGGTAAAGCAGGTTTTAGCCTTTTCTGACCGGATGTTTAATGAGGAAAAAGGAATTTACATGCATGGCTGGGTAGAAGGAGTGGAACATTTTCCCCAGTTTCATTGGGGAAGAGCCAATGGTTGGGCTTTTATGACTTTGGTGGAATTATTAGATGTCCTTCCTGAAAACCATCCCGGCAGGGAGCAAGTGATGGCCTATTTTACTGGCCATGCAAAAGGTTTGGTAAGTTATCAATCCAACACCGGATTATGGCATCAACTTCTGGACCGGAATGATTCCTATCTGGAAACTTCCGCCTCTGCCATTTACACTTATGCCTTTGCCAAAGCGATTAACAAGGGTTGGTTGGATTACCGGGTGTTTGGTCCCTTGACTTTATTGGCTTGGTCTGGTGTAGCAGAACAGGTTAATGATGCGGGACAGGTGAAAGGAACATGTGTGGGAACTGGAATGGGGTTCGATCCCGCTTTTTACTATCACCGGCCGGTAAGTGTATATGCTGCCCATGGATATGGTCCGGTATTGTTGGCAGGAGCCGAAGTGATTAAATTATTGCAAAATCACCCTTACCATATTGATGAAACAGCAGTTCAGTTCCTGGTTGAAAAATGATAGGACCCTCTAAGAAAATCAAAGGAAGTCAAAAGGTGAAATAATCCTTTTGACTTTTCTAACATAACCATTCACTCTTGGTTTATTTGATGCCTAGTAAGGTCTCAATTTTTCTCCAAAAACACCCAAATTTCATCTTCTTCTGTACCTGGAATTCCCTCTTGATATTGGGACATGATGGCATTCCATTCGTCCACCCTTGGATTGTTTTCGGTAGTTTTGGGATTGAGTTCATCCAGGGTTTTTCCGGAGGGGATGGAAATTACAAGCAAAAGCTGGCGGCCATTTCTGAAAACCAATAATTGCTGAAATTCAGCATTGCAGAACCCTTCTGCTATTTCAGGCCATTCTTCAAATTGTGTTTTGTGATAATCCAGGTATTCCCGCTGCTTTGCCTGGTCTTCTACCAGGTTGGCAGTAAGTAGGTAGTCTTTCCATTGATCTGCCTTTGTTCTATTTTTGCAGCGTTCCTCCCTGTTGAAAGCGTAAAAAGGGTCTTGGTAAAATTTGGTTTTGACCTCTACCGGTGCATTATGGATCAACTTTGCAGTTCCAGTAGTATCTTTGGGCCATCCCCACAACAAAACATGGTTTTTCCATTGATATATATCCAAAGAAGTTCCCTGCTCCAAAAATGTCATTAAGGTTTCTTTGTCCTTTTCATTTTCCAGGATCAATTCATAACCTAGCCTAAAAACTTCTTTTTCAGTAATTTCTTTGTTTTCCTTTTGCCTATTGGAGGGGGAACAAGAAAAAAGGGCAAGGACAAAGGCCAGCAAAATGGCTGGCCTGATGTTATTGTTATTTGTGGTTTTCACGGTTTATTTTTCTAATTAGTGGAACACGTCCCTTTCCTTGAATTCTTTAGGAAAAATATTGATTCTTTCAGGCTCTTTTTCAGGAATGATATCCTGGTATTCCCTTTCTATACCAGCATGTTCAATGATTTCCTGGGCTTTTCCGGAGAATTCATCTTCCCTAAAGGAATAGGTTTCCTCAATGATGTCATTGGTCCCATTATCCATCAGGAGGTTGTTTTTGACATAATTTTCCCGGGCTACAATGTCATGGCATCTTTTGGTCCAAAGGTGCAGCCACATCCATTTATAACTTGGGTTTCCAACAACATTGCGGGTAATGGTCCAATAGGCAGATCCGTCATCAGGATAGATACACCTGGGCCCATTAAATACATAATTGCCTTCAATGGTGGAGTTGGGTTGCTCACCAAGCACATAAATGATACCTCCATCATCCAAAACCTGATGGGTGTTTCCTGCCTTATTATACCTGATATGGTTGTTTTTGGCTACTGTGGAGGCTGGGATATCGGAATTGCCCCACCACCAACCACAGGTAATGGCTCCATAGGGAGTCCATTCAATGTCGTTATGCTCAAACCTGGTATTGGCCACAAAAAATGAGGTGATTCCTTCCACCTGTCTAAAATCAAGACAAATATTCCTAAGGTAATTATTGGAAACCAAGATGTTTTCACAGAGCCCTTCCTTCTCAGGCCCAAATAAGTCACCATCACCAATCTTATAATGTTGGGGATGGCCAATGTTTACTGCATTTCCCAGGTTGTTATGGAAGACATTGCCAATAACTTCAGCGTTTTTGACATCATTGACCATATTGATGGCAATTGCAGCATTTATTTTTTCAAACCTGTTTCTCACAAAAGAGATATCCGATGCATTTTTGATTTCAATAGCTCCTCTTGGAACGTCAGTACTATTGTATTGGGTAGGATGCCAATTGCCACCTGGAATATATTTTACCGCTAGGGCCAAGCTTTGGATCCCTGCAAATCCATGTGAACCCGCTACTTCCATCAATTGCCAATCATCATGGGAAAAGGTGATTCCTTCAAACCCTATATGTCTAGCTTTAGCACTTGTTGAGCTTCCCTGGATTTTTATCAAGCCTTCAGAAGTAGGGGCAATGACCTCTGCTTTGGACATATCTTCGCCCAAACTATAATAGTAGAGCGTTTTTGTTTTTCTGTTAAAGTAAAACTCCCCAGGGGTATCCAATAACTCCATGGCATTTCGGATCACAAAGTTTTTATTGTAATTGATTTTTCCTGCCCAAGCCATAGTAGTGGCAATGGCCCCATAAGGCTGTTGGAGTTTTACAACAGTAGTATCGCCAAGGTGTTCAAATTCCCTGGCACAAAGAATTTTTTCGGTCCAGATGTTAAATTGAACCAGTTCAATATCTTCTGGATTATGGTATAAGCCAATGTCAGAAGAGGAGAATTTTATTCCATCAATTCCTGAGCCTTCACCAAATGCCCAATCTTCCTCACCAGAAATGTTAAATTTTCCCCAATTTCCCAATCCAGGAACAGGGGTTTCTGTACTTGCCATTCTCATTCTTTTTCCATTGACAAAAAGGGAACGGAGTTTGGAATCCCGGTCCAGCTGTGCTTTGTAGATATTTCCGCTAACCTTTTCCCAACCTGTAACCTGAAGTCCTCCGCTGATTACTGGTTGATCGTTTTCATAGGCTTTGAAAACCACATCATGACCATTTTTTCCGGAATGGCTTTGATTAAGAATGATTGGGGAGCCCAATGGATATCGCCCTTCATGCAGATATACATGGATATCTGATTGCATGGATTTGCTTTTTTGGGCAATGATATTAAGGGCTTGATGAATAGAAGTGGGGTTATTAAGGGTTCCTTTGGCTTTGTCTTTTCCACTTGGGCTAACATGGATTTCCTGCTGAGCGTGAGCAGAAAATACAACAGCAAATAAAAAAAGAGCGAATACCAGTCTATATTTTATCATATTCATTTTTCGGGTAAATTGAAAATCAACTCAAAAATTACCAGTTATTAAATTGAAATTTGCACACAATTAAACTGCGATCAAATTTATAAATCAAGGTGAAATGGGGTTAGGGGTTATAGAGCCGGATGAATAGTCTTGAATTGAAAGTAATTTTATTTTTTCCATTGCGAAATAAAAGAAAATTGATTTTAGATATTGGACATGGAATTGATGACGAAATTATACGAATACAATATACTAAAATACTGCATCCCAGTCCCGCGGCTGGTGTTTCCCATGATTATTTATTGTAACTGGTTTGGTCTAGGTATTCGGATAGGTTCTAGATCCGGGTCCCAACAACTAATTGGAAACTTTTGAATGGTGGATTACTTAAATACCATATACCCCATATACCAAATACTCTCCGGCCTATTTTCCTTTTCTCAATGAAGAAGCTCTGATAATCAAATGGGAACGCAAGGTAACCGTCTGTTGGGTTTTCTGGATGGTTTTTGAAGGGGCTTCAAGTTGGCTGATCAAATTTTTCATGGCCACTTCCCCCATTTCATACCCCGGATAATGGGTGGTGCTAAGCTTTGGCTCCACCATGCGGGATACCATGTCGTTGTTAAAACCAACAATTGCAATGTCTTCAGGGATTTTGATTCCTTGGCTTTTTAAAGTTTGAAGACAACTGGCCGCGCATATGTCATTGGAAACCAATATGCCATCGGGAAAAGGTTTCATTTGAAGGATTTTTTGAGCTAATTCTTCTCCAGAATTCTCATTTAAATCTGATTGAAGGACCTTGTCAAGGGAAAAAGGGATGTCATGGTCCATCAACGCATATTTATAACCTTTTAGTCGGTTGGCATATATGTTTATGTCAAGTTTACCCAATACATGAATGATTTGCTGACAACCTTGCTGGATGAGGTGTTTCGTGGAATTGTAGGTGGCCTGGGTGTTGTCGATAACAACACTGGAAAAGGGACCTTCTTCAGGAGTCCGGTCATAAAAAATTACAGGGATTCCCTTTTCTTTAAAAGGCAAAAAATGATGGATATTGGCTGTATCGTTGGACAAGGAAACCAAAAGGCCGTCCACCCGACTATTAAACATGGTTCTTGCATTGGTCTTTTCTTTTTCGATAGATTCTAGAGACTGGCTGATAATCAAGTTGTAACCTGTCTCATTGGCTATTTTTTCCATGCCTGCAATTACTGAGGATTGGAAAGAGCTGTTAAGCCTGGGTACAATGACACCAACGTTTTGGGTTTTTTTGCTTCGCAAATTGGATGCGAAAAAATTGGACCGGTATCCTAATTTTTCAGCCACTTGTAAAATCTTGGATTTTGTCTTTTCATTTACTGCAGGGTGATTATTTAGAGCCCGGCTTACCGTGGTTGGAGAAACTCCGATTTTATTGGCAATATCGTATATAGTGATTTCTTTATATTCCATCTTTTTCTAAAGGAGAATAGTTGAATTATTTAGCCATATTGATTCCACTAATTTTTGTCAATATTAAAGGTATGAAATCGGTTTCATTAAATAAATAATATTTTCACTTAAAAAGATTGTGCAATATCGTTTTATATTTGGTATAACCATTTTTTTATCAAAATTTAGCTTTTTTAACCCATAAAAAAACATGAAATCGGTTGCAATAATTAGTAATAATATTGAGCTTTAGGGGATTAAAAAGGGAACCTTGATCAAATCGGTGGTTCCTTATTTAAAAGAAAAGGAAATACATCTATTTGGCCCGCAAAAAGTTTACAAAACTAACTGTTATGAACGACCCAATTGTAAAAGTGTTTAAGGATAAAATATTGAAAGCCCGAAAAGTCACAATTTTTCCTGTTTTTTTATTGGTTTTGTGGGGATGTGCAGGGAATAACCCTGTTATTTCACGGACAGAAGGTGTCAATTTTGAGATCAACGAAAACTCAACCATTGTTTATGATAAAAATGGTAGTGATCTTGATTCCATTTCCGCTCATTTATTATCTGAAGATATTGAAAGGGTGATTGGAAAGCGGCCGATAGTAGCCACTTCTTTTCCTTCCAATGGCCAAAGTGTGATTTTAATCGGGAAAATTGAAAGTGAAATTATCAGAAATTTTTTGGGGAAGGAAGTGCAAGAATTGGAGCATCTAAAAGGGGGATGGGAAAGATTTTCCCTGAAAGTCCATCCAATAAAGGGTCAGGAAAATCCTGGAAAATGCTTGGTGATAGCTGGTTCAGATGATAGGGGAACTGCTTTTGGGGCTTTTGAAATCTCTGAAAGAATTGGCGTTTCCCCTTGGTATTGGTGGGCAGATGTTCCGGTGGAGAAACAGGAGCGGGTAACTTTAGCAGACTTGCCTTATGTGTCCAATACTCCTTCTGTTAAATATCGCGGGATTTTTCTCAATGATGAGGATTGGGGATTACAGCCTTGGGCTGAAAAGACCTTTGAATCATCCACAGGAGATATTGGGCCCAAGACCTATGCTAAGATTTTTGAATTATTGTTGCGCTTGAAGGCGAATTATATCTGGCCGGCCATGCACCCAAGCACCAAGGCCTTCTTTCATTATCCCGGCAATCCGGAAATGGCCATGGTTTATCAAATTGTGGTGGGAACGTCCCATGCAGAACCCATGCTAAGAAATAATGTAGATGAATGGGATCACCATGAAATGGGAGATTTTAATTACCAGACCAACAAGGAACAAGTTTATTCTTATTGGGAAAAAAGGGTGAAAGAAAGCCAGGGGCTTAATGCAATTTATACCGTTGGTATGAGGGGAATCCATGACAGCGGAATGGAAGGAGTGGATAGTTATGATCAGGCAGCTGGTATTTTGGAAAATGTGATTGCAGACCAAAGAGGCCTGATTTCAGAATATATTTCGAAGGATGTTGAGGAAATTCCCCAGGCATTTACAGCCTACAAAGAAGTATTGGATATTTATGATGCCGGATTGGATTTGCCAGAAGATATCACCATGATTTGGCCGGATGACAACTATGGGTATATCAGAAGATTGAGCAATGCGGAAGAAAGAAATAGAGAAGGTGGGACAGGGGTTTATTATCACGCTTCTTACTGGGGAAGGCCCCATGATTACCTTTGGTTGAGCACAACCCATCCTGCCTTGATTCGAGAGGAAATGATGAAAGCCTATGAAATGGATTGCAGGGAAATTTGGGTGTTGAATGTGGGAGATATCAAGCCATTGGAGTACAATATTGAACTTTTTATGGATATGGCTTATCAGGCTGACCCTTTTAAGGATCCAAGCTATTCCAAAAAACATCTTAATGATTGGTACCAATCTATTTTTGGAAAACAAGGAAAGGAATTGGGTGAAATCATATGGACTTATTATGACCTGGCTTTTGAGAGGAGACCCGAATTTATGGGTTGGAGCCAGACCGAACCTACCACCCCGGTATATTCTTCAGCCTATGCCCATAAAAGCTGGGGTGATGAAGCCCAAAAACGTTTGGATGCCTATAAAAATCTGGAATCACGCATTGAGGATATTAAAGCTTCAATGCCTGAAAAAGAATTTCCAGCTTTTTATCAGTTAGGCTATTATCCTGTAATATCAGCCTCATTGATGAATCAGAAATTCCTCTACAAGGACAAGGCGATGCACTATGCAGAAGAAGATCGGCTTTCTGCTCTAAATTATAAAGCAAGGAGTGAAGAAGCTTATGATAAAATTGTTAATGAAACTGAATTTTACAATCAGGAATTGATTGGAGGAAAATGGAATCATATGATGGATATGGCCCCCAGGAACCTTCCAGTGTACCAAAAGCCGAAAATTGAATTGCCTAATGGGAATTCCGCTCAAAATTTGGTAGGAATAAGCCCTGAGAAATCTGCTTTTGCCAAGGGAAATGAAGACTTTCCGGAATTTAATTCCTGGACAGACCAAAAGCATTTTTTAGATGTCTATTTAAAGCAAAAAGGGGAAGCTAATTGGAGGGTAAAAGCATCTCAGGAATGGATTGAGGTGAGCAAGCAGGAAGGAAAAATTTCTTCCCAAATAGGCCCCTTGGAGGAAAGAATTTGGGTAAATATCGATTGGTCGAAGGTGGAGAAGGAAAATTTTGAAGAAGAAATTGTGATCCAGGCCGGAAATCAGGATTTCACTTTTGCGGTCAAGGGAGAAAAAAGACCATTGCCCCCAGAGGAAATAAAACACCTTGAGGGCAATCACTTTGTAGTGATCAATGCGGAGGATTATTCACAATCCCAAGCTTCAAATGGACAAAAATGGGAAAAGGTTGTTGGCTTGGGACATAGTGGGGCTGTCATGCAGTCCTTGCCATTAAAGGCTCCAAGTATTTCAGAGGATAATATTTCTGAAAATTCTTCTCATTTGAGCTATGATTTCTTCCTGCATCATAATTCAGAGGATGCTGAAATATTATTTACAGCTATTCCTACACATCCACTGACGGATCAAAATGAATTGCGGATTGCATATTCGGTAGATAAAGGTCCGGTTAAAGTGGTGGATTTTGAAACCCATGGCAGGAGTGAAGAATGGAAGGAAAACGTATTGTCGAATAAAACCACAAAGGGAATTAAGGTAGGACCTTTAGAGAAAGGAAAACACAGTGTAAAAGTTTATTGGGTTGACCCAGGGGTGTTGTTGGATTATGTGTACATCGACCTGGCTGGAATAGATTTCCCTTATGGAAAGTTGCCTTCGACTCAATTTAATAATCAATAATAGAGATATAATAAAATGAAATTATACCAAACATGGAGATGGTACGGGCCAAATGATCCGGTAAGTTTGCAGGACATTCGTCAGGCAGGGGCAAAAGGAGTAGTTTCTGCCCTGCATCAAATTCCTCATGGGGAAGTTTGGCCGGTGGAGATGATCCGGGAAAGGAAGGAATTGATTGAGGCTGCTGGACTGGAATGGGCATTGGTGGAGAGTGTACCAGTACATGAAGCCATCAAAACCCGCAATAAGGATTGTGAATTTTATCTTAAAAATTACCGGCAGACCCTAAAGAATTTGGCTTCCTGTGGGATCAAAACTGTTTGCTATAATTTTATGCCGGTTTTGGATTGGACAAGGACCGATTTGGCCTGGCCACTGGACAATGGAGCCAAAGCCCTTTATCTGGATTGGACCGATTTGGCGGTATTTGATCTAAAGATTCTAAAAAGGAAAGATGCAGAGGATTTTTACAAAAAAGCCATTTTAGACAAAGTAGAAGATCGATACCAATCCATGTCCAAAAAGCAGTTGGATGAACTGGTGGAAGTCATTTTGATGGGTGTGCCTACCGAAGGAGGGGTGACATTGGAAGCATTACAGGAAAGCATTGGAATTTATGAAAAGATAGGCAAGCAAGGCCTACAGGAAAACCTGGCTTATTTTCTCTCCAGCATTGCAGATGTATGTGAGGAGGAAGGCATACAGATGACCATTCACCCGGATGATCCCCCATTTCCTATTTTGGGCTTGCCAAGGATAGCTTCCAGTAAGGAGGATTTAGAATTTATTATCAAAGCGGTGGACCAGCCTTTTAATGGGATTTGCTTTTGCACCGGTTCCTTGGGTGCAGGTGCCCATAATGATTTGCCAGGCATTTTGGAGGCAGTAGGGCAGCGGGTTTATTTTGCCCACCTAAGGAATGTGAAAAAAGATGAATTAGGGAATTTCCATGAATCAGACCATTTGGATGGGGATGTGGATATGGTGGCAATCATGCGGCAACTGGTAAAACTCAATGCCAACAGGGAGAAGCCAATTCCTTTCCGCCCGGACCATGGGCATCAAATGCTGGATGATCTCCAAAAAGTCACCAATCCGGGATATTCTGCCATCGGTAGGTTAAAAGGACTGGCAGAGCTGAGAGGCTTGGAAATGGGATTGATGAGGTAGGTTATTAGGTATTTGGGAGGAATTTGGGGAACGTATTAGTGGGTATTTATGGTATGTGGATATTTTGTGTATAATTCAGTTCGAAATAAAAGGCATTCCCATTTGCCTGAGGCCAACGCTATTAAAATAGGAAGGGGCCTCAGTTCCTTAATTTATTTAAGTCGAAAAATCCTCAAAAACATTTATTGGGAAAAATTGTAATTATTAAGAAAAACCAAGGGATACAGAAAAGGTCCAATATATATTCCCCGGGTACCGGCTTACAAAAGCAATCACCCGGGGATATTTTTCTTAGTTAAAGGGCATTGGTGAAATTCTCAAGCTTTGAGAAAAAAAATCTGTTTGAGTTGAAATCCTGCCAAAAGGTGGTGGGTTTTGGTGCTGTTTCAGGCTAATAGTTTTTGGATTTAAATGTACTTAAACTCTATGGCCAATTGTAAATATCCAGCTCCAGATTGTTTTCACAGCAAGCAATGGTGAAGGCCAATAAACTTATTTTTAATGCAATTAAAATTTTTCTTTTTCCCTACCAGGTGAGAGTATCCCTAACTTAAGTTGTAATTGATCTGCCTCTAAGAAATTGGCTCACAAAGTAGGTGGTTTTAGAACTATAACAAATGGTAGGGAACCAGTAAAACCAAGCCAAATCTTATCTTCCAACTTGAAATTTAATATTTACGTGCCTACCTCTCCACTTTTGGTTTAGACTTTATTGATCTTAAAAAAACATTCCCGATTAAACCAAAACCTAAACGCAATTTTTATAAAAACTCATAATAAAATCTGTTTTTTATAGCGGTAAGTTGTTGATATACAGTGCTTTGACTTAAGTGAAACAAAGATTTTTAATAAATGTATTAATATTATTTTACAGACACTTTAAAGTAACTTTTGCCTTTGTAATTAACACTTTTAATAAACGCAACAATGTAGTTAAAGTGCTGGTAATCAGTGTTTTGACTCAATATGCTGATAGTGGTTTTTACTTAAGTTCTTGATACATTTGGATTATTCAAAAAACAAAAACCCAATTTAATATGAAAAAACACTACTCTAAAGTCAAAACAGATAAAGACAATTCTAATGAAATCCATTTTTCTAGTTTAAAAAGGTGGATTCAATTTTTTACCCATCTATATGATTTTTGTCCTGATGTATATTATCCCAGGGTAAAAGTTCACCCACCAATCTCCTTATAATTATTGAGATTGATTTACACTGAAAGGTAGATTCTCATCATTATTAGTTCCAATATAATAACTATCCAAAGGGCCAAGGTTTTATCAGAATTTACACTCCGGAAATAGGAATTAAATAAAAAAAATAAAACGATTGCAAGGAGGGTTAGATGGAAATTGGTAAGGAATTAATTGATGAAGAATGGAATGTGAAAAATAATAACCCAAAAAATCAATAAACTATGAAAAAATCCAAAACAGTAGTTGAAAGATGGCAGAAAGGATTCCTTTTCTGCCTAAAAGCCTATAAATAATGTTCGATTTAATAGGCTGAATCTCAAGTTTTATCTACTTAAAATAATAAATAAAGTATGGAAAGATCAATACCAAGGCAAATTCATTTGCTTTCCAAATTTTTGTTGGGAGTCTTTGTCTTTCAGTTGTTTCTGACGACTGGATTAAAGGCTGGAACCGACAATTACCTTGAAGTTCCTGCAAAAGGGTCCAATACAAAAAATAGCTCCAATAACCCAGACCCTTTTGGTGAGTCATTGATGGTATTAGTTAATATAACAGGAAAAGTAATATCCGAATCAGATGGAATGCCAATTCCTGGTGTGACGGTTCGAGTAGAAGGCACAACCAAGGGAACGGTAACCAATGTGGATGGAGAATATAGCATCGATGTAAACGAAGGAGATGTCCTCGTATTTAGCTTTGTGGGCTTTATAAAGCAAAAAGTTACCGTTGGGACCCAGAGTACAATCGATATTTATTTAAAGGAAGACATGCAGTCTTTGGATGAAGTTGTTGTAGTTGGTTATGCAGAGCAGAAAAAAGAAACTATTGTTGGGGCTATTACCCAAACTGATGGTGAGGTTTTGAAAAGAACTGGTGGAGTTTCAAATGTAGGTCAAGCGTTGACTGGTAATCTTCCAGGAGTAATAACAACCGCAAGTACAGGTCTCCCCGGTGAGGAAATGCCACAAATTGTTATCCGTGGACAGAACAGTTGGAATGGAAACTCCCCATTGATCCTGGTGGATGGGGTAGAACGGCCAGAATTTTTTAGCACCATGGATATCAATTCAGTGGAATCGATTTCTGTATTAAAGGATGCTTCAGCAACTGCCGTATTTGGATCCAGGGGAGCTAATGGTGTTATCATAGTGACCACAAAGAGGGGACGTGAAGGAAAAGCTGAAATTACAGCCAATTTCAGTTCTACCATGAAATCGGTTTCCAAGTTGCCTGGTAAACTGGATTCCTATGATGCCATTGGGGTAAGAAACCGAGCTATTGAACGTGAATTGTCATTGAGCCCCGACAGTTGGGATGAAATGATTCCCCAAGACATGAGATTAAAGTACCGATTTCCAGCCAATCTGGAAGAAATGGAAAGGTATCCAAATGTAAACTGGCAGGATGTGGTATTCAAAGATCAGGCTATGGCTTATAATGCCAATGTAGGGATTCGCGGTGGTACTGAATTTACCAAGTATTTTGCAAGTATTGATTATCAGTATGAAGGCGATTTGTTCCGCAAATTTGATACGGGAAGAGGCTACCAAGCAGGTTTTAACTATAATAGGATTAATTTTAGAAGTAACCTCGATTTTAAGCTGACACCTTCTACCAAATTGGGAGTGAACCTTGGTGGTACTTACGGTGTTCGACAAGCTCCCTGGGCCTATGATTTTCCTGAGGGATACTGGAATTCTGCCTATAAAAGCCCACCGGATGCTTTTATGCCACGATATTCTGATGGAGCTTATGGGCGATATGCACCTTCAGATTACGCAGTTCAAAATTCCTTGTTGAATTTGGCAGCCAGTGGGGCTGAATACATCACTACTACCCGTCTGTCCACCAACTTTGTTTTGGAGCAAGACCTGGATATGGTCATAAAAGGACTGAATTTTAGAGGGACCCTTGCGGTGGATAATTCCTTTCGGGAAAATGATCGGGGAATAAATGACCTTTATAATAGTCCCTTTACCAAATGGATTGATCCCGTTACCGGAAACCCCGTTTATACTAATCTTTTGGATGGCAATACACGTTTTGACTTTGTTGAGGCCATTACTTGGGACAATGTAGGAGGAACGGTTCAAGGAGCACAGAGACGGGTTTTTTACCAGTTGCAGTTGAATTATGCTGGAAATATTGATGATAAGCATAATTACTCTGTGATGGGATTGATGAACAGACAGCAAGATGCCATTGGTAGTGTAATACCAAGTTACCGGGAGGATTGGGTGTTCAGGACTACTTATGATTATAAAAATAAGTACATGATCGAATACAACGGTGCCTATAATGGCTCTGAAAAATTCTCTCCGGAAAATCGTTTTGCATTTTTCTCGTCAGGAGGCTTAGGCTGGAATATTTCCGAAGAGGGTTTTATAAAAGACCTCACTTTTGTGGACCGGCTAAAGCTTAGGGCTTCTTATGGAGAAGTGGGGGATGATAATATTGGGGGAAGATTCCTGTTTATGGACCAATGGTCTTATGGTGGTAATTCCCAAATGGGTGTGATTGGTCAAGGTGGAGAAAACAGCCCTTATACCTGGTTCCAGCAAAATTCGGTTGGTAATCCGAATGTCAAATGGGAAACAGTTTATAAGTACAACTTAGGGCTTGAATTCGGACTTTTTCAAGGCCTAATCAATGGTAGTGTGGATTGGTTCAGAGACAACAGGATCGATATCCTAATGGCCAGCGGCCGTTCTGTACCCAGTTATTATGGAGCCAACGCTCCTGCTGCCAACCTGGGAAAGGTAGAAACTGAGGGTTACGAACTTACTTTAGGCCTCAACCACACTTTTGACAGCGGGATTAGGCTTTGGGGTGATTTTGCCATGACCCATGCCATAGATCAGGTAATTAATAGAGATGATCCCGAATTGCGACCTGACTACCAAAAGAATGCGGGCTATCAGCTGGGACAATACCGAAGTCATATCAGTGCGGGATATTATAATACCTGGGATGAACTATATGGAAGTCCCCAGCATAATACCAATGATATGTCCAAACTTCCCGGAAATTACAACATCGTTGATTTTAATGGTGATGGTGTAATTGATAGCTTCGATTCAGCTCCTTATGGGTATTCAGGGGTCCCTCAGAATACCTACAGTACCAATGTAGGTGTAGAATATAAAGGGCTGAGCTTATTCCTTCAGTTTTATGGAGTTAACAATGTGACCAGAGATGTCTATCTGACCAGTTTGGCAGGTGGGCTGAACATAGTATATGATGAAGGTACTTATTGGTCCAAAGAAAATGCCAATGCTGATTCTCCCTTACCGAGATGGCGATCTCAGCCTTCCAGCTACAATTACGGTCCCAGGTACCTCTATGATGGATCCTACCTAAGACTAAAGAATGCGGAAATCGCTTATAATTTCCAGTCGGACTGGGTCAGAAAAATGGGCATGAGCAATATGCGCTTATACGTAAATGGCAATAACCTGCTGCTATGGACTGACATGCCGGATGACAGGGAGTCCAATTTTGGAGGACCATCCTACCAAGGAGCCTATCCTACAGTAAGAAGGGTCAATCTGGGTCTAAATGTTACATTCTAAACGAGCCAATCCAATGAATAACAATATTAAATCACTATTAAGGGGATCCATTTGGATAGCGATGTTTTTAATCGTTTCCTCTTGCGAAGACTATCTGGAAAAAACACCGGAATCTATCATTTCCGAAGAACAGGCCTTCCAAAATTTCACCAATTTCCAGGGCTATGTGGAGGAGCTTTATCATTGTGTACCCAATTTCACTTTGTCCAATTGGGTAAGTTCTTGGAATTGGGGAGAAGATGAAATAGAATCTACTGCTGGTACATTCACTTTTGCTTACGATGTGGATCGGGGTAATTTCTGGGGATGGCAAATAGAAAATGGCGGAGGTGAAGGTTGGCTGGATGATAATGGAGTTAATACCGGCCGTAATCATCATAACCAAGGTTTATGGCCCTTGGCCTGGTATGGAATTCGAAAAGCCAATATGGGGTTGGAAAATCTCTCCCTGATGACAGATGCTACAGAGGAAGAGAAACGGTTGATAGAAGGACAGTTGCTGTTTTTCAGGGCTTGGTTCCATTTCTCATTGATCCAGTATTTTGGAGGATTGCCATATGTGGATCATGTTTTACCAAGTGACGAGCAGTTGACTTTGCCGCGCTTGAGTTATCATGAGAGTGCCGATAAAGTGGCGCAGGATTTGGAAAGAGCAGCGGAATTATTGCCTATTGACTGGGACGATACTGCTGCGGGAAGAAGAACCTTGGGCAAGAACCAGCTTCGGATCAACAAGATCATGGCATTGGGCTATCTGGGCAAAAACTACCTTTGGGCAGGAAGCCCCCTGATGAACTCAGTATCCACAGGAAGCCAAAGTTATAATATGGAATATTGTAAGAAGGCCGCGGATACTTTTGGTGAATTATTGCAATTAGTGGAGGGTGGAGAGACTCAATATGCCTTGATGCCATTTGATAAATATCATGATAACTTCTATACCACTGGACAAAATTGGGCTTTGCCTGGTGGGACAGAGGCCATATTTAGAGCTCCTTATTATTCTGCTAATTCATCAAACTGGAGAATATCAAAACAATATCTACCTCTATTTCTTAGTGAAGGTGATCAAACCAACTTCTCCCCTACAGCCAATTATGTCCACGATAATTTTGGGATGGCCAATGGCCTGCCATTACCTGACGATGTCACCCAAGCTGATCCTGAATCAGGGTATGACCCTAACTATCCTTGGAAAGGGCGTGACCCTAGGTTTTATGCAGGGATTGCTTATGATGGTGTCAAGGTGGTGCAAGGAGCTATTCCTGATCCTAATGAAGAAGTCCATCGTTATGCTAACCTTTATTCAGGAGGCAGCTATAGGGATGTTGTAACAGGAAGCCTATCAGGATACGTCAACCGAAAATTCTCCCCGTTGACAGCCAATAGATTTGACAGGTCATATGATTGGGGATCTTCCTTACATATCAATGTTCCCTATATGCGCTTGGCAGATATTTATCTAATGTATTCCGAGGCCACCCTGATGGGATATAACAGTATTGGTGCCACTTCTTCTACTTTTGGTAAAACTCCAGTAGAAGCAGTGAACGTGATCCGTGAACGTGCGGGAATGGTCGGTGTACATGAGAATTTTTTAGGATCAGTGGAGGATTTTCTGCCAGAATTAAGGCGTGAAAGGGCTGTGGAGCTGGCCTTCGAAAGGCACAGGTTCAATGACCTGCGAAGATGGATGCTGTTTATTGAAGAGCCTTATACCATCAAGACTTCTTTTGAGTTTGACCGATCCGGAGAGTTCAATACGGAGGACCCAACCGAAAACCGTATTGTGAACATGAGGGAAGAGGTAATCATTGAACGAAATTTTACTTCCAAACATTATTGGTTACCGCTAAAATTAGCTGATGTGAGCCTTTATCCGGAATTTCACCAGAATCCTGGGTGGTAATGGAATCAATTTTTTGTCTTGTAAAATTAAATGAACAAACATGATGAATAATATAAAAACAGTTTTGGTATGCTGTGTTTGCATGGTGCTTCTCCCCCTGCACCTTCTGGCACAGGATGCGAAGAAAATAACGATTGACCCAGTAATTAGGGCAAGTTCAGGAAATCCTATCGGAGGGGCAATTGTCACAAGCGATCGGGATGAATATTCCGCAGTGTCTGATAGCTTGGGAGTGGTGCATTTGGAGGTGACTTCAAATGCTTACTTAGCGGCTGAAGCTCCAGGGTATGAAACCAAAATTATCCCAGCAAATGCTGGATTGGAAGAAATAGTACTCTTTCCTTATTTAGAAGGAGAAAAAGTCCTGGTTGCCTTCCAGACTAAGGAAAAGAATGATATCATGGGGGGTGTATCGGCTGTTAATATGCCTGAAATAATCAATGAAAACTACATAACCTACCCTTTGAACGGCATGGAAGCATATGTAGGTGGATTCAATGGTAACCTATGGGGTAATAGCAGTTATTTAACTTTGGTAGACGGAGTTCCCCGTGATATCGGTAGTGTAATGCCCACAGAAATAGCCCAGATCACCTTCCTTAAAGGGGTAAACGCAGTGGCTCTCTATGGAAGCCGCGGTGCTAAAGGTGTATTGTTGATCACTACCAAAAGAGGAGTGGCCAATGCCCAAACAATAGATGTCAGAACCAATGTGGGGGTAAATGTACCAAAAAGTTACCCGAAATATCTAGGATCAGGTGAGTACATGGCCTTATATAATGAAGCCAGGACAAATGATGGCCTAAGTCCTTTGTATAGTGAAGAAGATATCTACAATTACGCTTCCGGAAATAATCCTTATCGCTACCCTAATGTAGATTATTTTTCAGAAGACTATTTGCAAAAAGCCTACACCAGGTACGATGCCACTATGGAAATTTCAGGGGGTAATGAAAGTGCAAGGTATTATACCAATATTGGATTTTGGTCTGAAGGATCTGTATTGAATTTTGGTCAGGCTGCTAACAATGGAAATGAAAGGTTTAATATACGAGGAAATGTTGACCTTAACCTTAATGATTTTATTTCCGCTAAAGTAGATGCGGCTGCTATATTTTATAATGGAAAGGGAATAAATGCGAATTACTGGGGGGGATCCACCACCCTTAGGCCGTATCGTTTTACTCCACTGGTTCCAATCGATATGCTTTCACCAGAGGATGAAGAAGCCTGGAATTATGTTCAAAACAGTCAGCACCTGATTGAGGGGAAATATTTGCTTGGAGGGACGCAGTTGGATCAGACCAACCCCATTGCAGGAAGTTACGCAGGTGGGTCCTCTAAATACACCAACAGGCAGTTTCAGTTTAATGCAGGGGTGAATGCCGATTTGCGGAATGTGCTGGAGGGACTTTCCTTTAGTTCTCTTTTTGGCCTAGATTATGCCACTTCTTATAACCTTTCATTCAATAATGATTACGCTGTTTACCAGCCAAGTTGGACCAATTATAATGGGGTGGACGAAATAGCAAGCTTGACCAAATTTGGACAAGATGCCAGTTCAAAAACCCAAAATATCAGCAATAACTGGTTCAGGCAAACCTTGTCATTTTCCGGAAAACTGGATTATCAGAGACATATTGACAACAAGCACCATATCTCAGCGATGTTGATTGCCAATGGTTTCCAAACAGGTGAATCCGGAATATACCATAAGGTGAGCAATGCCAATATCGGCTTGCATGGAAGTTATAACTACAAATCAAAGTATTACATTGACTTTAGTGGTGCAATGGTCCATAGTGCCAAATTGGCTCCTGGTAACCGAAATGCTTTTTCCCCTACTTTATCATTGGGCTGGAGACTTAGTGAAGAAGATTTTATGGCTTCTTCTTCGGTGGTGGATAATCTGAAATTATCCGTATCTGGGGGAATTCTTCATACTGATCTGGACATAACAGATTATTACCTATATGAAGGCATATACACCGATGAAGGATCTTGGTATGAATGGAAAGATGGCCTGAATAATACAGCTACTGATGTAAGGAGAGGGCAAAATTACGACCTGGATTTTCCCAAAAGGGAAGAGATCAGTGTAAGACTGGATGCTTCCATGTTTAATAAGTTGGTGACTTTCAATGGTTCATTCTTTGTCAGTAAAATGACTGGGCTCTTCCTTCAGGATAGGAATAATTACCCAAACTATTTTGTAACAGGGTGGCCCATATCTTCCTGGATCCCTTATGTGAACTATAACAATGACCAAAGGACAGGTTTTGACTTTGAGTTGAACCTCAATAAACAAATAGGTCAAGTGGATTGGAACCTTGGGTTTTCTGGTATTTACTATAATACTAAGGCAACTCAAAGATCAGAGAATTTTGAATATGATTACCAAAGTAGAATAGGGAAACCATTGGACGGATTATGGGGATTGGAAAGTTTGGGCTTTTTCTCTGGGTTAGATGATATTGAAAACTCACCCCAACAAGCGTTTGGAGAGGTGAAACCTGGTGACATCAAGTACAAAGACCAAAATGGAGATGGAATAATAAATGCCCAGGATGAGGTTTATCTCGGAAGAGGTGGCTGGTCCGGAGCTCCCTTGACAATGGGGGTACACCTTTCTGCCAAATTTAAGAACTTTACTTTTTTTGCCCTGGGAACTGCACGTACTGGAGCCAATGCCATGAAAAACAATAACTACTTCTGGGTAAATGGTGAGGATAAATATTCTGAAGTGGTAAGGGGACGTTGGACGGAAGGAACTAAGGAAACTGCCACATTTCCACGTCTCACGACTTTAAATGGTGCCAATAATTTCAGAGGGTCTGATTTCTGGTTGTATAGCACCAATAGGTTTGATTTAACCCGGGTACAGGTTTCTTATAGTTTTCCAGGCAGCATGTTCGGTGAAAGGTTTTTGAAGGGATTGGATTTATACGCCAATGGAGCCAACCTGTTAACCATTGCTCCCAATAGGGATATTTTGGAAATGAATATTGGAAGTGCTCCTCAGACCAGGTTTTATAATGTTGGAATCAAAGCGAAGTTTTAACTAGACCCAAAAGAACAATGAAGATAAATTTAAAAATAGGACTTATTATAACTGCTTTGGTGGTAGTTGCTGGTTGTAGCGACCTAATTGACCCTGCCGTAGAAAATATCCAAAGCAAGGATAACATCCGGGAAAGACCTGGAATGATACAGGGGCTGTTGTTAAATGCCTATCTAAGAATTCCTACCAATGGATATTCATTTAGTGAAATGGCTACAGATGATGCCGTGAGTAATGATCTGGATAATGGATTCCTAAATATTGCTACTGGGCAATGGGCATCCAATAACAATCCATTGGACAGGTGGTCAAGTGCAAATTCGGCCATCCAATACCTAAACGAGATGCTGGTGGAGGTGGGAAATACCGAATATGCTTCCAACCCCCGTGTCAACCAGATGTTTATGGACCGTTTAACAGGTGAAACCTATGGTCTTAGAGCATTATTTATGTACTATTTGCTTCAAGCCCATGGGGGAATTTCAGAAGGAGAACTTTTGGGTGTTCCTATCTTCCTTGAACCCCAAACCGTGGATTCGGATTTCAATATTCCCAGAGCAACATTTGCTGAATGTATGGCTCAGATATATTCTGATATAGAAAAAGCAATGGATCTACTGCCCATGGATTATTATAATATCAGCGATGCTTCGTTGATGCCATCAAGGTACCGGGAAGCGGGCACTCAGTTGAGTGAATATAACCGGGTGTTTGGGGATGATGCAAAACAACTGGTTTCAGGCAGAATTGTGCGGGCAATCCGGGCCCAGGTAGCACTTTTGGCAGCTAGTCCTTCGTTCAATTTGGATGGGGATCAGTCGAAATGGACAGATGCTGCTACCTATGCCGGAAATTTATTGAATACCATTGGAGGTGTAAGTGGCTTGGATCCAAATGGTGTCACCTGGTACAATAACACTTCGGTTATTGATGGTTTGGGAGCAGGAAACAACCCACCTGAGATACTTTGGAGAGGCTCCATCGGTGGACCTTCCAACAATCTGGAATCGCGAAATTTTCCACCTACCCTGTATGGGGACGGGTTAGTAAACCCTACCCAGAATTTGGTAGATGCCTTTCCAATGGCCAATGGCTATCCAATTTCAGATCCTGCCTCCGGGTATTCGGATGATGCACCTTATGCCAATAGGGACCGTCGACTTGCACAATTTATTATACTAAATGGAAGTACAGCGGGACCGACTGGGACTACTATTAATACCGCCCTGGATTCTGATACAAATGATGGCTTGAACAAAGTGGAAACTTCTACCCGGACAGGTTATTATATGCGCAAATTATTGCGCCAGGATGTCAACCTTGACCCTGTTGCCAATACGGGACAACGTCACATTCAACCTCGAATACGGTACACGGAAATTTTCTTGATTTATGCGGAGGCAGCCAATGAAGCTTGGGGGCCAATGGCCAGTGGTTCCTTTGGGTTTTCTGCTTATGATGTGATCAAAGCCATCCGGGAACGAGCCGGAATTGGTACGGACAATGGAGACACCTATTTGGAATCCATAAAAAGCGATCAGGAAGCCATGCGAGAATTGATCAGGAATGAAAGAAGATTGGAACTGAGCTTTGAGGGATTCAGGTTTTGGGATTTGAGAAGATGGGGTTTGGATTTGACTGAAACCGCTCAGGGGATTCGTATAGAAAATGGGGATGATTTCTCCATTATTGATGTAGAAAATCGTGTTTATCAGGATTATATGATTTATGGGCCAGTGCCATATAGTGAAAGGTTGAAATTCAGTGCTCTCCAACAAAATAGGGGATGGTAAATAATCCAAAGCTGAAAATAAGCCTTGAATAAAAGTTACTTTAAACTTAGATACAATGAAAAAGATACCATATATAATTATAGCCTTAGTCTTGGTGTTCTCCTCATGCGAAAACCAGGATTGGGAGTTTCCCAATTTCGATTACCAAACGGTCTATTTCGCTTACCAGTTTCCTGTGAGAACCCTTACAATGGGAGAAGATATTTTTGATACATCACTGGACAATGAAGGGAAGTTTAAATTGATGGTAACCACTGGAGGGGTGTACAGTTCTCCAAATGATGTGTCGGTACAGATTGAGGTGGACGAATCCCTGGCCGAAGGGTTGTTATTTGAAGAGGGAGGGGACGAGGTTGAAGTCCTTTCCTCAGAATATTATCAATTAAGTTCTGAGACAGTTACCATTCCCAGGGGAGAAATTGCTGGAGGAGTGGAGGTACAACTCACAGGCGCATTTTTCAATGACCCACGTGCGATCAAGAAAACTTTTGTCCTACCAGTGAAAATCACTGAGGTTATGAATGCGGATTCGGTGCTTTCCGGTATTCCGGTGGTTGATAATCCAAGGAGAGCAATTGCTGAAGACTGGTTTCCAACTCCAAAAGATTTCACCTTGTATGCTGTAAAATATGTTAACGAATGGCATGGCAATTACCTCAGAAGAGGCAGGGATATTATTTCAGGAAAGAACCCTGATATTATAGACGATACGGTTGTTAGGCATGAAGAGAACGTGGTGGATGATGAAATCAATGAATTATTAACCCAATCTCTTTCGGAAGTGCTATTCCCTCTATCATTTCCTGGTGAGGGGGGTGAAAATATTACTGCCGACCTCCTGCTATCCTTTGATGATGAAGGAAACTGTACTGTTTCTGCAGCACATGAGGGTTACACAGCAAGTGGTAACGGAAAATTTGTAAAGGATGGAGAAAAGTCCAGTTGGGGAAATCAGGACCGGGATGCTGTTTACCTGGAATATGAGATTGATCTGCCCCAAATGCATGTAGCAACTGTGGATACATTGGTGATTAGGGACAGGGGAGTTGGAATGGAAACATTTAGCCCAGTGCTGAAATAACCTATAGATAATTTTAACCCGAATTAACATGAAAAAAAGATATATCAATTTTCTGGGGGGAGCAGCATTGTCATTAATGGCTTCCTGTGTGGATTATGTTCCTCTTGATGAATATAAGGTCGAAAAGCCAGAAAGTATTGCTATTCAGGAAGAATTGAATTCATATAATACCTTAAAAAGTTACTTGGATAGTACCGCTAATCCCAATTTCATCCTTGGTGGTGCAGTAGGACAATCCGAATATGCCAATAAGGGTGTAATGTACCGACTTATCAACAGTAATTTTCATGAAGTTACTGCAGGATATGGAATGAAGCATGGAGCAGTGGTACAATCGAATGGAAGTTTGCTTTTGGATGGGGTAAATGCGATGTTAAATGCGGCTTCATCTGCCGGTATATCGGTTTATGGACATACCCTTTGCTGGCATGCCAACCAAAATGCCACTTATTTGAATGGTTTATTAGAGCCTTTGGTCGTAAATTCACCTGCCTTTGCCAATGAACTGGAGCTGGGGGGGCTTAAGGAAGGGGAACTTTCCGGATATAGTACCAATGGTGATGTGTCCATAGCGGAAAATAAAGGAATGGGCGAGGGTACTTCGGCCATAAAGCTGTCCACAGGTGGTAATGCGTCTTCACCGGAAGACCTTCAATTCACTATTCCTGATATTCCTACTGAAGAAGGAAAGGAATATGAGATTGTAGCTTATATCAAATCTGATATGCCGGGTGAGGGGAGAATCAGTTTTGAGGGATTGGAAAATAACGAACCTGAAATAGACTGGATGGAAACAGGAGAGCCATCAGCTACCTTCCAAACCTCTATTTCATGGCAAGAAATCCGATTTAGGGTAAGTGATTTTCAGGGTGATTCCTTTAAGCTGAAATTTGATATGGGCTATTCTCCGAATACAACCTATTATTTGGATATCAATAACCTGTACGTTTTTGACCCCAATGGAGAGCCAATCATCAATAATTTAATTTCTAATGGGGACTTTGAATCCGGTACTGGCTGGGGAGGCTGGGGAAACAACTCCACACGTGGTATTACTGAGGACGGAATGGGATTTGGCGGAGAAGGCAAAGCTTTTTATGTAACCAACCCTTCCCTTACAGGAGGTTTCTGGCAAGTACAAACCTCCTATGGGTTTGCCGAGCCATTGGAAAATGGAGAAACCTATAAACTGAGTTTTTGGGTAAAAGGTGATTCGGAAGGTATTATTCGGCCGGAATTACAAAGCCCTAACTATTCTTCCAATGGATTTGGTCAAGTATTGGTTACCAGGGAATGGACCAAGGTTGAGCTGACGACTACCGCTACGGCCGATGATAGGATAAGATTTATCATTAGTTATGGTGAATATGCAGGTACTGTTTATATCGATAATGTGGTGTTAAGTAGTGCCTCTCTTTCGGGAGGAAGCACCACTTTAGTTCAAAAAACACCTGAAGAAAAAGAAGCTATTATTTCTTCAGAATTGGAAAGGTGGATTTCCGGTATGGTATCCAATAGCGCTGACCATGTCAAAGCCTGGGATGTGGTCAATGAGCCTATGGATGACGGCAATCCATATGAATTGAAAACTGGAGTTAGTAAAGCCAATAAAGCTGCAGATGAATTTTACTGGCAGGACTATCTGGGCAAGGATTATGCGGTCAAGGCTTTTCAATGGGCCAGGGAATATGGTAATCCTGACGACCTTCACTTTATCAACGACTATAATCTTGAGTATAATCTTGATAAATGCCAAGGGATTATCGACTATGTCGCCTATCTGGAAAGCAAAGATGCACAGGTAGATGGAATAGGTACACAAATGCATATTGGCATTGATTCCAACAAGCAAAATATCGCCAAGATGTTTGAAATGTTGGCTGCAACTGGAAAGCTGATTAAAGTTTCAGAACTGGATGTGAGGATAAATTCAGGTAACCCTACACCTGAAATGCTTCAACAGCAAGCTGAAATGTATAAATATGTAGTGGATACCTATAATGAATATGTTCCAAAAGCACAGCAATATGGCATTACGGTGTGGGGCATTACTGACAGTCCTGACAATGCCTCCTGGCTTCCTGGAGAGCATCAAGGGCTTTGGAATGTTAACTTTGATAGAAAACCAGCCTATGTTGGTTTCTTAGAAGGCCTTCAAGGATTATAATTAGGGGGTAAGCCGGTGATATGCCATTGTGCTATCACTGGCTTTTTTTGTCGTTTGAAAAAACTTTCATTTTAATTTCAATGGATATGAAAAATGCCTCTTATATGGGCATCCTGATATTGCTATGTCTTTTTATGGGGTGTAGCACCACGGAGGAGCCTGTACCAGAGGGCCAGAAGGAAGAAGCGAAAGAAATCCAGACCATTTCCTGGCCCAACCCCACCCCTCAATTGCATGTAGAAGGCAGGTTTCTAATGGATCCCTGCGGCAATTCCGTAAACCTTCATGGAGTGGCCATGACACCCAGTCCTTGGTTCAATGGAGGGCATGTGGGAGAATGGCGTTGGAATAATTATGATGTGGAAGGGTGCCTGAACTATAATAAGTCTGTCATGGATAAACTTTCCGCAGGTGATGAAGAGGGCTGGTACCTGAATTATGTCCGCTTGCATATTGACCCATATTGGTCCAATACACCTGGAGAACCTATCCCGGAAAATGACATTTCCCGCTTTGATTTTGACCGTTTTGTCACGGCAGTGGATGAGGTGATTGTACCCTTGATTGACCATGCCAGGTCCAGGGGAATGTATATTATTTTACGTCCTCCCGGAGTCTGTCCACACCACATAGCCTTAGGGGATGAGTATTATGATTACTTGATGACCATTTGGAACCATGTTTCCCAACATCCGGACCTTAAAAATACAGATCATGTCATGTTTGAACTGGCCAATGAGCCGGTACAGATTCTAGGCAGCAATGGTGAATATGGCAGCGATACTCCGGCCCATTATGAGGCTTTACAACAGTTCTTCCAGCCGATTGTAAATAGGATCAGGGAAAATGGGGCGGAAAACATCCTATGGATACCAGGTTCGGGATACCAGTCCCATTATCGTGGATTTGCCGACTATCCCATTGAGGGAGAAAATATCGGCTATGCCGTCCATCTGTATCCCGGCTATTGGGGTCAGGATCTTAATGACCCCAATACCTTGCGACAACAATGGGAAAGGAATTTCAAACCTGTAGCCGATTTTGCACCCATGGCAGTGACGGAAATTGATTGGGCACCGGAGCAATATGGTGTATGGGGAAAAGGTGGTATCACCGGCATGGCCAATGGTTGGGGATTTGGTGCCAATTTCAAGTTGCTAGCTGATGAAACAGGTAATGTTAGCTGGAACCTGCTATCACCTGAAAATCTGATCGACCGGGGAGATCCAGATGGAGGAATTGCTTTTGGAGCTGATCCAGATGCCTGTGCTAAGCCTGTTCATGATTGGTTTCGGGAATATGCGGAGGAATTGGAATTATGTGAAAGTGAATAAGGGCAAAATAGATAAGCAAGTAAAAGATGAATCAATATATCCAAAAACAAATCTGCTTTCTTCTCATTTGGGGATTGGTATTGGCTTTTGTTGCCTGTAGTACCTCAGGAGAATCTGTGGAAAAATCAGCACCTACCTTAAAGGATGCTTTTCAGAAAAAATTCCTGATGGGTACAGCCCTCAATGCCCCACAAATAATGGGAAGGGATACTGCAACCATGAAGGTAGTGAAAACACACTTCAATAGTATTGTTGCTGAAAACATTATGAAAAGCGGAATGCTTCAGCCCAGAGAAGGGGCCTTTCGGTTTGATCTGGCCGATCAGTTTGTAAAATTCGGTGAGGAAAACAACCTGCAAATCCATGGCCATACGCTTATTTGGCATTCCCAGGCCCCCAGGTGGTTCTTTATGGATAAGGATGGAAATGAGGTATCTCCTGAAGTGTTGACTGAACGGATGCGAAAGCATATTCATACTGTGGTTGGGCGTTATAAGGGGAGAGTCCATTCCTGGGATGTGGTCAATGAAGCTATACTGGATGATGGAACTTACAGGAATAGTAAATTTTATCATATCCTCGGCAAAGACTTTATCAAACTCGCTTTTCAGTTTGCCCATGAAGCAGACCCTGAGGCGGAACTGTACTATAATGATTTTAGTATGTCAAAACCTGGAAAACGAGTAGGGGTTGTCAAGATGGTTCAGGAACTACAGGAACAAGGAATCCGGATAGATGGAATCGGTATGCAGGGACATATTGGTTTGGAGCACCCCGAATTAGAAGAGTTCGAAAAGAGTATTCAGGCATTTTCCGATTTAGGGGTCCACGTAATGGTTACCGAACTGGATCTTTCTGTACTACCTTCTCCATGGAATAGAGATGCAGGGGCTAATATCTCGGATAATGTGGATTATGAGGATAAGATGAATCCCTATCCTGATGGATTGCCTGATAGCGTTGAGCAAGCGTTTGACGATCGCTATCTGGAGTTTTTTAATTTGTTTATAAAATATGAAGACGAGATTTCAAGAGTAACCCTTTGGGGGGTAAATGATTCCAATTCATGGAAAAACGGATGGCCTATAAGAGGAAGAACAGATTATCCTTTACTTTTTGACCGCGAAAATAAAGCAAAGCCTGTTGTTGAAAAATTGATTAGGGTGGCTAACCAATAAACCATAATTGAAAAAATCATGGTAAAGTATCAAAATAAAAAAAGGGGGGATTTACTAGCGATATTAGCTTTTTTGATGACCGTTATGTGGGGCCAGGCCGTGCTGGCTCAGGGTAAGTCAGGAAAAAATCCAATTATCCATGCGGATGTCCCGGACATGTCTATGATCCGGGTAGGGGATACTTATTATATGAGCAGCACTACCATGCACATGAGCCCAGGTGTTCCGGTCATGAAGTCAAATGATTTGTCTAATTGGGAACTAATTAACTATGCCTATGACCGCTTGGGGGAAGTGGAAGCGATCAATTTGGAAGATGGAAAAAATGCATACGGGGCAGGTTCTTGGGCAAGCTGCCTGAGGTTTCATGAAGGTACTTATTATCTAAGTACATTCTCTTCCACCACGGGAAAAACCTACATCTTCACCACCAGGGATTTAGAACAAGGCACTTGGAAATCGCATTCATTTTCTCCTTCCTATCATGATCATACCTTGTTTTTTGATGAGGATGGCAAAATCTACATGATCTGGGGCGGGGGGAAACTGAACATGATAGAATTGGAAGAGGATTTGTCCGGAATAAAGGAGGGAACTGAACGTGTTTTGATCGAAAATGCTACCGCTCCTTCAGGCCCAAATGTCATGTTACCTGCAGAAGGTTCCCAGCTGTTTAAAGTTAATGGCAAATATTACCTCTTTAATATTTCCTGGCCCCGAGGTGGGATGCGGACCGTTATTGTTCATCGTGCAGATAAAATCACAGGGCCTTATGAAGGCAAGGTAGTGCTCCAGGACAAAGGTGTGGCCCAAGGTGGTTTGATCGACACGCCGGAGGGGGAATGGTATGCTTATCTGTTCAGGGACAATGGAGCGGTTGGAAGGATACCTTATCTGGTGCCAGTGGAATGGAAAGATGGCTGGCCGGTATTGGGTATTAAAGGTAAAGTGCCGGAAACTTTGGATGGACTTCCAGCCAGTAAGGGTCTCATTCCGGGGATTGTCGCTTCAGATGATTTTGAAAGGAAAGCAGGAGATGAAAGCCTTCCTTTGGTATGGCAGTGGAACCACAATCCAGATCCAGCCAATTGGTCACTCAAAGCCCGAGATGGTTGGCTCCGAATTTCCACAGGTCGGCAGGATAAGAATTTTTTAACGGCAAAAAACACCCTTACCCAGCGGACTATTGGGCCGGAATCCACAGGAATTACAAAAATGGACGTGTCTGGAATGAAGGAAGGTGATGTTGCCGGCCTGGGTCTTTTGCAAAAGGAATATGGCCTGGTTGGGGTCAAGTTCCAAAACGGTCAAAAAACCATCACCATGATCAACACCAATTCGGGTGAAGCCAAAAATATACAGGAAGTCCCTTTGCATCAGGAAACTGTCTATTTCAAAGCAGAGTGTGATTTTACAGCAAGAAAAGATCAGGCCAGGTTTTTCTATAGCCTGGATGGAAAAGAATGGAAGGATATAGGGAATGTCCTGAACATGAAATATACCCTTCCGCACTTTATGGGTTACCGTTTTGCCCTTTTTAACTATGCGACCAAAAATCCTGGCGGACATGTGGACTTCGATTATTTCCACGTCAAAGATGAAATCGGGGAATAAGAGAAAGAGCCTATGAACATAAAGAATATAATCAAAAAAAGTACATGGATGGTCTGCGTAGCGGTCTGTTTGGGGACGGCTGCAATGGCACAAAACCCATTGGTGATGGACCAGTTTACAGCAGATCCCACGGCCCGAGTTTTTGGTGACCGCATTTATGTATATCCTTCTCATGATATCCGTTGTGATGAGAGACAAGGAAGGCCCGATTGGTTCTGCATGGAAGATTATCATGTGTTTTCTTCCTCCAATTTGACGGAATGGGAAGATCACGGGATGATTGTCAGTCAGGAAAATGTCCCTTGGGCCGATGAGGAAGCTTACAGCATGTGGGCCCCGGATTGTATCGAAAAAGACGGCAAATATTACTTCTACTTTCCCACTAGGAAGAAAGAAGCTGATGCCAATGAAAAAGGGTTCTCGATAGGCGTAGCAGTGGCAGACCATCCTGAAGGTCCATTTGTGCCGCAAGACCAACCGATCAAAGGGGTAAGGGGGATTGACCCAAATGTCTTGATAGACAATGATGGGCAGGCCTATTTATATTGGTCAGAAGGACATATTTATGGGGCCAAGCTGAAAGACAATATGTTGGAACTGGCCTCTCCACCAAAGATTTTAAAAGATTTGCCGAGCAAAGGACTTAAAGAAGGTCCCTTTGTTTTTGAACGGGAGGGAATTTACTATATGACCTATCCCCATGTGGAAAACAAAACCGAAAGGCTTGAGTATGCTATTGGCAATAATCCTTTGGGGCCATTCGAGTTTCAAGGAGTGATCATGGATGAATCCCCAACCGGATGCTGGACCAACCACCATTCCTTGGTGATATTCCGGGATCAGTGGTATTTGTTTTACCACCATAATGACCTTTCTCCAGACTTTGATAAAAACCGCTCCATTCGGGCAGACAGCTTGTTTTTTGATACTCAGGGAAAAATTAAAAAAGTTACCCCTACGTATCGGGGTATAGGATTGAGCAGTGCTTTTGAGAAAGTCCATCTGGATCGATACAGTCGGCTCAGTGAAAGGGGAGCTGTTATTACCTTCTTGGATGAGTCAAATCCATTTCTAGGCTGGAAAACGGTCTTGGAAAATGAGGAAGGTTGGATCAAATATGATGCGGTGGATTTTGGAAAGGAAAATACCCAAAGTATGACCTGGAGGGTCAGGGCTCCCCGGGGCGGAAATGTTCAAATCCGTCAAGGGAGCAAGGAGGGGAAGTTGATCAGTAAGGTGGAGATGAAGCGGAACGCTGAATGGCAATCCATCACAGTTCCCTTGGCCCATAGTCCTTCAGGGATCAAGGATTTGGTCTTGAAAGGAAATAGCCCAGGTATTATAGAAGTAGATTGGGTAAGGTGGGAAAAGACCAAAGAAAAACAGGGGGAATTATTGGAGTGAAGATGATATAATGGGTTCCAAATGATTTGCAATTGAGTAACCTTTTGATTCGAGATTAGGGATTCGATAATCGTTATTTATGACCTGATATTAATGTTTGAGCTTTGAGAATTTGGTCTTCAGCCTTTGGAAAAGAACAAACAGGTGGAACCGTTAACCGCTTAACACCGACTCGGGCATTGGCCTACTGGAATCAATATTGAGCCATATAACCATGGATAAACAAATAACCCTTTTATCAATTTTTATATTGCTTTGCCTGTCCTGTGGGCCTTCCGGAAAGGTGGACCAAAGCATCGAGGTTTCGGATGCCCATTTGCGGCTTTGGTATGATGAGCCTGCAGAACAATGGGTGGAAGCCTTACCGGTCGGAAATGGCCGATTAGGGGCGATGGTATTTGGCGACCCCGACAAGGAAACCATCCAACTCAATGAGAATACCTTATATGCCGGACAACCTTATAGAAATGACAAGCCCGAGGCCAAAGAAGCTTTAGCAAAAGCCAGAAAGCTGATTTTTGAAGGGAAGTATGATGAAGCCCAGGGACTTATCGATCAGAAGTTTTTTAGTGGTGTAAATGGAATGCCTTATCAAACATTGGGAAACTTAAGGTTGGATTTTCCAAAGGAGGAAGCTGTTTCCGATTATTCCAGAGAGCTTAACCTGGAAACAGCCATAGCAACCACCCAGTATAAAAAGGGGGATACAAACTATGAAACCAAAGTGTTGTCTTCCTTTCCAGATCAGGTGATTGTGGCCCAAATAAGGGCGGATAAGGCGGGTGCCATCCAATTTTCAGCCACCATGAACCGCCCGGAGCAAATTGATCTGCACACCAATGGCAAGGATGAATTGATCCTGACAGGAATTTCCAGTGATCATGAAGGCATCAAAGGAGGTGTGGAATTTGAAGCCCGGGTGAAAATTGTCACTGAAGGTGGTGAAATAACTGCTAATGACAAAACTTTAGAAGTAAGCGGTGCGGATATGGCCACCTTGTACATTTCCATGGCTACCAACTTTGAAAACTACCGGGATATTTCCGGGGATGCGACTGCAAAAGCCAATGCCTTTCTGGAAAAGGCTATTAACAAAGGTTTTGAGGATATTTTAAATGATCATGTGGCCGATTACCAACAATACTTTAAGCGGGTGAGCCTTGATCTAGGGGAAACTGAGTCCGTAAATAAGCCCACAGATGATAGAATTGCTGAATTTTCACAGGGAATTGATCCGCAGCTAGTGGCCCTTTACTTTCAGTTTGGCCGTTACTTGTTGATTTCTTCCTCCCGTCCAGGAGGTCAACCGGCCAATTTACAGGGGATATGGGCAGATCAACTCAAGCCTGCTTGGGATAGCAAGTACACGGTCAATATCAACACAGAAATGAACTATTGGCCTTCGGAGATCACCAACCTAACTGAGATGAATGAACCCTTGGTTCAAATGGTCAGAGAACTATCCCAAACAGGGAAGAAAACGGCTAGAGATATGTACGGAGCTTCAGGTTGGGTGATGCATCATAATACTGATATTTGGCGGATTACTGGACCAGTTGATGGGGCTTTTTGGGGACAGTGGCCTATGGGCGGTGCCTGGCTTTCCCAACATTTGTTTGAAAAATATGAATTTGCCGGTGACAAAGGATACTTGGAATCCGTTTACCCCATTCTCAAGGGATCGGCTGAATTTTATTTGGACTTTTTGGTTGAAGAGCCGGAAAAGGGCTGGTTAGTAGTGGTGCCTTCTGTATCACCTGAAAATGCACCTTCTTCCGATCATGGCGCATCGGTTTCCGCAGGAACCACTATGGACAACCAACTGGTTTTTGACATTTTCACCAAAACTGCACGTGCTGCCGAAATTTTGGGAGTTGACACAGAGCTAAGACAAAAAATTGACGAAAAGCTAGGGAAGTTGCCTCCGATGCAAATAGGAAGCTGGGGTCAGCTGCAGGAATGGATGTACGATTGGGACAATCCAGAAGATCATCACCGACACGTTTCACACCTATACGGATTATACCCTTCCAATCAGATTTCTCCCTATCGTAGCCCAGAACTGTTCAGTGCTGCAAGAACATCTTTGGAAGCAAGGGGTGATGAATCAACAGGTTGGTCCATGGGCTGGAAAGTGAATTTATGGGCCCGTTTACTGGATGGCAACCATGCCTTAAAGCTGATCCAAGACCAATTGTCCCCTTCAATCCAAGCGGATGGAAGGGAGAAAGGAGGAACCTATCCCAATTTATTTGATGCCCATCCACCTTTTCAGATCGATGGGAATTTTGGCTGTGCAGCGGGAATTGCTGAAATGTTATTACAAAGCCATGATGGTGCTATTCATCTTTTGCCTGCTTTGCCCGATGCTTGGGAAGATGGTAAAGTGAGTGGTTTACGTGCCAGAGGTGGATTTGAAGTAGCGATGGAATGGAAGGAGAAAAAACCTCAGCAAGTAGTCATCAAGTCTGCGCTGGGAGGATTGTGCAGGATCCGGTCTTATTTTCCTCTGATTGGAAAGGGACTTAAACCAGCCACTGGAAAAAACAGCAATCCGTTTTTTCAGACTCCCGAAGTAAAACCGGCTTTGGTTGCTTCTGAATCTACGTTAGTGCCACCCGTTTTGGATGAAATATATGAATACGATTTGTCCACCAAAGCAGGCAAGGAATATGAACTTCAAGCTAAATGATCCTCATCAGATAGTAACATGCTAATACTGATCATGCGATATAATAAAAATAGGCCGAATAGGAAGGAGCTTTTGCTAATGGCATCAATCCTGGTTTTGAATGTCTTGTCACTGATGGACAATGGACTTCAGGCCCAAGGTTTGGACCGCGATAGCCTTAATAGGCAGACCCAGCTGGACTACGAAGAGATGAAACAAAAGCTGGGACTTAAAGCTGAAATGCGTCCAGGCCCTTCCGGAGATCTCAGTGCACCTAATGCAGCAAATACTGATGAATCTAAAGTGAGGAAATATACTTTGCCAGATCCTTTGGTGTCAAATGAGGGGGACCTGATTACATCAGATGATGCTTGGTGGAAGATAAGAAGACCCCAAATCCTCAAGTATTTGAAAACGGAAATGTATGGAGCTCTTCC
Organism: Echinicola jeungdonensis; assembly: GCF_030409905.1. Taxonomy (NCBI): domain Bacteria; kingdom Pseudomonadati; phylum Bacteroidota; class Cytophagia; order Cytophagales; family Cyclobacteriaceae; genus Echinicola; species Echinicola jeungdonensis. Next base: position 101,771 of record NZ_JAUFQT010000002.1, read on the forward strand.
AGATATCTTGCCTTCTGTGACCTGGCAGGTGGTTGCTGAGAATGATACAGTAATTGCAAACTATCCGGTAACCGAGAAGTTGCTTATCGGTAAAGTGGACAATGCTTCCTTTCCCGAAATAGATGTGGAGATTGAACTTCTGGTGGGAATACCTACAGCAGCTGCCAAAGCAGTACCGGTTGTAATGGAGTTTGGGTTTATCCGCTGGCCATTTGGCAGTCCTCCTGCGGAGCCTAATAGTTATTTTATTTCTCCTTATGAACCTCGCTGGAAACAGCAACTACTTACCAAAGGATGGGGATACGCTATTCTGGTTCCTTCCAGCATTCAGGCTGACCACGGAGCAGGGTTAAGGTCAGGTATCATAGGATTGGCCAACAAGGGCAAATTCCGGAACCCAAAACAATGGGGAGCCTTAAGGGCTTGGGCATGGGGAGCCAGCAGGGCCATGGATTATTTCGAGTCAGATCCTGTTGTAGATGCTTCCAGAATCGGTATTGAAGGAACTTCACGATATGGGAAAGCAGCATTGGTTACCATGGCATTTGACGACCGGTTTGCGCTTGGGTTTATAGGCTCTTCCGGAGCAGGTGGTGCATCAATCCTGAGAAGGAACTTTGGTGAGCAGGTAGAAAACTTGGCCTCATCGGCTGAATACCATTGGTTTTGTGGGAATTTCCTGAAATATGCCAGTGACCTTACCGTGGACGATCTTCCAATAGATGCCCATTCCTTAGTGGCGCTTTGTGCACCAAGGCCTGTGTTTATAAGTGCAGGTTCGCCTTTTATAGAAGGACAGTGGGTGGATGCCAAAGGAATGTTTTTGAGCGGAGTCCATGCAAGTCCTGTTTATGAGCTTTTGGGGAAGAAAGGATTTACCTCTTCGGATTTTCCGGAAATGGGCACTTCAATGACTGAAGGGGAGATTGCATTCAGGCAACACGCAGGAGGCCATTCCACTGGCCCCAACTGGAGCACTTGGATCGCTTGGGCCTCCCGTTATTGGAATCAATTTAAATAAAGAAATAATATTTTAAGCAAATAAAAAATGAAACAGATATTCCGCTTAACCTTTCTTTTTTGTGTTGTAGTGTTGGGGAAATCTTATGGCCAGAACCCTATCATCCGTGAGGTTTTTACGGCAGACCCGGCACCGATTGTCTATAATGATACGGTCTTTTTATATACCAGCCATGATACAGCAAGTGTAGATGCTACCAATTACCAAATGAAAGATTGGTTGGTTTTTTCTTCCACTGATATGGTTAACTGGACCAATCATGGGGCTCCACTTTCTCCAAAGTCTTTCTCATGGGCCACGGGTGATGCATATGCGGCCCATTGTATTGAAAGAGATGGTAAGTTTTACTGGTATGTATCCACTTTTCATAAAAAGGATGAAAATAGTGGCGGCGGTGCGGCCATAGGAGTGGCAGTTGCTGACAGTCCTACAGGCCCTTTTAAGGATGCTTTAGGAAAGGCTTTGATTGTTAATGAAATGACTACTGATAACGAACATGGTTGGGATGATATTGACCCGGCAGTTTTTATTGATGATGATGGTCAGGCTTATCTCTATTGGGGCAACGGAAGCTGTAAATGGGCCAAGCTCAAAGACAATATGGTCGAATTGGACGGTCCTATTCACCACTTTAAACCAAAGCATTTTATAGAAGGCCCTTGGGTATACAAAAGGAAAGACCTGTATTACTTAGTATATGCAAGTGCCGGTACCCAACCTGAAATGATAGAATACTGTACCGCTTCAAATCCTGAAGGGCCTTGGACCTATCAAGGGATAATTATGGACAATGTCCCCAATAGTTTTACGGTTCATCCTGGGATTGTGAGTTATAAGGGGAAGGATTATTTCTTTTACCATAATGGGGTGTTGCCTACAGGAGGAAGTTATCGACGTTCGATCTGTGTAGACTATATGCACTACAACCCAGATGGCACCATTCAAAAAGTGAAGCAAACTCAACAAGGGGTAATGTCGGCAAATTAATCATTGAAGCAAACGATCAAACCAATGAACACGAAATTGAGATGGATTCCTTTGACCTTGGTCCTTATGGTCATAGGGTTTTCAAGCCAAGCACAAGACAAGAATTTTTACATATTTCTGGCTTTTGGCCAGTCCAATATGGAAGGAGCTGCAAAGTTTGAGGAACAGGATATGGACGTGGACCCGAGATTTCAGGTGCTGCAGTCTATCGATTGTCCTGACCTGAATAGAGAAAAGGGAAATTGGTATCCTGCAATTCCCCCTTTGACCAGATGCCATACAGGGCTTACCCCTGTGGATTATTTTGGAAGGACTTTGGTGGAGAATCTCCCTGACAGCATACGGGTAGGGGTGATCAATGTGTCTGTGGGAGGATGTAGAATTGAGCTTTTTGAAAAAGACAAGTATAAAGCCTACGTGGAAACAGCCCCTGACTGGCTTAAAAACATGGTCAAAGAATATGACGGAAACCCTTACCATCATTTGGTAGAACTGGCAAAAACGGCACAAAATGATGGGGTCATCAGAGGAATTCTACTTCATCAAGGGGAGTCCAATACAGGGGATAAAGACTGGCCACAAAAAGTAAAAGGAGTATATCAAAATCTACTGGCTGACTTGGGCTTGGCTTCAGAAGAAGTTCCTTTATTGGCTGGTGAAATGGTCAGTGCAGCGCAAGGGGGAAAATGCGCCAGTATGAATTCCATCATTGCTACCTTACCTGAAGTGATCCCCAATGCAAAAGTGATTTCATCTAAAGATTGTGAGGCAGTTTCCGATGGACTACATTTTTCAGCAGCAGGATACAGGAAACTTGGTAGACGATATGGAGCGCAAATGCTTTCGATTTTAGAAAACCAATCTTTTAATAGATAAAAGGATGAAAAAGATAAAAAAGATAAATTTATTTTTGGTCTTGATGTTTTGCGGAATGATTGCATGTATGGCGCAAAACATCACAAAAGAAGCGCCTGAAGGATTTGACAGGGAGCAAAGAGGGATTCCAAAAGGAAAACTGGATACCATCCAATATGCCTCCAAAACTGTAGGTACAGTCCGGAATGCAGTGGTTTATACACCGCCCAATTTTTCGAAAAAAGAAAGATACCCTGTCTTGTATCTTTTGCACGGCATAGGAGGGGATGAAACCGAATGGCTGCGGGGAGGGAAACCACAGGTGATCTTGGACAATCTTAATGCTAAGGGCGAATTGGAACCAATGATCGTGGTCATGCCCAATGGCCGAGCAATGAAAGACGACCGGGCCACAGGCAATATTATGGCCAAAGACAAAGTGGAGGCTTTTGCCACCTTTGAAGATGATTTGTTAAAAGACCTGATTCCATTTATTGAAAAGGAATATCCGGTCAAGAAAAACCGGGAGCACCGTGCCATTGCAGGACTTTCTATGGGAGGTGGGCAAACCCTGAATTTCGGCTTGGGAAATTTAGATCAGTTTGCCTGGGTAGGCAGTTTTTCGGCCGCTCCTAATACCAAAAGTCCGGAAGATTTGGTGCCTGACCCAACCAAAACAAAAGAAATGCTCCATCTCCTTTGGATTTCCTGTGGGGATGAGGATGGGCTTCTTCGTTTCAGTGAGCGAACACATGAGTATCTGATCGAGCATGATGTCCCCCATATCTATTATATAGAACCGGGAGGGCATGATTTCAAAGTATGGAAAAATGGACTTTATATGTTTTCCAGGCTATTGTTCAAGCCGGTGGACCAGGCAAAATTTAATCAATACAGTCCTTTGGGCACCCCTGCGGCGACCAATATAAGAGGAGCGAAATACCCACAGCTTTTGCCGGATAACAGTGCCATTTTTAAAGTAAGAGCTCCGGAAGCCCATAAAGTGCAGCTTGACCTTGGAAGAAAATATGATATGAGCAAAAACAGCGAAGGCATTTGGGAGGTGACCACTGATCCGCTTGGTGAAGGGTTCCATTATTATTCCCTTGTGATAGATGGTGTGGCCTTGGCTGACCCGGCAAGTGAGGCATTTTATGGGATGGGTAGAATGGCTAGTGGGATTGAAGTGCCATTTGAAGGAGACGATTATTATGCAGTAAAAGATGTACCCCACGGGGAAATTAGACAAGTCCGGTATTATTCCACCGTCTTAAGATCATGGAGAAGATTTTTTCTTTATACCCCTCCTGGATATAATGACAATCCAAAAGAGGATTTTCCTGTGCTCTATATCCTGCATGGTGGTGGAGAAGATGAAAGAGGATGGGCACAACAGGGAAAGACCGATTTGATTTTGGACAACCTTATTGCCGAAGGAAAAGCAAAACCCATGCTAGTGGTTATGCCCGACGGGAATATGCCGGTTCCGGCGTTTGAAGAGCGGGGCCTCCAAATGTTTGAAAGTGAGCTCAAGGAAGCCATTATCCCATTTGTGGAAAATAAGTACAAGGTTAAAGCGAATGCTGAAAGCCGAGCTTTAGCGGGTCTGTCCATGGGCGGGATACAGACACTCTATGCAGGGATCAATAATACCGATCTATTCGCCTATCTGGGGGTGTTCAGTTCAGGGTGGATTACCCAGCGGCAGAAGGATATCGCAGAAGGGCAATACAATTTTATGCGTCAAAATGCGAATCAAATTAATCAAGACCTGAAGCTTTTTTGGATTGCTATGGGAGGTAAAGAGGATATCGCTTACCGGAATTGCCAAACTATGCTTACCAAATTCGATGAAATGGACATTGATTTCACCTACAGTGAATATCCAGGCGGACATACTTGGCCTGTCTGGAGAAATAATCTATACAGTATTGCCCCATTGCTATTTCAATAAGGAGTATGAAAGGCTGATCAAGAACCTGGTTTGAAATACATGAATCACGAAAAATTGAATAATAAGCTTTTAATATTGGCCCTTTGGTTTCAATTGTCTTATCTGAATTTCCCTCAATACAAAAGCTGAATTCCTCAAGAGTGAATATTAAAATGGATAATAAAGACAAATGTTAAGTAATTACTTAAAAACTTATAAAATGGTAAGGACGGGTATGGTTATCCTGTTTGCTCTTGTGTCTTTTTTCGCAACTGCACAAAAGTTTTCCATAACCTCTCCAAACCAGAAAATTAAAGTAAGAATATTTCAACACCTGAATGGAGGAGAGGGTAGCTGGTACTTAAAGGTCAACTATCAAGTTAATGATCAGTTCATAGAAATTATTCCCCAGATTGACCTTGGACTGAAAAGGAGTGATCAGGATTTTTCAAAAGATCTAAAGTTGATTAAGAAAAGTGCCATTCACACCATAAAGGAGGATTACAATGCCATTCATGGTAAACGTCTACACCGAACTAACTCGGCTAATGAGGGGATAGTTTTTTTTGAAAATGCTGAAGGGGCCAAAATGAATGTGGTCATTAGGGCATATGATGATGGAGTGGCATTTCAATATGACTTTCCAGATAAGGAAGGCACTTTCGTGGTAATGGAGGAGCTTACTTCATATACTATTCCGGATAGTACAACCCGCTGGCTGGAGAAGTTTAATCCTGCGAATGAAGGTTACTATCGCAAGATGAAGGATGGACAGCTACAGCAAGATTGGGCATATCCGGCCCTTTTTCAGACAACTGATAGTACCGCTTACTATTTGATCCATGAGGCGGGACTTGGAAGGAGTTATTGTGGTACCAAACTTAGTAATCAAGCAAGAGGTAATCAATATAAACTGACATTTCCAGATGAATGGAATGGAAGAGGACAGGGAGACCGGGAGCCCACGGTTACACTTCCGTGGAAATCCCCGTGGAGAGTGATTGTGATTGGTAGTCTTGCTGATATTGTAGAGTCCACATTAGTGGATGATGTTTCACCACCTTCGGTAGTGCAAAAAACCGATTGGATTCAGCCTGGAAAAGTTTCTTGGAATTATTGGTCGCATAACCACGGCACAAAAGATTATAAGGTGGTTTGTGATTTTGCTGATTTGGCCGCCAGAATGGAATGGCCTTATACACTATTGGATTGGGAATGGGACGCCATGGGTAATGGAGGCAAGCTTGAAGATGCCTTGAATTATATTCATTCTTTGGGAGTAAAGCCACTGATTTGGTACAATTCAGGAGGTGACCACACTTGGGTTGAAGCTACCCCCAAAGACCGAATGCTTACCCATGAAAACCGGGCAAAAGAATTTTCTAAGCTCAAGGAAATGGGAATAGTGGGGGTGAAGGTGGATTTCTTCGAAAGTGAAAAGCAGGACATGATCAACTATTATCTGGACATTATTGAAGATGCTGCTGAACATGAGATCATGGTATATTTTCATGGATGTCTCGTGCCGAGGGGCTGGGGTAGAACTTATCCCCACCTGATGACTTACGAAGGGGTCAGAGGTGCTGAATGGTACAATAATGTGCCAGATTTCACCTATGAGGCGCCAGAACATAATACCATCCTTCCATTTACTAGAAATGTAGTAGGCTCGATGGACTATACACCGATTACTTTTACCAATTCCCAACATCCCCACATTACCTCATATGGCCATGAACTGGCACTGGGAGTATTGTTTGAGTCAGCATTGCAGCATATGGCAGATCGACCTGATGGATACGATGAACTGCCTGACGCTGCCAAAACCTTACTTATGGATTTACCTGTGGTTTGGGATGAAACTAAATTACTTGATGGGTATCCTGGACGAGATGTCATTATGGCCAGAGAAAGAGGAGGGGTCTGGTACATTGGGGGAATCAATGCCGAGAATAGAGAAAAACGAAAGAACATTGACCTTGATTTTTTACCCAATGGGATATCCTATAAGCTGACGCTAATTGCTGATGGTGATCATGACAAGGCATTGTCTACACAATATATGGTTGTGGAGCATGCTGATAAAATCCAGGTTAAGATGCTCCCAAGAGGTGGTTTTACGGCCTTGCTGAAACCGTTGAATTAACAATTTGAAACCATAATAAAGACCATGAGAAGTATACCTTTCTTTTTAACCTTAATAACACTAATTGCTTCATGTGGGCAAAAGCCTGGCAAATATCAATTATTTGATGAACGCCTAACCATTGAGTTGGATGAAGGTTTAAGAGAAAAGCCAGGCAGCAGAAAAATGGTTGCTGACTCGGTAATGGGGGAACCCTGCTTTTTGACCGAGCAAACTTTCAGAATCACTTGGGTGGATCAGCAAGGCACTGATACAGAAACGAGCTTACTGACTTATAAGGGAGCTTAGACAATAATAGCTAAATAAATTAATGATGATTAGATTTAAAATTTTCGCTACAATTTTTATTTGGAATGTATTGGCATTTACAGGCTTGGCTCAGGAGTCGATTAAACAAAAGCCAATTATTCAAAGCAAATTTACAGCTGATCCAGCACCTATGGTTTATAATGATACGGTATTTTTATACACCTCCCATGACGAAGATGATGCTGAAGGTTTCAAAATGCTTGATTGGTTGCTTTACACCACTACAGACATGGTCAATTGGACCGAACATGGAGCTGTGGCTTCACTGAAGGATTTCTCTTGGGCAAGACAGGATAATGGAGCGTGGGCGGTCCAATGTATTGAGAGGAATGGGAAATTTTATCTTTATTGCCCGATGCATGGGGGAGGAATAGGGGTGTTGGTGTCGGATAATCCCTATGGTCCATTTAAAGATCCACTTGGGAAAAGATTGATTGAAACTGACCATATCTGGAATGATATCGACCCTTCTCCATTTATCGATGATGATGGACAAGCATACCTCTACTGGGGTAATCCCGATATATATTATGTAAAACTTAATGAGGATATGATTTCCTATTCGGGTGGGGTCATTAAGGAACCTTCCAAGCCTGATAATTATCAAGAAGGCCCTTGGGTATGGAAACGTAACGGCCATTATTATATGGCTTATGCCTCTACTTGTTGCCCAGAGGGCATAGGTTATGCAATGAGCGATTCACCTTCAGGCCCTTGGGAATATAAGGGTATGATTATGGATGCTTCTGAAAAAACAAGAGGTAACCATCCAGGGATCATTGATTATAAGGGTGAATCCTATGTTTTCGGACATAGTTATGACCTGCTCAAGCATGAAACTTCGACATTCTATGAGAGGAGGTCAGTGGATTTGGATGAGATGCAATACAATGCGGACGGAACTATAAGGAACCGCCATTATTGGTCAATAGAGGGGCCTGATCAGGTCGTTTCTTTTAATCCTTTTCATTGGGTAGAAGCGGAGACTATGGCCTGGAGCAAAGGAGTGAAATCGAAAAAAGATACCTTAACAGGTGTTTTTGTGAGCCAGATCCATAATGGGGATTTCATACAAGTAAGTGGGGTTGATTTTGCTGAGGGAGCGATGAAGTTTGAAGCAAATGTGGCTCCTCTTCTGGGGGGGCAGGTAGATATCCGGTTGGATGATAAGGATGGAACCCTTATTGGTGTCTGCGAAATCGAAAATACTGGGGGGGAGAATGTGTGGAATACTTTTGAAACAAAAGTGGAAAAGATAACCGGTGTGCATGACTTATTTTTCGTGTTTCGTGGAAGAGAAGGGGAACTATTCAAGTTCGATTCATGGAGGTTCATCAAGTGAGGATTTATATACATTGTAAATTTTTGGGTTTAGTGGCTACCTTCTTTCTGCTAAGTTAGGTGAAATGAGAAAGGCTTATACCGAACCTGTTGAGGGCAAGGTCAATAGGTATTGATTCAATGAAAACTTGAGATTTAATTGTTGGGAACCAAATAGTTGAAAATAATGAAAAGTTCCTGATAGAACTAAATAATAATGATCTTTCCTACAGGAATAATAACATTAATTTAAAAAATAATCCTAATAATATGAGAATAATTTTTGTTGTTTGTTGCATGTTGATAAACACTGCACTCTATTCACAAAATAAAATAACTGTCTCCAGTCCCAATGGACTACTTGAGGTGAAAGTGTCAATGGATGATGGAATTTCAATGTATTCAGTGAATTATAAGGGAATAGTTATGTTGGAAAACTCTCCTTTGGGGCTTTTGACCAATGAAGGGGATTTCACTTCCAATTTGAGCTTTGTCGATGCTTCTACAGATGAGATCAACAACCATTATACCCAAGATAAGATCAAGACTTCCTTTGTAAAGTACCAGGCCAACACCTTGACTTATACGGTCAAGAATGAGGAAGGAAAGCAAATTGCTTTTCACTTTCAGGTAAGTGATCATGATATCGCATTTCGGTATGAACTGCCCAAATGGGGAGATACCAGGGCAACGGTAGTGGAGCGGGAAGTGACCGGGTTTAGGTTTCCTTCAGCTACTACCGCCTTTCTCTCTTCCATGATGAAGCCGATGACGGGTTTTGCCCGTACGGCGCCCAGCTATGAAAGTGGCTATGTGACGGATGTGGCTTTGGAAAGCACCACAGCGGAATATGGCTATGTTTTTCCTGGCCTTTTTAAAATCGGGGAAAATGGATGGGTACTGCTGTCCGAAACGGGGGTTGGAAGTAATTACAATGGATCCCACCTCAGCAGTTTTAAGGATGGGCTTTACACCATTGAATATCCCCAAATGGAGCAAAATAATGGCTTTGGCAGCACGGGGGCACAAATAGGTCTTCCGGGCTTTACTCCATGGCGCACCATTACAGTTGGGAAAACGCTCAAGCCGATTGTGGAAACCACCATTCCTTTTGATGTGGTGGAGCCGCTGTATGAGGCCTCTCAAGCTTATCAATATGGGAAAGGCAGTTGGAGCTGGATCGTATGGCAGGACAACAGTATGAATTATGAAGATCAGGTGAAGTACATCGATTTGGCCGCGGCCATGGATTTTGAATATATCCTGATCGATGCCTGGTGGGATGAAAGAATTGGCTATGAAAAGATGGAAAAACTGATCAACTACGCCAATTCAAAAGATGTGGATGTATTCCTTTGGTACAATTCCAACGGTACGGCCAATGATGCTTTTCAGACACCCTTGAACAAAATGAACACCTCCTTCGCCAGGAAAAAGGAAATGAAATGGCTGAAGGAAGCAGGGGTGAAAGGATTGAAAGTGGACTTCTTCGGTGGGGATAAGCAGGAAACCATGCGGCTATATGAAGACATCTTGGTGGATGCCAATGACCATGGCTTAATGGTGATTTTCCATGGGACCACACTTCCGAGAGGCTGGGAGAGAATGTATCCCAATTTTGTAGGAAGTGAAGCTGTCCTGGCTTCGGAAATGCTCATATTTTCCCAAGGTGTCCGAGAGAAAGAAGCATTTTATGCCTCATTGCATCCCTTTATAAGAAATGCAGTGTGCAGCATGGAGTTTGGAGGGATTTTGCTCAATAAATTTCTTAACAGGGGAAATAAACAAGGCCAAGAGCGCTTGACCACGGATAGCTTTCAATTGGCCACCGGGGTACTATTTCAAAATCCTGTTCAGATGTTTGGATTAACGCCAAACAACCTATCGGATGTGCCAGTATTTGAACTGGACCTTTTAAGAAAACTGCCCACTACCTGGGATGAAACGGTCTTTATTGATGGATATCCGGGCAAATACAGCGTCCTGGCGCGAAGAAGTGGCAAGCATTGGTATATCGCAGGAGTCAATGCAGAAAATACTGCCAAGACTTTGAAAATCGATCTTCCAATGCTCAAAGGGCAGGAGGTCTCCTTGTACAATGACGATAAAGAAATACAGCCCACACTCCAAACTGTGAAAGTTGGGAAAAATGGGGAATTGACTGTTACGGTCCAGCCAAGGGGAGGCTTTGTGTTAACTCACTAATTGATCTATGAAATGAAAAGAATCTGCAAGAAATTGACATTATCAGTATTAATGATAGGAGCAGTTTTTCTGACAGCCAAGGCCCAAAATCCGGTAATCCAAACAAAATTCACCGCTGATCCCGCTCCGATGGTCCATAATGATACCGTTTTTCTATATACCGGTCATGACGAGGATGATGCATTTGGCTTTAAAATGCATACCTGGTTGCTCTACACATCGACCGATATGGTCAATTGGACCGAGCATGGAGCGGTGGCATCGCTAAAAGATTTTGAATGGGTTCCGCATGAAAATGGAGCTTGGGCAGCCCACAGTATAGAGCGTAATGGGAAATTCTATCTCTACTGTCCTGTACCTGGTGGAGTAGGTATAGGTGTTTTAGTTTCTGACAGTCCTTATGGGCCGTTCAAAGACCCCATTGGAAAACCTTTAATTAAAAAAAGTGAACATGATATTGATCCAGCGGTGTTTATTGACGATGATGGACAGGCTTACCTTTATTGGGGAAATCCTGAGGTTTACTATGTGAAATTGAACGAGGATATGATTTCTTACTCGGAAGAGATTATTCAAGATCCTTCAACTCCGGATAATTACCAGGAAGGTCCTTGGGTTTGGAAAAGAAACGGACATTATTATCTGTCTTATGCCTCAACCTGTTGTCCTGAGGGCATCGGTTATGCCATGAGTAATTCTCCCACTGGGCCGTGGGAGTACAAGGGTATGATCATGGACGGGGACAAACGTTCAAACGGAAACCATCCAGGAATTATTGACTACAAAGGTAAGTCCTATGTGTTTGGGTTCAATTATAACATTTTGAAACAAACCATGTCAAAGCATTATGAAAGGCGGTCTATTTGTGTTGAAGAATTGAGCTACAATGCTGATGGGACCATTCAGAAGCACCCTTTCTGGTCCAGAAATGTGGAACAAGTCAGTACTTTAAACCCATACAACCGTGTTGAAGCCGAAACCATGGCCTGGAGTGAAGGAGTAAAAACCGAATTTGCCACGGAATGGGAACGAAACATTTCCTGGGACAAAGGAAAAAAGGTAGCGGAAAGGTTGTTTGCGACTTCAATTCATAATGGAGATTATATCAAAGTGCAAGGTGTGGATTTTTCCGATGGCCCAAAGGCGATTGAGGTAAGTGTTGCTTCATTGTATGGAGGGAAAATTGAACTTCGTGTCGATAATATTGATGGGCCCTTAATAGGAATAGTTAACATAGATGTTAAAGGTCAGGGTGATATATGGAAGACCATGACCTCACCGGTAAGTGATATTAAGGATGTCCATGACCTGTTCTTTGTTTTTAGAGGAGAAAAGGACTTGTTCAATTTGGACTGGTGGAAATTTACTAAATAAAAGATCCTGATTAATGATGAAATTTCTTTTCAGAATACTCACAATATCCGTGCTTATTACAGGTACGGGTATTCTACAAACAAAAGCACAAAACCCTATCATTCAGACCTCATATACCGCGGATCCCGCGCCTATGGTGTACAATGATAAAGTCTATTTATACACTTCCCATGATGAGGATAATTCAACCTGGTTTACCATGAATGACTGGAGACTGTACACAACTGAAGATATGGTCAACTGGACAGATCATGGGGCAGTGTTGTCCTATAAGGATTTTAGTTGGGGCAAGATGAATGCCTGGGCACCTCAGTGTATAGAACGGGGCGGGAAATTCTACATGTATGTTCCGATTACCGATAGAAACAATAAAAACGGCATTGGGGTGGCATTAGCGGACAGCCCTTATGGCCCTTTTATTGATCCTTTGGGCAAACCTTTGATCAGCAATAGTATGGCTGATATAGACCCGACTGTTTTTGTGGATGATGATGGTCAGGCTTACCTGATGTGGGGAAACCCGGTATGTTATTATGTGAAACTGAATGAGGATATGATTTCTCTTGAAGGGGAGATTGGACAGTTTCCCAATACGATAGCAGCTTTTGGCAAACGGGAAGGCAAAGAGGATCCACGCCGCCCCACGACCTATGAGGAGGGGCCCTGGTTGTATAAAAGAAATGACCTCTACTATTTGCTTTTCGCGGCAGGTCCATTACCCGAACATATAGGATATTCGACCAGCCCCAGTCCGACAGGTCCTTGGAAATACCAAGGTGTTTTGATGCCTACAGAAGGAAGGAGCTTTACCAACCATCCTGGCATAGTAGATTTCAAGGGGAAAACCTATTTGTTCTACCATAATGGTGCTTTGCCTGGAGGAAGCGGCTTTACGCGGTCTGTCTGTGTTGATGAGGTGAAGTTCAATGAGGACGGCACCATTGTTCCCATGAAAATGACAGCAGGCATCAGCAAGAGTTTGGGAACAATCAATCCTTATATCAAAAATGAAGCGGAGACCATTGCTTGGTCGGAAGGGGTAAAAGCCAATAAGAATGAGGTAGTTGGGAATTTTATTATTGCCACCAAAAACGAGGCCTATACCCAAGTAAAGGAGGTAGATTTTCGTGATAACGGTCCTGCTGAATTTACGGCAAGGGTAGGGACTGTCCACAATGGCAATGTAAGCATGGAGATCAGACTTGACAGTTTGGACGGGGAGCTATTGGGTACGGTGAATATTCCTTTAACGGGCGGAGATGACAGGTGGTCTTTGGTGTCCACCGAAGTAAATCAGGTGGAAGGTGTCCATGACCTGTATTTTGTTTTCAAAGGAAAAGCACCCAATAATATCCTGTATTTCGACTATTGGAGGTTTTCGGATTGAGGCATTGCCGGATGACAGGTGTAATGGGACCGAAGGCGGAAGACCGAAGCAAGGACTTAGGCCTTCCAGGTTTGTATATACCCATTAAACAAACCTGGCAGGTCTGCAACGAGAGCCTAAACGAGCGGACAACTTAGCATTCGACCGGAGCTCTATTAAAATGAATATAAAAGCAACGCAAACAATTTATAAAAGAGTAATGAAAAAGCAATTAACAATTATTTTAGCAGTTTTGATGACTGTTTTCTCCTTGACCGGAGCTTATAGCCAAAAGAAACCAAACAACGTCCCCGTATTTTCGAAGGCAGTTTATGAAGGAAATGACGAGGTCTATGAAAACAATCCTTTAGCAGAGGATGAATTTTATAACCCGATTCTTCAAGGATGTTATCCTGATCCGGCCATAGCCCGAAAGGGAGATGATTATTACCTGGTGGTTTCCTCTTTTGCTATGTTCCCAGGGGTGCCGATTTTTCATTCCAATGATTTGGTGAACTGGACCCAGATCGGTCATGTGCTGGACAGGACCTCTCAGTTGGATGTGCATGATACAGGGATTAGTGCTGGTGTTTATGCCCCAGATATTCGATATAATCCAAATAATGACACTTTCTATATGATCACTACCGCATTTGCAGGAAGTCTGGGAAATTTCGTGGTCAAAACCAAAGACCCCATGAAAGGCTGGAGTGAGCCGTATAAATTGAACTTTCAGGGTATTGACCCTGCCATATTCTTTGATGAGGATGGAAAAGCCTATGTTGTACACAATGATGCGCCAGCACAGGGAGAGGAATTGTATAACGGTCACCGAGTAATCAAAATTTGGGAGTATGACTTGGAAAGGGATCAGGTCATTGCCGGAACGGACAAAGTGATTGTCAATGGAGGTGTGAACTTGGCTAAAAAACCTATTTGGATCGAAGCGCCACATATCTACAAGAAGAATAATAAATACTATTTGATGTGTGCGGAAGGTGGTACCGGAGGCTGGCACAGTGAAGTGATCTTTGTCAGTGATGATCCAAAAGGTCCCTATAGGCCTGCTCCAAACAACCCGATTCTTAGCCAAAGGCATTTATCACAGAACCGACAAAACAAAGTGGATTGGGCGGGGCATGCGGATTTGACCTTAGGACCTGATGGTAAATACTATGGCGTTTTCTTGGGCATTCGTCCTAATGATAAAAATAGGGTAAATACAGGTCGTGAAACCTTTATCCTACCTGTGGATTGGTCCGGCGAGTTTCCTGTTTTTGAAAATGGATTGGTGCCTATGGAGCCCAAACTGAAAATGCCGGAAGGTGTGGAAAACAAAACCGGACAAGATGGATACTTTCCCAATGGTAATTTCACCTTCGTGGAAGATTTTACTTCCGAAAAACTGGATTACCGTTGGATCGGTCTGAGGGGACCAAGGGAAGCCTTTATTGCCAAAACCAAAGGTGGCCTGCAGATCAAACCTTTTGACAGCAATATCAAAGAGGTGAAGCCCACTTCCACGTTATTTCACAGACAGCAGCACAAGAATTTTTCTTTTACTACTACCTTGGAATACCAGCCCCAATCGGAAAAAGACTTGGCAGGTTTGACCTGTGTGCAGAGTGAGGCCTTCAATTATGTGTTTGGAATAACCAAAGTAGGAAAGAAAAATATACTGCTACTGGAGCGGACTGAAGCAGAGGGCAGAGGAAGAAACCGGGAGGTAAAGTCTGAAATTTTGGCAAGTACGGAGATTGACCTCAAAAATCCGGTGTCACTGAGAGTAAGTGCTAAAGGAGATGATTTCGAATTCAGCTATTCCACCAATGGAACGGATTTTCAAAATCTGGGTGGAATGGTGTCCGGGGATATCCTTTCCACCAATGTGGCAGGTGGATTTACGGGTAACTTAATCGGCCTTTATGCCACCAAAGCCAATGATGCATTACCTGTTTTAGAATAGAAATTTCTAAAAACCTTCCAGGTTTTATGCGTTCAAAGATCTAATTTCAAGGAGTCTGTAATTCTAAACCTGGAAGGTTTACCTACCAATTTAAAACTTAAAAACCAATTAACCCTAAGCCATGAAATACCTATTTAAACCGACCAACCTTAGAAGGTGGGGACCTTACGTCCTCACTTTCTTTATGATGTTGTCCTGTGTGGAGGATACTGACAAAGTGGATAAAGTAGGCCTACTTGCATGGGACGTGGTGACTTTATCCGAAGAAGAGTTGCCAGCAAATGGGGGCAGTGTTACGTTGAATGTGGATTGGGCTTATACCCAATGGAATATCCGGGTGGAGGAAGTGCTGGAAGGTGAGGATTTTATCGATCAGATCACGCCAAGAACTGCCGGCAATTCTTCCATTGGGGCTACCAGTACTGCGGTAAATATCCGTTTCAAAGATAATCCCCAGCCAATCCAAAATGTAGTGCGATTAGAACTGCGGTCTTTGGATGAGGATATTAGGCATTCTGTTGTACTGACACAGGCCGCTAAAGAAATTGATCCGGTGATGGTTCAGCTCGATCCCAATACCCGTTTTCAGACCATATCCGGTTTTGGCGGCGGCAATATGATGTGGGGTTTTGATTATTTGAATGCCGAAGAGATCAGGCTGGCCTTTGGTACAGGGCCGGGAGAATTGGGGCTTTCCATTTACCGGGTAAGGCTTTCCCCAGTTAGAGAAGACTGGTCTGCCTTGGTAGAAACGGTAAAAGAAGCCCGGAAATATGGTGCGAAAATCATCGCTTCCCCATGGTCTCCACCTGCGGCATTTAAAAATAATAATGAACTTATTGGAGGCCACCTTTTGGAAGCACATTATGCCGATTATGCTGAATACCTTAATGATTTTGTCCAGTTTATGGCCGGTGAAGGAGCTCCGGTGGATGTGGTTTCCATTCAGAATGAACCGGATATTCAGGTAAGCTACGAATCCTGTGACTGGACGGCTGATCAGGTGTATGATTTCATCAAAAACCACGGAGACGCTATCCAAGGAGCCTAATTGACTGCTGCCGAATCATTTAACTTCAAACAATCCTATACCGACCAGATACTCAATGATCCGGAAGCTTTGGAAAACCTGGACATTGTATCAGGGCATATTTACGGGTCCGGTTTAGCTCCTTATCCTCTGGCGGAGGAAAAAGGCATAGAAGTATGGATGACGGAATACCTGATGAACCAAAACAGTGGAGTGGACATCGATAACTGGAATACCGAGGAAGTGGCCATTTGGGAAGAATCCATGGGGATGCTGGAAACCATTCATGGTGCCATGACCTCCAATTGGAATGCCTATATCTGGTGGTATATCAGGAGGTTTTATTCCTTTTTGGGTGATGGTGAGCAAGGTACCACAAGGGAAGAAACCTTACGCAGAGGCCATGCAATGGCGCAGTTTGCCAAATATGTGCGGCCAGGATACGAAAGAATCAGTGCGACTGTTAGTGGAACCGATGCAGATCTGGGAATCACCGCATATGATGGAGAAGGAAAAGTTGTGGTGGTAATGATTAACTGGGAAGAAAATGCCATTCCTGAAGTCCTGTTGGATTTGCCGGAAGGGATTACCCAAGCAGTTTCCTATACCACATCCGTATTCAAGGAGCAGGAAAAGGCCGAGTTGACATTGGGAGAGGAGACCGTAATAGTGGCACTTCCAGCCAAGAGCATTACTACGGTGGTAATGGAAAAGTAATGTGGAGGACAGCCCAAGGGCAGGTGAAGACCAGGGTGGATTATGAATTTGCCTATCGGCTTAATGGAAGGGACTTTGATAATCCAGACTTGTATGAGTTCACGTCCAATGATACAATCGATTAATTTTAACCTATTTAAATAACTTGATAATGTTGTATATAATGAAAACCTTTGCTAAAACTGTCGTTGCAGGTGTATTACTTTTTTGTGCCAAAGCTACAATGGCGCAGGAGGGGATCATTTATCCACTTGATAACCCGGAGGAACCCAATGCTATCCCATTGGGTACAGGTGGTGTAGAAGACCAACCTTCTCAAGAGACCTGGTTTCGTCAATGGGGCGACCCGATGGCCAGAAATATCAGTAACGCCACCCTAACCCCTTTCTTTCCTGAACCTGGCAAGGGTAACGGTGCTACAGTGATCGTAGCGCCCGGGGGAGGGTTTAGATGGCTTTCAATGGATAACGAAGGCTGGGAAGTGGCAGAAGCTCTAGCTGAGCAGGGGATCACGGCATTTGTTCTCAAATACAGGCTGCATCCGACCCCCGAATCCTTGGAAGACTTCAGTAATTCCATGAATAGAGCCTTTGGCGAAGCATCCAAAGCGACACAAGACGGAGAAACCCCTCCGCGACCTCGCAGGAACCTGTCCGATCAACTCGAAGATGCAGAAGCCGCCTATGCCATGATTGTTGAGCGCGCAGAAGAGTGGGGAGTAGATATAGACAGGATAGGCATGATTGGCTTTTCGGCAGGTGCCGGACTTACCATGCACTGCACACTCAACTCAGAGACCATGGATTTGGCCTTTATCGGTCCGGTCTATGGGGGGATGGGAGAAGTAGATGTTCCAGAGGATGCGCCTCCTATGTTCAATGTAATTGCCAGCGATGATTTTCTGTTCAACGGGCAATTTGGTGTGGTCCGCTCCTGGTATGAAGCTGGTATACCAGTAGAGTTTCACCTTTACCAAAATGGAGGTCATGGTTTCGGCCTGGGAAACCCCGATCGTACCAGCAATCGTTGGTTTGAGGCTTTTATGCACTGGTTGGATGTGAACGGCTTTCTGAAGGGAGATGACAGGTGAAAACTGAAAAGCGGAGACGGAAAAACATATACCGAACGCCCTTTACGATTGGGTCCTGACGGGGTGATCTTTTACCGGGAAGATTCTCCCAGGTACCAAATGATAGGAGAAGCGTATATTGATTCGGCTTTTGTATATGCCCACAGAGCCGATCCAGATGCCAAACTGTTTTACAATGATTACAATTCTATTTTTGGCTGGAAAAGGAACAAGATCTTTGATTTGGTCAAAAGACAAAAAGAAAATAATACCCCTTTCCCTGAGATGATGTTTAAGTGGATCAGCCTTGCAGGTATTGGGCGTTAAGAAATTAAAGAAGCGGGTAAGCAAAAAGGCAGGCTTGTTTGACGAATTGCTGCCGAAAAGGTGATTGGCAGCTAAACAGGAGGAGTTTGTCTGCATGAGCGAGGGCTTTAATTTTAGCCCGATAGATACACCACGGCAGGATTTTTTGGTCACTTTTTGACCTGCAGCAAAAAAGTGACGAAGTATGGATTGATTACAATGGTGGGATTTTGCTAACAGAAACAAATTTAACGTCCGCTATAAGTCTTATGGGCCGAATTTGTGTTAGAAATTAAAACGAATACGGGCAGAATATTTCCCCAGTCCATTCTAACGTCAATTTATTAACCTAAACTCAAAACAAACCTATTCTATGAAAAAACTTGGACTTAATTTTTGGACTTTTATTGCTTTAAGTCTATTTATATTCAGTTGTAACCCTTCTGAGGAGATGCAACCGGACTTGGATGGTCAGCCGGATCCCAATGATGACCATCAGCCTCCAAATGAAGAAGAAGTGGTGGCTGTTCCGCTAAAAGAACTGTTCAAAGATTATTTCCCTATTGGAGCAGCGATCACCCCTCAGCATGCGGATCCCAATACGGCGCATGGGGAAGCACTACTGGAACACTTTTCCAGTGTGACAGCGGAGAACGTCATGAAGCCGGATCATTTGCAAGGCAATAAAGGAACGTTTACCTGGGACAATGCCGATAAGATAGTGCAATTTGCCAGGAAGCACAATATCAAGGTCAGGGGACACTGCCTGACCTGGCACGCCCAGACTTCGGACTGGATGTTTTATGATGAAGATGGAGCGCTTTTATCAAAGGAAATAGCCTTGGATCAACTGGAAGAACATATCACTACCGTTGTGTCCAGGTACAAGGGAGATGTATATGCCTGGGATGTGGTGAATGAAGCCCTTTACGATTGGGATCCTGATGGGGTGATTTTTTATCGGGAAGATTCTCCCTGGTATCAAATGATAGGAGAGTCGTATATTGATTCGGCTTTTGTATATGCCCACAGAGCCGATCCAGATGCCAAACTATTTTACAACGATTACAATTCTATTTTTGGCTGGAAAAGGGACAAGATATTTGAATTGGTCAAAAGGCTAAAAGAGAATAATATCCCTATCGATGGCATCGGGATGCAGGGGCACTGGTTTGTAGGAACTTCTGAGGAAGACATCCGTACCACATTGGATTTGTACAGACAGTTGGGGGTTGAAATTCAGATTACGGAATTGGACGTATCGGTATATTTGTCAGGAGACGAGACAGGCTCAGAGACGTACACGGAAGCATTTTCCATTAGACAAAAGCAAGCGTACCGAATGATTTTCCAGGTCTTGCTGGATTACAGCGATATCATTACAGGGGTGACGTTTTGGGGCATTGGAGATGATGGAACCTGGCTGGACAAACCGGGGCGTAAGGCTTTTCCGTTTTTGCTGGACGAAAACTTACAGCCCAAACCGGTGTATTTTGAAGTGCAGGAGTTGGTGCAAAACCACTGATAATAGCCATTTGCACCATTGTCAATGAGATGATGTTTTAAAGTTCTCGCAAAGGCGCAAGGACGCAAAGGAAGTTAGTTATGAGTCACTTTGAGACCTTTGTCCGCTGCGTCGGAAGGCAAATTGTCAATTCAGCTTTAACATTACACTAGATGAAAAAAACAGATAATTGATATCACAAAAATAACTTTAAAATGAAAGTGAAAACTTTAGAAAAACCACTAATACCCAAATTAGGATTTTGTTTTAGTACCATTGGATTAAGGTTCTTGGGACTCGGCTTCCTGATTTATATAATGGCCGGAAATATGGGTATCCAAGCCCAGGAAAGCGGGCCTGATTTTTCTTTTTTGGACACGGATAAAAACTTTGAGGAGCGGGTGGATATTCTGGTAGACCAGATGACCCTTGAGGAGAAGGTAAGCCAGATGATGAATGCCTCGCCGGCCATTCCACGCCTGAAAGTTCCAGAATACAATTGGTGGAACGAATGCTTGCATGGCGTAGCTAGGGCAGGCTATGCCACAGTTTTTCCGCAGTCCATTTCTGTAGCGGCCTCTTTTGATAAAAATCTTATGAGAGAAATAGGATCGGTAATTTCCGATGAGGCCAGGGCCAAGCACCATGAATTTATCCGGAACGGCAAAAGAGGAATTTATACCGGACTGGATTTTTGGTCCCCGAATATCAATATCTTCCGAGACCCGAGGTGGGGAAGGGGACATGAAACCTATGGAGAGGACCCTTATCTCACCGGAGAGTTGGCTTCCCAATTTATAGAGGGCTTGCAAGAGTATGATGGAAAATATCTGAAGACCATTGCTACTTCCAAGCATTTTGCTGTTCATTCTGGTCCAGAGCCCCTTCGTCATTCTTTTGATGTGGATGTGAGTGACCGGGACTTGTATGAAACCTATTTCCCTGCATTCCGAAAAACGGTCAAAGAAGCCAAGGTATATTCCATCATGGGGGCCTATAATCGGTTTAGGGGGGAGTCCTGCAGTGGCCATGACTTTTTATTGAATAAGGTTTTGAGGGAGCAATGGGGATTTGAAGGCTATGTGGTGTCGGACTGCGGGGCTATTCAGGATATTCATACCGGCCATAATATTGCCTCTTCGGAAGCGGAAGCTGCTGCTATCGGTGTTTCTGGAGGATGTGACCTGAATTGCGGCAATTATTATACTCACCTGACTGATGCTGTAGAGCATGGTCTTGTAAGAGAAGAAGAAATTGATACCGCAGTGAAACGGTTATTTTTGGCCAGGTTCAAGTTGGGGATGTTTGATCCGGAGGAGGAAGTTTCCTTTGCGCAGATTCCTTTTGGGATAGTTTGCTCTGAAGCACACAATACCTTAGCTAGAAAGGCGGCCCAAAAAAGCATGGTGCTGCTCAAAAACAAAGAGAATTTGCTGCCCCTATCAGTGGATCAAGTCAAAAAGATAGCGGTAATAGGTCCCAATGCGGATAATGTGGAATCGCTTCTGGGAAATTATCATGGCATACCCAAAAAACCGGTTACTTTTTTGGAAGGAATAAAACGTAAAGTAGGTCCCAAAGCAGAGGTGTTGTACTCAGAAGGAGTCCATCCCGCAGAGGGTTTTTATAATTTGAAGCCTATTCCTTCTGCCTATTTTGAAACCGAAGAAGGACGTCAGGGACTTAAAGCTTCCTATTATAATAACCTAAACTGGGAGGGGGAACCGGTTTTGGAGCGGATAGATGACCAAATTGACTTTTCCTGGGAGCATCAGCCTATTTCCAAAGAGCTGATTGACAACTTTTCCGTAAAATGGAAAGGATACTTAGTCCCTCCGGCAAGTGGACAATATGAATTTGGTGTGTTTTCAAAAAGGGGCATGAATATACGTATAGACGGGAAAGAAATATCCAATGGGTCGGGGACCATCCACCGGGGAAGGTATGCTACCGATATTCTTTCCCTAGAAGAGGGAAAAAGGTATGAAGTTGAAGTGACTTTCTTTAGTGATGAGACCAATGCCATCGCCCAAATGCTATGGGCCAGGCCGGATGTCAGCAAGATAGATGAAGCGGTCAGCTTGGCCCAAAGTGCGGATTTGGCCGTGGTGGTGCTGGGATTGTCCCAAAGGCTGGAAGGGGAAAGCATGGATGTAATCACGCCAGGATTTGATGGAGGAGACCGTACAGCCATCACTTTGCCGGCCCAACAGGAAGCTTTACTTAAGGCGGTGAAAGCAACCGGTAAACCCGTGATTTTAGTATTAAATGCTGGCAGTGCCATGGCCATCAACTGGGCGAAGGAAAATGTGGATGCCATTATAAGTGCGGGATATCCTGGAGAAGAAGGAGGCAACGCCTTAGCTGACGTGGTCTTTGGAGACTATAATCCCGCGGGCAGGTTACCGGTCACCTACTACCAATCCCTGGAGGATTTACCACCGTTTGAAGATTATGATATGATGGGGAGAACCTACCGGTATTTCGAAGGTACCCCACTTTATCCATTTGGCTATGGGCTGAGTTATACACGTTTTGAATATACAGATCTGAAAGTTCCAGCTCAGGTAAAAGCCGGAGAAAGCATATCCGTAAGCGTGAAAGTCGCCAATGTTGGGGATCTGGCAGGTGATGAGGTAGTTCAATTGTACCTGACAGATCTAGATGCTTCTACGGTGAGACCGATCAGGCAACTGGAAGCTTTTGAACGTATACATTTGAAACCAGGAGAAAGTAAGGAGGTGAATTTTATCATAGCTCCCAGACAACTTTCTATGATCAATGCTCAATCCAAAAGAGTAATTGAAGAAGGTGATTTCACGGTGTATGTTGGTGGAAAACAGCCCGGATTTGAGGGTAATTTGGATGCGGAAACTACAATGGTGATTGAAGGAGAATTTCAGGTAAAGGGTGTTAAGCAGTTTCGTGATCTTTAATGTTTTGCAAGTGTAAATTGCGTTTTACCATTTTACAACCTTGAGTGCTAAGAAATCAATCCTACAAATTGGGGGTGAAATTGGAATTTGGTGACTTGTTTTCCGAAAAAATGCTCCAAAGCGTATCATCCTTTGGAGCGTTTTTTTTTGTTAAATCGGTAACTTCAACTTGGAATATAAAGTTGACGGATTTATCGAATATCGATTTACTCCGGATGAACCAAAGCCAAATTTTCCCATCCACTGAGTTCCTTATTATGGTCAGTTTTTTCCATTGCTTGATTGATCTTGTTTTTAAAGGCCCAGCAGGTTTCCCTTCTGAGGTCCAGAATTTCGGATAATTCATTTAAAGTAAGATCTACATCCTTTCGGTTGGATAGGTAAAGGATGTAAAATGCCTTTTCTATCGGGAATTTAAGTTTATGGAACAAGGTATCCACAGTGGGAGATTCGTAATAATTACAGTTTTTACACCTTCTGCCATGATTGGCTCCCTCTGCAAATTTGTTGTAGCCACACTTTTTACATGTGTATTTATTTTTCCATTTTAATTCAGCTAAAAATTTTAGACAACTGTCCTTATCCGGAAAAACTTTTTTAAAATCTTCAAAATCCAGTCCCTTCATCAAAGCGAGGTTTTTTGTGGTTTCATCCACACTCATTTTTAGTTCCTTATTGTTTTCCCTTAGAAACTCGTTTATTTGCTCAACCTGCGAATTAAGTTCCCTTAATTTAATATTGGTGGTTTGGAGCTCTACGTTTTTGCTTGCCAGGTCAGTAGCCATCTTTTCTATCTGTTCAGTTCGCTCTTTGACTTTGATTTGCAGCTGGTTATTCATTTCATCGGTGAGCTTGTTTTTTTCTTTTAAGGCCTCCGTCCTTTCCTGACTTACTTTTTGGAATTGGTCCTGAAGAAATTTAATCTGATTAAAAATGGATAAAGAAAATAATACGACCTGAATAAAAATTACAGGGTGCACAATATACCAATTAATGATTGGGTCATTGAATAAGGTGATGGTTTTGGTATAAGAATGAATTATTACTAAGAATAAACATGTATAGGCCAAGATATAAGACCAGGAATAAATCTTGGTTTTTATCAATTTATAAAGCCCTACTAAAAATGGAATTAATAGGATAATTAAAGTAACGGTAATATAGGGAATAGCGTTTAAGGTATATCCTAATTCCTGGTTTGCAAAAACTACCAGTTTCATGGCAATGGCTAATAAAGTTAGCTTAAATAGCCTAGGGCTTGAATTGTATTTTTGGACAAACTTGTTAGAAAATAGCAGGGTGGCGAGAATGACCAACAATTGGGTAATGGATTCATCGGTTATTTTATTCAAACTTGGCAGATTCGGCCAAAGAAACTGGAATCCCAGACCATCCCGTCCAAAAGAAAACCAGATACAGGCAAAAATAAAACCTGAAAAATACAGGTACAAGGAGTCCTTTAATTTGAAGGTCAGGTAAACATTAAATATGAAAATGATAAATAAAACCCCATAGTATATTCCCAATAAAAGATATTCATTTAGGGAATGTGAAATAAACCTTTCGTTGGACCGTAAATGAAAATTAAAAGCCAGCGGATAACTACGATTGATTTTAAAATAATAGGTTTTCTTTTCGCCTGGCCTTAAATCAAGGAAATAATTGAAATTTTTATGATGAATATTTCTTTTGGAAAAAGGAAAGTCATAACCAGCGGTGTTGCTGATGAAATTTCCCTCTGGATTAGGAAAATAAAATGTAATTTCATCCAAGTCAAAACCCCAGGACTCAAAATACCATGAATGGTCATATACATCCTGTTGGTTTTCTACTATCATTTTGAGCCATAGATTTTCATTTAATGCCCCATAAACAACATGGTTATCGGTGACCTGAAGGAAATTTTGCTGAAAGGTACTATCTGAGATGTCTTCTATTGACAATTCACTGGTCGGGTCCACATAGTATTCCATGTACTTAATTATTTCAGAATAGTCCTGGCTGTCTTGGATAATTATATGATTTTCCTGATTAGTGGAGTTTCCGAAAACTGCTATGTTAAAATAAATACAGCAAAGTAACAGAAGGAAATAATTTTTTCTCACTGGGGGAAGTATTGAATTTGGGTTAATTTATTTCATTAATGAATATACAAATAATAATAAGATCAGCCATTTTAGGATTATCATTTGGATTAAATTCCGTTCTATTAGATAAAACAGAAGGAAAATTTTTTTATTGATAAGTACTGTTATGATGTTTTTAACACTAAAAAATTTGTTAAAATACTGATAGCCAGTACTTTGAATTAAGTGCAACGAAGTTTTATTTGAAAAGGTTAATACCAATTATGTTTTTTAGTTTATAAAAGGCTGTAATGATCAAAAATGAACCCGTTTATCCTTTTCTATACCTTTTTTCTTAGGGAAAATTCTTCTTTAAATCATTGTTATTTAAGCGTATTGAATTTTTTAAAATATTGATAATCAGATTGTTAGTAAATTTGTGTCTACTTTATTATTTCAAAATGGTCATCTACATTTGTCTTAATGCTAATCCAAAGGAACGAACAATTCGGTTTTTGTTGGCTTAGCAGATTTCCCAAACATAACCAAATGTATAGATCTTATGTCCAAGAGTAGATTAGTTAGTTTTTTTATTGTTCTGTCCGGAATGGTTTTGGTTTCATTTACCCTTCTGGAGAATAAAATAGGTATAAAGGAAGTTTTCAAGGAAGACTTTTTAGTGGGGGCAGCAATTAATACCCGAAATCTTGAAAATAGTGATGCCAGAAAAACTCTATCTGAGCACTTTAACAGTATCAGTCCTGAAAACCTCCTGAAGTGGCAATTAGTGCACCCTGAACCTAATCAATACTTCTTTAGTCAAGCTGACAACTATGTCCAATCGGGAAATGAGATCAATTCATTTGTGGTGGGACACACATTGGTTTGGCATAAACAAACTCCGGATTGGGTTTTTGAGAATGCCGATGGAGGAGCTAAAGGGAAAGAAGAATTGATCAAAGAAATGGAGTCCCATATTGGAGTTGTAGTGGGAAGATACAAAGGAAAGATTCATGGTTGGGATGTAGTCAATGAAGCTATTACCGATGATGGAGCCTACCGAAAGTCCAAGTGGTTCCAAATAGCAGGAAAGGATTTTATTAAAAGAGCTTTTATCAAAGCAGCGAAAGTAGATCCAAGTGCCGAGCTATATTATAATGACTATAATATGTGGAAGCCTGCAAAAATTGATGCTGCCCTTGAAATGGTTATGGAATTAAAGGAAGAAGGCATAAGAGTTGACGGGGTTGGAATGCAGGGTCATTTTGGCCTGGAATATCCCACAATTTCACAGATTGAAACATCGATCAAAAAAATTTCTGATCTGGGTCTGAAGGTAATGATAACGGAACTGGATATCGATGTATTGCCCAATCCTACTAACCGTCAGGGAGCTGATATTGATGATAACTTTGAGTACGAACCTAAATATGACCCCTACCGGGAGAAAATACCAGAGGAGGCTCGTCAGAAATTAGCTCAAAGATATAAGGAGCTCTTCAGACTGTTTCGAAAACACCGGGAGTCAATCAGCCGGGTTACCTTTTGGGGCATAAAGGACAGTGACAGTTGGCTGAATAACTGGCCAATTCAGGGCAGGACTGCATATCCTCTATTTTTTGAAAATGATTTTTCCCTTAAAGAGGAGATTGAAAAAATGTTAATGGAAATTGATGTTAAATAATTACACAATCCTTAAAAGATTCTATAACTGATTTAAAATAAAAACTTAACCACCTGTAAAATGAAATTGAATTCTCTCATTAGCCTTTTCACTATATGTACTTTAGGCCTATATAGTTGTAATCCCTCTCAAGGTGACCAAAATTCAAATGATGAAACAATGACATCAGAGGAAACTGTTGAGTTTTTGGATCAACCACTCCTGACAGATTTGTATACAGCTGACCCTTCTGCTCATGTGTTTGATGGCAAAATTTTTATCTACCCTTCCCATGATATAGAATCTTCTGCAAAAAATGACGATTCTGGCGACCAATATGATATGAAAGATTACCATGTTTTTTCTTTGGACGGAATTGAAAATGAAGTGGTAAATCATGGAAAAGTATTGGATTTGGATGATGTGAAATGGGCAAAGAAGCAAATGTGGGCCCCTGATGCAGCAGAAAAAGATGGAAAATATTACCTCTATTTCCCGGCCAAAGATAAGGAAGAGATTTTCAGGTTGGGCGTAGCTGTTTCTGATAACCCGGCAGGTCCGTTTGAACCACAACCCGAACCTATTAAGGGAAGTTTTAGTATGGATCCAGCAGTGTATCAGGATGATGACGGAACATATTATATTTATTGGGGAGGAATTTGGGGCGGCCAGCTTCAAAAGTGGAGAACAGGAAAATACCTTTCTACTGGGGATGATCCCTTTTCGGATGAACCCGCGGACCATGAACCTGCTATTGCTCCAAAGGTGGCCAAGCTGACAGAGGATATGCTGGAGTTTGCTGAAAACCCAAAGGATGTTCTAATCCTGGACAAAAATGGTGAGCCTATTAAAGCGGGTGATCATGAAAAAAGGTTTTTTGAGGCTTCCTGGCTTCATAAGCATAATGGTATTTATTATTTCTCTTATTCGACCGGGGATACCCATAATATTGTTTATGCTACCGGGGACAATCCTTATGGTCCATTTACCTACCAAGGAGTGATTTTACATCCAGTACAAGGCTGGACCAACCACCATTCCATAGTGGAATTTAGGGGACAATGGTATATTTTTTATCATGATACTCAGCTTTCGGGAAAGAATTATTTAAGAAATATAAAAATGCATAAGCTGGAACATCGTGAAGATGGAAGTATTGCTCCTATTTACCCTCTTAGTTATGATAAAAATTATCGTAACAAATAATATTCAATGTTTTGTAAAGGAATAAACCTGTTGTTGGAAACTATAAAATCCAAAACAACTTCAATACTCGTTTTGATTTGTGGGGGGCTTTTATTAATGGGGTTGGTCTCCTGCAAATCGAACGGGGTTGGAAACTTAAGTCTCGCAGATACAAGTGGTGAAAGTAATAATACATTTGAAAACCCCATTTTGCCGGGTTACTATCCTGACCCAAGTATTTGTAGGGTTGGAGAGGATTATTATTTGGTGAATTCTACTTTTGCTTATTTCCCAGGAGT
The DNA here is from genome assembly GCF_030409905.1 of Echinicola jeungdonensis. Classification (NCBI taxonomy): domain Bacteria; kingdom Pseudomonadati; phylum Bacteroidota; class Cytophagia; order Cytophagales; family Cyclobacteriaceae; genus Echinicola; species Echinicola jeungdonensis. The sequence continues at coordinate 130,028 of NZ_JAUFQT010000002.1, forward strand.
GCCTATTTTTCATAGTACCGATTTGGTGAACTGGAATCAAATTGGACACGTTTTGAACCGCCCCGAGCAGATTGACCTGGAGGGATTAGGTATCTCTCGTGGAATTTTTGCTCCCACAATTCAATACCATGAGGGTAGATTTTACATGATTACTACTTTGGTAGGAAAAAGAGGAAACTTTTTGGTTACCGCTGAAGACCCTGCAGGCCCATGGAGCAATCCCATATGGCTACCTCAGGTGAATGGAATAGACCCATCTCTTTTTTTTGATGAAAATGGACATTCCTACATCGTGTATAACAGCGACCCACCAAATAATGAACCGCTTTACAATGGCCATAGATCCATAAAGCTAATCAGGTTTGATAAAGAAAGCCTTCAGACTAAAGGTGAAGCTCGTGTTATTGTCAATGGGGGGGTGGATCTTTCCAAAAAGCCAGTATGGATTGAGGGACCGCACCTATTTAAAAATGGAGACTATTATTACCTCTGTGCGGCAGAAGGAGGAACCAGTGTAAACCATTCACAGGTGATCTTCAGGACCAAGCAACTCGATGAACCATTTGTGCCCTGGGAAAACAATCCCATTTTAACTCAACGTCATTTAGATCCAAATCGCGAAAATCCTGTTTCCGCAACCGGACACGCAGATTTGGTTCAAACACAAAATGGCGATTGGTGGGCGGTATTTCTGGGAACCCGTCCTTACGATAATAAAGATAGTTATAATATTGGAAGGGAAACTTTTCTGGCACCAGTGGAGTGGAATGAGGACCATTGGCCAGTGATAAACCCAGACCATGAAGCGGTTCAGTACAATTATCCAGTCCCAGATCTTCCAAAAGGTGAGGTAAAGGATTTTCCAAAATCCGGATCCTTTACCATTTCAGATAAATTTAATAGTAAGGAATTAAAACCTTATTGGGTTTTTATCAGAGTACCCCAGGAAAAGTGGTACAAGCTGGATGGCAAAGGGCTTCATCTAAATCTAAGGCCTGAAACAGCAGGGGGGACATCAACACCTTCTTATATAGGTAGAAGGCAGCAACATATTAGAGGGGAAGTGGAAACAGCAATGGAATTTACTCCCAAAAAAACCGGAGAAAAGGCAGGATTGCTTTTTTTCCAGAATGAGACCCATCACTTCTTTTTTGGAAAATCGATAAGTGAAGAGGGGGATAAAGTGATAGGCCTTTACCAATCTGATAGTTATGGTAATTTGAATTCTATTGAAGAGCACCCAGTGGGCAGCTCCGAAAAGGTTTATTTAAGGGTTGAATTTAACAAAGGAATTTACGAATTCCTCTATAAAATGAAAGGTAAAGATACTTGGAGGACTCTGGCGACATTTAGGGAGGGAGAATTCCTGAGCTCAAGGGTAGCGGGAGGTTTTGTAGGGGTAACAATAGGGCCTTATGCTACATCAACTCTGCAACCATCTACCAATGCGGCTTTATTTAAGCATTTTATATATAAGGGATATTGAATAGTTAGTTTTAGTATTAGGGTTTTGCATTAGAAATTCAGGGGAGTCTCTCTCCTGAATTTTTCTGGATAATTTAATCAAATTGAGTTTTTATTGTTCCTAACTACTATGCAACATTTTGAATGAAATAAAAATAAACTGATTTGATAAAGTTTTCCAATATTAAAAATGAGAAGGGTTAAATATTCATTTAAAATTTGAAGAAGTCTTAATTGTATTGCTGGACTTAATAAGTCAGCTGATGAATTATATAATTAAAATTAATTATAAACCATATTATGTTATTAGCAATTTACCAAAATACCAAAAACGTCTTTTTTGCTCTTTTCATTTTGGTCTTATTAACCTCTTCCACCTTCGCCGGCCAGGAAGGGGATATGGTAAGTTCAGAAAGTGGATTGAATAGATTTCCAATTGTCACCCATAGTGCAATAACACCTATTCTTGTGGAAAAGGAAGAAGAGAAAGGAGTGTTAATTGCAGCCGAAAATTTTTTAGATGATATAAAATCGGTTACCGACAAGTCTCCCAAACTAGTTGAAAGTAATGAAGTCTCCCAATCCAAACAGCTTTTAATTATAGGAACCATAGGTAAGAGCAAACTTATTGACCAACTGATCGAGGAAGGTAAGCTAAATGTATCTGGTATGGCAGGCAAATGGGAAAATTACCTAATAGAAACCATCGACGATCCAATAGAAGGAGTAGAACAAGCTTTAGTCATTGTGGGAAGTGATAAGCGGGGTACTATTTTTGGAATTTACGAAATGTCCCGACAGATCGGGGTGAGTCCCTGGAATTGGTGGGCGGATGTCCCTGTGGAGAAAAAAGGGGAACTATACTTTAAAAATGGTAGGTATCATTCCGGAACCCCTGCCATTCAATATAGAGGGATTTTTATTAATGATGAGGCACCTGCACTTAGTGGTTGGGCGCAGGAGAAATTTGGAGGTTTTAACCATAAGTTTTATGAAAAGGTGTATGAATTGATCCTAAGGTTAAAAGCTAATTATTTATGGCCAGCCATGTGGGGACGTTCTTTATATGAAGATGATCCCCTTAATCCTGTTGTGGCAGACCAATATGGAGTTGTAATTGGAACCTCCCATCATGAACCATTGATGAGAGCACATGCGGATTGGAGCAGACATGGTAAAGGTGAATGGGATTATTCTAAAAATAAAGAAAACCTTCAACAATTTTGGAGAGAAGGAATTGAGAGAATGGGCAGCAAGGAAAGTTTGGTGACCATTGGTATGAGAGGTGATGGAGATGAGCCCATGAGTGAGGAAAGCAATATAGAATTGTTGGAACAAATTGTAAATGATCAGAGGGAAATTATTGCGGAAGTAACAGGGAAACCTACTAAAAAAACGCCTCAAGTTTGGGCCCTGTACAAAGAAGTTCAAGAATATTATGATAAGGGAATGCGGGTTCCCGATGATGTTACCCTGTTACTTTGTGATGATAACTGGGGAAATGTTCGTAAACTACCCAAGTTAGGCGAAAAACAGCATAGCGGAGGTTATGGAATGTATTATCACTTTGACTATGTGGGAGGCCCTAGAAATTATAAATGGATAAATACCAACCATATTCCCCGAATTTGGGAGCAAATGAATTTAACCTATAGGCATGGAGTAGATAAAATTTGGATAGTGAATGTGGGGGATATCAAACCCATGGAATTACCAATTTCATTCTTTCTGGACTTTGCCTGGAATCCGGACAATTGGCCTGCTGAAAGACTTCATGATTATGTGGTTGATTGGGCAGCTCAACAGTTTGGTTCGGCCTTTAAAGTTGAAATTGCTGGATTATTGGATAGCTATACCAAGTTTAATGCCCGCAGGAAACCTGAATTGGTAGATGAGGAATCTTTTAGCCTTACACATTACAATGAATTTGACCGGCTTGTAAAAGAATATAAGGATTTGGCCGTAAAAGCTCAGGGAATTTATAAGAAAATCAATCCAAAGTATAAATCTGCCTACTATCAATTGGTACTGTTCCCCATCCTGGCCAGTTCAAATCTTTATGAGATGTATTATGCGGCAGCAAAAAATAAGCTTTTTGCTTTTCAGGGAAGAGCTTCAACAAATCCTGAAGCCCAAAATGTAAAAACTCATTTTGAAAAGGATGCTGGCCTGACTCATTATTATAATACCCAATTGGAAGATGGAAAATGGAATCATATGATGGATCAAGTTCATATTGGCTATACTTCGTGGAATGACCCTTCAAAGGATATTATGCCAGAAGTAAAAGAAATTAACCTACCTACAAAAGGGGCCATGGGTGTGGCCTTGGAATCCGGGGCTTTTTATCCGGATGATAAGTCTCTTAAAACAAGGACGTTTACCCCTTTTGATAAGGAAAATGGATCATTAACCCTTTATAACCAAGGTAAAAAGCCAATCGATTACAAAATATCAAAAAAACCTGAATGGCTGAAATTGTCTGCTTCTTCTGGCCAGATTGAAAAGGAAGTTAAATTGGGAATGGATATTGATTGGTCCAAAGTATCTATTGGGAATCAGGAAGGTAGGCTTATAGTTAAATCCGGCAAAGATAAAGCCGAAGTCATAATTCCTGTAAATAAGTTCACTGTACCAGATGAATTTGAAGGATTTGTAGAAGCTGGAGGCTATGTTTCCATAGAAGCAGATCATTTCACTGGTCAACAAACAGTTGCTCCGGTAAGATGGGAGGTTATCCCTGGGTTAGGAAAAACAGGATCTTCTGTAACAGGTTTCCCCGTAAGGTCTCCGGATGGTGCCTCAAAAGACCTTGCCAATTATCTTTCTTATAATACTTATTTTACCACCCCTGGAGAACATACCCTACAAATAAACCTTGCCCCTACATTAAATTTTCATAACAGCGAGGAGGGATTGCGTTTTGGTATATCTGTTGATGATCATGCGCCCGAAATTCTGTCTATGCACAAAGGAAGACATTCAGGAGAATGGAATAAATGGGTAGGAGATGCTGTCAATATTACCACCTGCAAGATTAAAATTGATGAGCCGGGTGCTCACGAGATTAAACTTTGGCTGGTGGATTCAGGTGTGGTGGTTCAAAAATTGGTGGTGGATACTGGAGGATTGGAAAAAAGTTATCTAGGACCAGCAGAAAGTACTTTTAAGGTTAAATCTCTAAAATGAAAATAATGAAAAAGCAATGCTCAATATGGCATTTCTTATTGGCCGCAATTCTTTTTATTTCAGCTTCGCAAATTTCATTTGCGGAGGTTAAGCTCCCCAACCTATTGACTGATGGGGCTGTTTTGCAGCGGGACAAACCAATGGTGATTTGGGGTTGGGCTAATTCTAATGAAAAAATTGAGGTGAATTTTGAAGGGGTCACTAAGGTTACCCATGCCAAACCAAATGGAGATTGGGTGGTGACATTTTCATCCATGAAAGCAGGAGGTCCATATGTTCTTGAGGTAGAGGGAGAGAAAGAAAGCCTGACCGTTAATAATTTGTGGATAGGGGATGTTTGGATTTGTTCGGGGCAATCCAATATGGAGTTAACCATGGAGCGGGTTGCGCCTATGTTTCCTGATGAATTTGAACGTTCTCCGAATCCTCAAATTCGCTATTTTGATGTACCGGATCATTATGATTTCCAAAAGGAAGCTAAGGACACTAAAGGGGGAAATTGGATAGAAGCGGGACCGGAACATCTTAAGGAGTTTTCTGCTGTCGCTTATTTTTTTGCAAAGCATCTCCATGAAAAATATAAAATACCAATAGGTCTGGTCAACTCAAGTGTGGGAGGGTCTCCAATTCAATCCTGGATTAGAAAACAAGAGCTTAAAAGTTTTCCCGAAGACTATCAAGAGGCTGAAAAGTTTAGTGACCCTAATGTGATTGAGGAAATTCAAGAAAATGATAGGGCAAAAAGGGATGCCTGGCAAAGGGAGCTATTGGAAAAAGACAGGGGACTCACAAACTCAAATAAACCTTATTTTGATCCCTCCATTTCTACTGAGGGATGGGAGAAAATGAATAAGGTGGATCTTTTGCCACGCTCCCAAGATAAACTTCCCAATGGAGTATATTGGCTCCGGAAAGAAATTGATATTTCATCTGTAAAATCAGAGGATTCTTCCAAATTATTGTTAGGAAGATTAATCGATAGCGACCGGGTTTACTTTAATGGAGAGTTGGTAGGAAGTACCTCCTATCAATATCCTCCAAGGCGATATGAGGTGCCAAAAGAACTTATTAAAGAAGGTAAAAATACGCTCGTAATCCGTTTGGTCAGTGAACGGGGAAGGCCAGGGTTTGTAACTGATAAACCTTATCAAATTAAGGTAGGAGACAAGACATATAATTTAAGTACTGACTGGAAGTATATTCAGACAGCAGAAATGTCATCCATGCCAGGGCAGACCTTTATCCGTTGGAAGCCACTAGGCTTGTACCAAGGGATGATAGCTCCTTTACAGCGTATTCCAGCAAAGGGGATAATTTGGTATCAAGGGGAGTCAAATGCAGGAAATCCTGGCATTTATTGCGATCAGATGAAAGCTTTAATTGAAGGATGGAGAAGCGCATGGGAACAACCTGATATGCCTTTTATTTTCGCTCAACTCCCAAATTTTATGCAACCTGTAGATCAACCCGTCCAGGAAGGCTGGGCAGGTTTGAGAGAAGCCCAACGTCAAGCATTGGAAGTACCCAATACTGGTATGGCAGTGACCATTGATGCGGGAGAAGCAAATGATATCCACCCGCTAGACAAAGAAACTGTGGGAATCAGATTAGCCATGGAAGCCATGAAAGTTGCTTATGGGGAGAAAGGTGATCTATCGAGTCCCATGATAAAAAAGGCAGTGACCCATAAGAGTAAAATTAAACTGGCCTTCGAACAGGTCGGTAAGGGATTGAAAGCAGAGGATGGTGAGGAATTGGGAGGATTTGCTGTGGCAGACAAGGAGGGTGATTTTCATAGGGCCAAGGCTAAAATCAAAGGTAATAAGGTGATACTAGAGTCTCCTGTGACTTCTCCAACAACTGTTCGATACGCCTGGGCTAATAATCCGGTTTGGGCTAATTTATATGGGAAGAATGGTTTGCCAGCATCACCCTTTGAGATAAAAGTTTCCCAATAGAATTTTTTACCCAATTGACCTACAAATATGTAACTAGTGTCAACCGCTTATGGGAAAATAAAATCAATTTATTAACAGGTTTATTAATTGGGAAGGGGGGCAAAACAGGAGAAACCCCTTTCCATCTTCCTGCAGGTTTTTGTTGGCTGAAAGACAAAACCTTTGCATTCACCTTTGCATTGATCTGGATATACATGACTCATAATCGACAATAATCAAGCGGCCTAAAATGCAACAAAACACCTAATTGAACAAGGTTGTAAAAACATTGTACATGTTTTGGGGGATACCAAAGTCAATGTATATTCGGAAAGGTTAAAAGGTTTCAAATATGTATTGACAGACCATGACATTCCCTTTAATCCTAAAGACATTATCCATTCTAACCTTAATGAGGATGCTGGCGGAAAGATTGCTAACAAAATATTGAGCAGGAAAAATCTTCCTGATGGCCTTTTTATATATGATGCTTGAGCGGCAAATTGCATCCAGACGCTCAAACAGGAAGGAATTAAGATTCCGGATGATATCTCAGTCGTCGGATTTAACAAAGACAGGATATCCAGACTCATTGAGCCCAACCTAACTACGACCTTTTACCCAGGACACGAAATGGGGGAAGTGGCCATGAAAAATCTCATCAATCACCTTGGAGGTAAATCAAAGGGTGTTCTAAACAATACTAATACTATCATTTTAAGCTCTGAATTGATCTTCAGAGCTTCTTCATTGAGAGATAAAACCAACAAAAAAAATTATTAACCCAAAATAAAATTTCTACTTTATGAAAAGACCTTCATTCTTTCTTTTCGTCCTTGTTTCGTTTTGCCTTTTATACGACACGCTTTATGGCAAGGATGGATACAATCTCTGGTTGCAATACGCAAAAATTGAGAGTCCAGAATTGGTCGATGCTTATCGAAAAAACACTCACAAAATCACACTTCCGCAAAATTCCTCTACCACTAATATTATTAAAAATGAATTGACCAAGGCATTTAAGGGAATGCTGCTCACTAGTCCAGAGTTTTCTGAAAAGAACATTGAAAATCACAATCTCGTTATTGGTACTCGAGACAATTTCCCTTGGCTCATAGAATTAGTTGATAAAAAACAATTAGATAGTCTTGGCCAAGAGGGATTTATCATAAAGAGCACCTTTTTCAAAGATCAACCCATTACAGTAATTACAGGAAATTCAGACCTAGCTTTGCTTTATGGAACATTTGAGTTCTTAAAATTAATTCAAACTCACAAGAGTATCTCGGACTTAAACATCACTTCTATTCCAAAAACAAAAATAAGGGTATTAAATCACTGGGACAACTTGGACCGATCGGTCGAAAGAGGGTATGCAGGCTCTTCTATCTGGAATTGGCATTTGTTACCTGACCACATTGATCAGCAATATTTAGATTATGCACGTGCTAATGCTTCTATCGGAATTAATGGCACAGTTTTGACCAATGTAAACGCCAACGCATTAGTATTAACTCCTTCTTATCTCAAAAAAGCAGCAGCATTAGCAGAAGTATTCAGACCCTACGGCATCAAAGTTTACTTAACCGCAAGATTCAGTGCCCCAATAGAAATTGGCAATCTTAAAACAGCTGACCCTCTAGACAAAAATGTCCAAAAATGGTGGAAGGAAAAAGCAGAAGAAATTTATTCCTACATACCAAATTTTGGGGGTTTTTTGGTTAAAGCAGACTCAGAGGGGCAACCCGGTCCCCATAACTATGGCCGGACACAAGCCGATGGAGCCAATTTATTGGCCCAAGCTTTAAAACCCTTTGGAGGAATTGTTATGTGGAGAGCATTTGTTTACAGTGAAGACACACCTGATGACCGGGCAAAACAAGCTTATAACGAATTTAAACCTTTGGATGGAAAATTTGATAATAACGTATTGGTTCAGGTGAAAAACGGCCCCATTGACTTTCAACCCCGGGAACCTGTCCATCCCCTTTTTGGAGCAATGCCTCAAACACCTCTAATGATGGAATTTCAGATCACTCAGGAATACCTTGGACAAGGCACTCATTTGGTTTATTTGTCCAAACTTTACGAAGAAATATTAAGTACAGATATTAATGCTAAAGGTCCAGGCTCCACTGTTGCAAAAATCATAGATGGAAGTTTAGAAAACCACCCTTTAAGCGGCATGGCAGGAGTTTCCAATATCGGCACTGCAAGAAACTGGACCGGCAATCATTTTGGCCAGGCCAATTGGTATGCATTTGGAAAACTGGCTTGGAACCCATATGAAAAATCAGAAAAAATTGCGAAAGATTGGATTGAAATGACTTTTAGTAGTGATCCCCAATTCATAAACACTTCCCTGGACATTATGATGGAGTCTCATGAGGCTGTAGTCAACTATATGACCCCACTTGGTCTTCACCATATTATGGACTGGAATCACCACTATGGCCCTGGCCCTTGGGTTACGGACAAACACAGAGATGACTGGACTTCTACCTATTACCATCAAGCAGGGGCTGACGGGATAGGGTTTGATAGAACATCCTCTGGAAGCAATGCCCTCAGTCAATATTCCTCTACCATCCAAAACCAATTCACCAACCTTAAAACCTGTCCAGAAAAATACCTGCTTTGGTTCCACCACTTACCCTGGTCCTATCAAATGCAATCTGGAAAAACACTTTGGGAAGAATTGGCATTTCGTTACCAGAAAGGAGTTGATCAAACTACTCAAGCATTACAACAATGGAGCACTTTAGAAGGCAAAATAGATGATGAGCGATATAAACACATCCTTTCTTTTCTTAAAATTCAGGAAAAAGAAGCCAAATGGTGGAAAAATGCTTGTTTACTTTATTTCCAACAATTTTCAAAATCTCCTTTACCGCAAGGTGTTGACGATCCCAAAAAGACTCTGGAGGATTACAAAAAATATAATCCTCAATTTGTGCCGGGAATTTAAGGATCCAATGATGAATAATTAATTAAACTCAAACAAGAAGTTAACCCTAATTACTGGAGGAGCTTTGGGGCACTCCAAAAGATAAAAAGAGGCTGAAAAGTTTGATTTTTATCTAAATTCATTCCGAATTATCCATCACTCATTCTTATTTCTCCATTTTAAATTGGGGTGAAAAATCATCAGGAAATGGAAACAGAAAAAGTCCTTGTCAAAACGTTTTGCATGGACTTTTTCTGATTTAACCTTTACCTTAACTGGTCTACCCCTTCAGTAGTCATCAATACTTTTTTCAGGGTGCCATCATAATTGTATTCCAATTTGTCAATGCAAACCGAACGGCTATAGCTGCTGCCATCCCTTTGGATGCTGCCGTTGTGATAGACGAAATAATCCTTGCCCTTAAACTCAACTATTGCCTGGTGATTGGTATTGCTGTTTCCTGCTATTTCATTCAATATTCCCTGGTATTCCCACGGGCCTTCAATGTGGTCTGCGGTAGCATAGGCGATTTTTTCAGGAAATCCCGAAGCATAAGTCAGGTAATATTTTCCGTTTTTTTTATGCACCCATGGGGCTTCTTCAAAGACAAAATCATCAAAATCTATCTGCTTGATCTCACCATCAATTTCAATCATATTGTCCTTCAATTTGGCGTAATAACATTCCCCATTTCCCCAGAATATCCAGGGCTGCCCATCGTTATCAATGAAAATGGCAGGGTCAATGCATGCCCAGGAATGATCTGAAGCAAAGCAATCCTCATTGGTCAATAGTGGTTTTCCCAAGGCATCTTTAAAAGGTCCTGCTGGGTTATCAGCAACAGCTACTCCAATGCCCGTCCAATTGGTGCTGATATACCAATAATATTTGCCATCTTTTTCAATCACATGCCCCGCAAAAGCATCACCACTTTTGGCCCAGGAGAAATCTGTTATTTTTAATGGTACCGGGTGTTCTGTCCAGTTTTTAAGATCAGTGGTTGAAAAAACTAACCAATCCTTCATCTTATAGCTCCTTTGTCCTCCTTCAAAATCATGGCCAGTATAGAGCCACATGGTATCTCCCTCTACATTGGGGCTGGATCCGCGGTATATTTGTGGGTAATAATAGGGTTTCCATGGGAAGTAAACTGGTGGAGGGTTTCATTGGGGCTTTGGGCAAACAGTTCATTGGCGGCCAGACAGCCCAAAAGCAATAGTAATAATTGAATAGGATTTTTTATCATTTTTATTTTTAGGTTGATATTTTTAAATATTTATTTCAACAACTCCTTTGGTACTCCTCCCCATTTTTCCTGGAGTCTTTGAGCTTCTTCCTTGGTGATGCCGATCACACTCCCGTGCCGGGGATAAAAGTTTTTGTTAAAGGATTCGGTTGTATCGGTGAAATTGTAAAGGTCAGTACTTCGCTGAAATTCATATCCCTGACTGGAGTAAAGGTCATACATTAAGATATACTCATCCTTGTTATTCAGTTTAAATACAGAAGAACCCTCGACACCAGTATTTTGGTTGGCATAGGTGTCCAGATATTTAAAATCTTCCTTCCAAGGGCCCATTAGTGATTTACTTGTTGCCTGTTGAATGCCATTTTTAAATTCATGGCCATCTTTATCTTTGGTATTTCCTTTATAGAATAGGTGATATACTCCATCCTTATAAATTATATCTCCATCAATAGAACCGTATTTTGCACTGAAGATCAAGAAAGGTTCGCTTTCAAAACCTGTAAAATCACTATTGGCATACGCACCATATAGGTCGAGTTTTTGATTATGGTGAAATCTAATAGTAAAATAGACCAGGTATTTTCCTGCTTTTTCATCATATAAAGTTTGAGGAGCCCACACCCATTTTACATTGCCAAACTGTTCGGGATAGGTTTGGGCAAAATCTATCCAGTTATGTTCCCATTCAATCAAATTTTGAGATTTCATCATCACAATACCTGGATTAGTTTCCCAGCCATTTTTCCTGGTATACATATCTGTAGCAACTATATTAAAATCACCATCCTTTCCACGTAAAATATGGGGATCCCTGATTCCTCCCGTTTGGGAAATTTCAGAAGAAGGGATAATAGGCTCGTTATCATTGAGTGCCTTCCAGTTTTTTGCATCAGCACTTGCTGCAAAACGCAACTGTTCTTGTTTTTCCCCTGGGCCAGTACCTTCAAAATAGGCAAAGAGATAGCCTTTAAAATCTTTTTTTGATGATGCACAGGAGGTGATTAGAATCAATGCAATAAAGTTAATTAGGCTATTTAAGTTCTTTTTCATTAATGTTTTGGATAGGGTTTAATAAGCTTTTCATTTTGTTTTGAGTTGAGAAAGAAATAGGGACCATTATTAATACCCTAATCTGCCAGGTGCCATTGACGCTTGTCTGTGGACTGTTTTTAAACGGAAAGTCCGGGATTTCGAAAACTGTTCGAATATCAGGTGTCTCTATATATGTTTTAGTTACTCAAACTCCATATCCAAATCCCAGTGTTCAGCTAATTTGTTAGCTTCATTGGCCGTTAAGTGGATTACTGTCCCATGTTTAGGAGAGGAGAAGTTGGTGGCTTTCATTGCCCCTTCATTAAAGTGGCCAAGGTCGTCAAAGTTTTTGAAATCGGTTGTTTCCCTAAATCCAAAATTATGTGGCTGTATACCATAAATATCATACATCAAAACCCACTTTTCTTTACCGATCCGTTTCCATACATTGGGTGCCTCACTTGCTTCAGGCTCAGAATCATACCAAGTGGAATCATATTTATAATTTTGGTTTATCTGATCAGAAACGGCTTGTTTGATTCCCGGCATTCCATCATGCGGGGTGTAAAACATATGGTATTGACCCCCAACCTTGGTAATGTCCGCATCAATATAGGATACCTCTTTGGGATACTGGAAAATCAGTTGGGGTGCTGTCAAAAGTTTATTGAATTCATCATTCACATAAGAATAATACATTTTATTCAAGCCATTTTTTCTTCGCATGGTATAATAAAGCATCAATTTACCTTCCTCTTCATCATAGATGGTTTCCGGTGCCCAGGCACAGCCAATTTCATCATAGCCCTCAAAAGTCTTATCAATTCTTATTTGAGCTGTTGACCAGTTGATCAGATCATTGGATTTCATTAATACAAAACCACGATTATTTCCCCATCCATAAATCTCTCCAGGTCGCTGCCACTCTGTTTCCCGGATTCCCTCTCTTTTGGCAAAAATATGAAGGTCAGTCATGGCCAAATAAAAAGTGCCATCAGGGCCTCTGTAAATGTGGGGGTCACGGATGCCTTTTTGTTCGGCAATGGTATCCCCGGCAATCACAGCTTTGCCTTGGTTGATATCGGTAAAGCTATATCCATCGTCGCTTAAAGCCATGTGCAGGCTATGATCATTATCCTTGAAATAAACCATCAAATAGGCGCTCATAGAATGATCACTCACACTTTTTTGTTGAGCTGATTGCTCATTGCCCTTGGTTTTTGGGCTACAACTTAAAATTAGGGTTAATAGGAAGGTGAAATTCAAAAAGTTTTTCATGATAGTTCGAGTTTAATTAAAGGGTTTTTTTAATAAATTTTCTGTGGACTTTCGGAAATTTAATTTTCAGGGCAATGCTATCCGAAATTAAAGCTTTATTATAAATGTCTATTTTACACTAAAATTTAATAATTGGCAAAGAATGGTGAGTTTTTCAAAAATAAACACTCTTTCGTTGCCAAAGTATCAAATACCATTCTCTCTAGGAAAAGTAAAAATGAGAGAGAGCTTAGGAATGGTTAAAACCGTGGTGACCAAAACCATTGGTATTATATCCTTGAAAATGAAGGGAGTTATTAAGGGCTGGTAATGATACCATTTTTTCATAGGGGAAATTCTAATCATTTAAAATTTTGGTTTTTGCTGAAAAAAACTGGGTCAACTGCTTTATTATCTTTATTAGTATTATTTCGATAATAAATGTTTTAATTACATGTGAAAATTATTGGTTTGGAAATTTTATATTGGGTAATAATATTTTTTTGAAGAATAAAAATAGGTTTAAGTGTTGTAAAACAGCTGGTAGAGGGTTGTTTTTTGGGTATTAATAAAAAATAAATTGGGATTTTTTTTTAAATGTAAATAAAACACTTTACGTTTATGGTTGTAATATCCAAAAAGTGCATTGGTGAAAAGGAAGGTATATACCTCCTTTTATGAAAGGTTAAAAACCCGATTTGAAGCTTAATTACCCCAAATAACCCCAACCTATAATGCCTAAATTAAATTTCTCTCAATCAGATACTTTTGTCCAAAATCCTGAACTTGGAAAAGGAAAAAAATCAGACGGCAATCATTCCTTTGAAAAAAACTTATGGCGTGATTTTAAATCCGGAAGCGAGGATGCTCTGATGGAGTTATATAATTTGTATTCAGACAAATTATTTAATTATGGAACCCAGATTACCTATGACAAAGAATTGATTCGTGATGTGGTTCAGGATGTGTTTTTGTACCTGGTTCAAAACAAAAAATCAATAAAGCAACCTGACTCCATCAAATTTTACCTTTTTGCTTGCTTCAGAAGGAGGTTGATGAAAGTATTGAAGAGAAATAAAAAGATTTCTTATTCTGAAGATTTCGAAAGGGGCGATGGTTTCCAAATAACTGTAGAAGAAGGGATAAAATCCATTGATACCCAATTTACTCTTGAAACCAAAAAAATGCTGGAAATGGCTTCCAAAAATTACCGGCAAAACAGAGGGAAATAATAATGCTGCATTACTTTGAGGGGCTTTCCTATAAGGAGATTGCTGACATGATGGGTTTTGGTCATGTTCGATCTGCAAGGAACCTCTTATATAAAGCCGTAAATGGTTTATCAAGTATTCTTAAAAAGTACCATGGAGACCTGTTCGTATTAATTGGTTTATTGTTTTATTCCTTTTAATAAGCTTTCAGGTAGTCTTTAATTGTTGGAGTAATTCAAAAAAATATAAAGTTTCTTTTTCCTAGCTGGTCCGGATTCAACTTCCGGACCTTTTATTTTTTCCAGCTGTTCAGGATTTGCAATTCCTAACCTAAAATAAATACCTCAGGCCGATTTAATTATACTTCTCTCCGCAGGCTTAGGGTTGAATTTGAGGGAAGGAGCCCATGGGAGGCTCCACCAAAGATGTTTGCCTCGCACTTATCTTACTCTAATCAAATCGCAAAAATGCTCGTTCCATAGGCATCCCATTGGGGCAAAGTCGTTAGCGATATTATTTCTCAAATTTTAAAAACGAGCTCAGGTTAGGAGGGACTTGGAAACCCCAAAAACCGATAATAAAAACAATGCCCCTTCAAAACATTTTCTGATTTTCTAAAATCCCCTCGGAATTCCTTCCAATAATAACTTTTTTAAGAAATTTTTTCACACAATTTTTCTGCCTTTAAAACCTGTAAAGGGCGGTTTTAAATTTATTAAAAAAAAAAGAGAATTTTTGATGTCACTTTAACATCTCAGGGCTCTATATATGTGAAAGAGACACTTATAGTAAATGGCCCAAAATGAAAAGGTTTGACCCTGAAAATATAGAAGACTTTTTGAAACACCCTGATTTTGTAAAATGGGTACACCAGCCCACTTCAAAATCGGACCGCTACTGGAATAATTGGTGCACCAGAAACACTAAAAAGGTTCACCTGCTCCGGCATGCCAAGGAAATCATTCAGGGAATGAAGCTGGAGGAGCAAAATGAAATGAGCAGTGAGGATCATCAAATGATCAGGGAGAAATTGCTTGCAGAAAACAAGAAATTCAACAGTGTTTCTAAGACCAAAGGGAATAATGGTAATTCAAAACTGCTTTTGGCGTGGGCAAGTGGTATTGCAGCTAGTATTTTGATTTTGGGCTTTTTGTATTTCGGTCCAAACAGGAGGTCTGAACAAGTAGCCTGTCCAGAAAAAAAAGTGGAATGGATTAGCAAGAGGGTTCCTAGGGGAGTTAAGAAAATTTACACTTTACCTGATGGCACTAAAGTTACAATGAACTCTGGTTCCTGGTTGAGTTACCGGGAGGATTTTGAGGAAAACAGGGTTGTAAGACTATATGGTCAGGCATTTTTTGAAGTGACTAAAGACCCAGAACATCCCTTTGAAATATATAGCAAATACCTTAAGACCCAGGTATTAGGTACTTCCTTCGATGTGAAATCCTACAAGGATGAAGATAAAGTCCATGTGGCGGTAGTCACCGGAAAAGTAAAAGTCCAGACAAGTGAGGGAATAACTAATGAAATGACCCCTGGAGAGGCCACTTTTTATAACAAGAAGGATAAATCCCTTACTGAGGCCAAGTATGAATATGAAGACTTAATTGGTTGGAAAGAAAAGATTCTGAAGTTTAATCGCCTGACATACCCAGAAGTTTTTAAACAGCTTTCAAGATGGTATGATGTGGATTTTGTGGTGGATGAAGGGGTAGCTCTTAGGGGGCAATATACTGCAAAATTTAATAATCAGAGCTTGTCAAATGTCCTTATAGGTTTGAGCTATTCATCCAATCTTTCATTTGATATACAGGGGAAAAAGGTGCTTGTAAAACAAAAAAGATAAATAAACCAAAATCAATTCAACAATAACCCTAATTATTATGCAGAAAAAAATACCCATTAAAAATTGGCATTGGAAATGCCTGAGATTGGTACTTTGTCTATTGCTTTTCAATGGCAGTTTGGCAAGGGAATCGAAAGCTTCCAATAGCAACTATTTTCAACAAAAAGAATTAAGTAATGTTTACCTTTCTCTTGATCTGCAGAAGGTGGGCATTATCAAAGTATTTAAGGCAATAGAATCAAAAACGGGTTTCGGATTTGCCTATGATGAGGAAAAAATGATAGGGGTTGGCCATCAAACCATACAGGTCAACAATGAAAGCCTTTTAAAAGTATTGGAAGGTATTTCCTTCAATACTGATTTAAGGTTTAAAAGTGTCAATAATACCATTTATGTAAAATCTCAGGAAAAAAACACCGAGCCAAAATCCGCAGTTGAAAGGACCATCTCAGGTGTGGTAGTTTCTGCTGAAGATGGTAACCCTATTCCTGGTGCTACGGTGTTGGTAAAAGGCACCACAATTGGTACTGCTACCAATTTAGATGGAGAGTTTTCACTTGATATACCAGAAAACCCGGAGACGGTCATTGTGGTTTCTTTTGTAGGGTTTAAACCCCAGGAAATCAAAGTGCAAAACAAAAGCGTTTTCAACGTTACACTTCATGAGAATTTGGAAGGATTGGATGAGGTAGTTGTGGTTGGTTTTGGTGAACAGCGGAAGGGAAGTTTGGTCAGCTCCGTTTCTACCGTTAAGGTGGAGGATTTGAAAATTCCTAGTTCCAACCTTACCAATGCCTTAGCAGGGAAAGTTGCCGGTGTGATTTCATTTCAAACCAGTGGGGAACCTGGCTTGGGGACCGATAATTCAAACTTCTTTATCCGTGGTTTGTCCACTTTTGGGTCAGGAAAAAGAAATCCATTGATTATGATTGATGGGATTGAATCCACTCCAGTGGATATGGCAAGGCTTCAGCCTGATGATATTGCTGACTTTTCTGTTTTAAAGGATGCAGCGGCAAGTTCCATTTATGGGGCAAGAGGTGCCAACGGGGTAGTTTTGATCAATACCAAATCCGGTAAAGCAGGCCCATTGAAGGTGAGTTTCAGGGTTGAAAACAGGCTGTCCACCAATACCAGAAATATCAATTTGGCGGATAATATTACCTATATGGAAATGGCCAATGAGGCTACCCTTACAAGGTCACCAAATGCCATCCCAACCTACAGCCAAAATAAAATCAATGCCACCAGGGCAGGAGAAAATCCTTATTTGTATCCCAACAATGATTGGATCGATCAATTGATTAAGGATTATACTTTTAATCAAGGCTATAATATCAATATGAGTGGGGGAGGACCAAAAGGACGATATTATTTGGCGGCGACTTATAATAGGGATAATGGAAACCTCAAAGTGGATCCGATCAATAATTTCAATAGTAATATCCGCTTGAATAATTATTCAATCAGGTCCAATGTTGACTTCAATCTTACTCCGACCACAAAACTAACCGCAAGAGTTTATGGTCAATTTGATGATTATAATGGTCCAATCGGTGGAGGTTCAGCCACTTTTAACAACGCCCTTTGGGCCAACCCGGTAATGTTCCCGGCTGTTTATCCCCAGGAAAAACTACCATTTATAGAGCACCCCTTATTTGGTTCTGCTCCTACTATAAATAGTAATGCCCAGGCTACATCGACCCTTTATGTTAACCCTTATGCCGAAATGGTGAAAGGTTATCAGACTTATAAAACTTCTAATATCAACCCACAATTGGAATTAAACCAAGATCTGGATATGATAACCGAAGGATTAAAAGTCAGGGCCATGACTTATCTGAAAAGATATTCCTTAGTCAGTTTGAACAGGTTTTATAATCCTTTTTACTATCAAGCGTCTATTAATTCCCAAGATGGTTCTTATTCCCTGAATGTATTGAATGATGGAGGAACAAACTCCATTGGTACTCCTGGAACAGAATATTTGAATTATACAGAAGACGAAAAATTAGTGGAGTCCACTTTCTGGCTGCAGGGAGTCATTGATTACAACAGGATTTTCGATCAAAAACATTCAGTAGGAGGGATGTTGGTTTCTTATATCCAGCATTATGAAGCGGGTAATCCTGGAAGCTTGATTCGTTCTTTACCTAACCGAAATTTGGGGGTTTCCGGTCGTTTTACCTATGGATATGATGATCGTTACTTAGTGGAATTGAATTTTGGATATAATGGATCAGAAAGGTTTTCTGAGGACCACCGTTTTGGTTTCTTCCCTTCAGCAGGCTTTGGATATGTGATATCCAATGAAGATTTCTTCACCCCATTGCGGGGAGCAATTTCTAACCTGAAGTTCAGGGCAACCTATGGTATTGTTGGTAATGACCAGATTGGTAACAGGGATGAAAGATTCCTTTACCTTTCCAATGTTAACCTTAATGATGGTGCTTATGGAGCTGTGTTCGGTAAAGATGATGGAGCCGCCCCATATTACAGAAATGGGGTTTCTATTTCCCGTTATGCCAATGAAAACATTACCTGGGAACAGTCTGAGCAAATCAATTTAGGTATGGATTTGGGTTTGATGAATAATTCGATGCAATTGGTTGTTGATGCCTTTAAGCAAACCAGAACCCAAATTTTACAGCCATTAACCTATATAGATAATGCTTCAGGTTTGATGGCTACTCCCATGTCCAATTATGGAAAAGCAGAATCCAAAGGGGTGGATCTGAGTTTGAATTACAATAAAACTGTCTCCAAGGATTTAAATGTAGAGGTTCGAGGAACCTTTACCTATGCTACTAGTAAGGCAATAAAAGTGGATGAGCTAAACTATCAGGAAGGATTAGGTCACTTAACCAGAACAGGATATCCATTGAGCCAACAGTGGGGATATATCGCCGAACGTTTATTTATCGATGAAGAGGAGGTAGCCAATTCTCCAGTACAATTTGGAAATACGGAATTGATGGCTGGTGATATCAAATACCGGGATATTACCGGTGATGGGGTGATAAATTCTGATGATGTGGTCCCTATTGGCTACCCCACTCAGCCTGAGATCATTTATGGAATCGGTTCTTCCATCAATTACAAGAATTTTGATTTTAATTTTTATTTCCAGGGTTCAGCACGTTCATCTTTCTTTATTGACCCATGGGCAATCCAGCCATTTTACCAGAATGGAGGATATCAAAATGGCTTATTGCAGGTCATAGCAGATGATTATTGGTCCACTGGGAACCCTAACCCTTATGCATTTTGGCCTCGATTAAGCACCGCAAGGGTAAGCCCTAATAACCAAAGATCCACTTGGTGGATGAGAAACGGGAGCTTTGTACGGCTTAAAAATGCCTCCATAGGTTACAATCTTGGACCTATTGAAAGTTTGGGAATAAAAAGTGGCCGAATTTATTTGTCAGGCATCAACCTTTTCTCCATCAGTAAATTCAATTTATGGGATGTGGAAATGGGTGGAAATGGTCTTAACTACCCCATTCAGACGGTGTACAACCTAGGCCTCTCAATCAATTTGTAAACCCAAAGATCAAAATCAAATATGGATACCAAATTCCAAATCAATTATAAAAAGAAGCAAAGGTTCCCAGTAGCGAATCTATTCAAAACGATAAAAAAGCACTATCTGCTGCGATCAGCAGTTTTGTTGATGTTGCCATGGTTGGCCTCTTGTAACGATTACCTGGATATCGTTCCGGACAATGTTGCCACCATGGATAATGCCTTCAAACTAAGAAATGAGGCAGAAAAATATTTATTCACTTGCTATTCCTTTTTACCTAAAGATGGAGATGGCTGGTACAATGCAGGTATGATGGCAGGAGATGAAATTTGGCTGCCCCAATCCAATGATAGCCACTGGCATTCTGCCTTTAGAATTGCCTTAGGGCAACAAAACAAGGATGCCCCGCTTTTTGATGAATGGGCAGGACTTAGAAAAGGTGGCGGCAATGGTTGGTCACACCTTAAAATTTGGAGGGGAATCCGTCATTGCAACATCTTTCTGGAAAATGTACAGGATGAAAGCAAAATTCCAGACCTGACCCTTTTTGAAAGAAAAAGGTGGATTTCAGAAGCGAAGTTTTTGAAGGCCTTCTACCATTTCTACTTGTTCAGAATGTATGGTCCCATTCCATTAATGAAAGAAAATGCTCCAATTGGAGAGCCCGAATTTAAAAGGATGCCAGTAGATTCCTGTGTTAATTATATGGCAGATCTTTTGGACCAATCAGTGGTCAATCTTCCAAGCAAAATTACAGATGAAAATACCGAGTTGGGAAGGATTACCAAGTCTATAGCAAAGGCAGTGAAAGCCAAACTGTTGCTTTATGCGGCTAGTCCTTTGTTTAATGGAAACAGTGATTACGCCAATTTCAGGGATAAAGACGGAATGGCTTTATTCACCCCTGATTATGACCCGACCAAATGGGAAAGGGCCAGGGATGCAATCAAAGAAGCTATAGATATAGCAGAGTCAAACGGACATGCATTGTATGAATATACAAATGATGTGCTGGACCTAAGTGATGAAATGAAAACCCAATTAAACATCAGGAATGCGGTAACTAATCGCTGGAGTGATGAACATGTTTGGGCCTTATCTAATAGCCAATTTATCAATCAAAACCTTTGTATGCCTCCTTTAGAAAGGGGAACACAATCAGATAGATTTATTTTACAAGGAGTATGGGCGGCACCGATAAAAATGGCCAAAATGTTTTATTCTGAAAATGGAGTACCTATTGAGGAAGATAAAACTTTGAATTTTACTGATTATACTTCCATTAGGACTGCTGAGGAAAATGAAAGGTACCTTATAGAGCCAGGTTACCAGACTGCCAGACTTAATTTTGACCGTGAACCCAGATTTTATGCTGACTTGGGATTTGATGGAGGGATTTGGTATATGAAAGATGGCAATGATACAGGTGCAGATGAGAATACCCTTTATTTGAAAGCAAAAAATTCTGAGGGTGCTGGTTTTGGCCATTTTACCAACTGGAACTCAACAGGATACTATATTAAGAAACTAGTTCATTGGGAATCTACAACAAATGGTAACACCAATCCTAGTTGGGTGGTTTACCCATGGCCAGAAATCCGATTGGCTGATCTTTATTTAATGTATGCTGAGGCATTGAATGAGGTAGATCCCGGCTCCACCACTGCTATCGAATATTTGGATAAAATTCGGGAACGGGCTGGTTTAAATGGAGTGGTGGAATCCTGGAGCAATTATTCTAAAAATCCCAACAAATTTTCTACTCAGGATGGTTTGAGGGAAATTATTCATAGAGAACGATTGATAGAATTGGCTTTTGAGGGGCACAGATTCTGGGACCTAAGGCGATGGAAAAAAGCAGTTGAATACCTCAATGAAGATATTACCGGCTTTAACATCCTAGGTAAAACGACTTCATCCTTTAACAATGAAAGGGTGGTTTTCAGTCAGAGTTTTATATCCCCAAGAGATTACTTCTGGCCTATAGGTAACTATGACACCAGAAGGAATCCAAATTTGGTAGAAAATCCAGGTTGGTAATTTTAAATCGAAATGCTATGAAAAAATTGAATATATATAAAATTTTATTGCTGGCTTTTGGCCTAATGGGTGTTTTTGCCTGTGAAGAGGAACTTGGTTTTAAAGAACCATCAGGAAGTGACACCACTATTCCTGCTCAAATATCCAATGTCCAGGTTGAAAATCTCCCTGGAAAGGCAAGATTGACATATGATGTTCCTAACGACAAAAGCTTACTTTATGTAAAAGCGGTTTATACCTTGAATTCAGGGGAAACCATGGAGGTGCAGTCGTCTTTTTATGACAATTCCCTACTTGTAGAGGGGTATGCCGATACCGAGGAGCATGAGGTAGAATTGTATTCTGTAAGTAGAAATAATTTACTTTCTGAACCTGTCAAAGTAACCATTAAACCTCAGGAAGCACCGATTTGGAGTGTTTTTGAAAGCTTGGAAATGGCCAATGCTTTTGGGGGCTATAATTTGACTGCGGAAAATCCTACTAAAGAAGATATCTCCATTTTGATATTAAAGGAAAATGTTCTTGGTGAATTTGAAGTAGATAATCAAAAGAGTGTATTTACTTCTGCAGATGAGGTTGAATCCAAAATAAGAGGCTTGGATACCCTGAATTATGAATTTAAGGTGCTGGTAATGGATAAATGGGGAAATGCTACGGATACCCTTAACAAAATAGTTAAACCAATTTATGAAACAGAATTGGACCCTGCTAATTTTGAAGCTTTTCCTTTGCCTGGAGATGCCCCCCAAGTTTCCAATGGGGCAAGACTTGAATATGCCTGGGATGGAAGAATGCTTTGGCCCTACACCAGTTTCACCAATCAAAGTGCTGGCGGACCTGATCCCCATATTATCACTTTCGATACTGGAAAGGAAGCTAAGCTTAGCAGAATTTGGATAAGGGCTTATCCGGAATTTTGGTGGACTGCCTCACCTCAATGGTATTATTTGACAACATTGAAGCGGTTTGAAGTATATGGTTCCACTGATCCAAGTCTGAGCGGGGAACTGGATGACAGTTGGACCTTGATAGGATCCTATGAAGTGGAGAAACCTTCTGATAGTCCATATGGGGAAGATAATGCCCTAGACGATCAGGTAGCTTCACAAGGATTTAATTTTGAAGTTGATTTGGATGCTCCAAAAGTGAGGTATTTAAGGATCAGGTGTCTTGAAAACTGGGGCGGGGGAACCGCTCAAAGTATCAATGAGCTGAAAATTTATGGAGATCCAAGGTAATTATTCATGTTAAGGAATTTCCGGTCAAAATTTTGGTTTTTTGAATTTTGGCCGATCCTAAAAATATTCAATTATGAAAAAAATAAATATAAATAGCATCATTGCCCAGCTACTTTTCATATTGGCACTTGGGACCTTTGGTTCCTGTACCGACTGGGATGAGTTTAAGAAATATACCAAGGACGGTGAAATTCAATATTCTGGAAAGATTGATTCCATTAAAATATTTTCAGGAAAGGAACGGGTCAAGTTCAAAGGTGAAATGAATGCTGATCCAAAGATTGTGAAATACAAAATTTTCTGGAATGACTATTCAGATTCCGTTGAGTATAGTATTGATAAAGTTTCAGGAGTATTGCCCATTGAACAGGTTTTTGAAGTGGATGAAGGAGTGAAAAACTTTGTGGCCATCACTTATGATGATGAGGGCAATGCTTCTGTTCCATCCAATGCAGTAGGTACTTCTTACGGAGATACCTACCGCAGAAAAATAAATAACCGTTTGATTGAGTCCTTTACCTTTAATCCAGATAATACGATCATTAACTGGGCATTAATGGATCTTACTACGGGAGCCCAATTTACGGAGGTTAAATTACCAGTAAATGGAGAAATGAAAACCATCACCACTCCTGTAACCGAAAACCAAACGGTTCTGGAGGGGGTGACAACATCTACTGAATTTGAATACAGAACTATTTTCAAACCGGAGCCAACCAGCATCGACACTTTTGCAGTACCATATGCCCAAGAGGAATTCATTGTGGTGCCCCAGTTACAAAATCGTCAGGTCCCATTTATCGCCTCTGCTAGAGACGGAAGATGGGGAACTTTGGCTGACTGGATTACCAATGATGCCATCAAAATCCATAATGGCCATGGTGGCTGGGATGAATGGAATGGAAATATATTCAATGTAGAGTCTGGCTGGGGTGCGCCATCCATTACCAATGGAAAAATTTATCAGGTAATGGAACTTCCAGCAGGTACCTACACTTTCAAAATTGCAGATTTGTTAAGCACCAATCTTTTAGATACTGATCAAACATATTTGGTAGTAGCTGCGGGTGAGGAATTACCTGATGTAGAGCAGGTTGATACAGCTATAGGATATACCCAGGTACATGGAGGAAAATCCGTAGATCAACTAAAAGTTGAATTTACCCTGGAAGAACCAACTCAAGTAAGTTTGGGATATCTTACTTCGCAAGCAGGAGGAACTCCTGGTAAATTCTGTAACATTAGGGCATTCGATTTCTATATGAATTAACGTTTGGGGTTTTAATTGAAAAGGGTAGGCAGTTAATTGTCTGCCTTTTTTTGTTTCTACCTACCGGCATTTTATTTTACCCCAATAAAATGCCATGGACAGGTGATGCTAAAAGGAACCAACATAGGATAATGGGTAATTCCTGGATTTATTCTATTTATTGGTAGAATTGAAACCCAACTAATTTTTGGACGAAAATTCTCATGCTTAAAATTTCAAAGTTGGGTTGAAGACTCACCCATGGCTTGGAAGAGTTGAAATTGTTTTGAACCCTAGGTGATCGAAGAGGAGGTAAAAGCCAATGCAGACTATTGGGCAACCCCTCTTAAGGAATATGGCTGGATACGGTTAATTCCGGAGACCCAAATTATGCCAGCACTATCCTGGATAATCAAGAAGCTTCCACTTATATCAAAGGTGTTGGTTTCCAATGGGAAGCCAAATATGCTGTTGAGAAATTAAATGAAAAATACCCTGAATATCCATTTATGCAAACAGCATCAGAATGGAGGAATGGAAAAATAATAGGGAGTCGGCTGAATATACCTGGTCCCTTATCAACAAATACCTTAGTAATGGGACTAACAGTTCCATGTACTGGAGAAATATGATCCTGGATGAATCCGGAAGAAGTACCTGGGTCTAGACACAAAATATGATGATTTCCATCGACAAAGCTTCCGGGGAGATTACTTATAATCCTGAGTATTATCTGATGAATCATCTAAGCCATTATGATTTACTAGGCGCCAACCGTTTGAAACCTACAGGTGAAGAGGATCATTTGGCTTTTGTCAATCCTGATGGAGAAAGGGTACTATTTGTCTTCAATATCGAACAAGAAGATAAAGAAATGACCATAGAAGTGGAAGGGAAAGTTTTGGAATTGACTGTCAAAGGAAATTCCATGAATACTTTTACCAGGGAAAACTAAGCCAAAATTTTTCTTTAATTATAATACCTTCCAGGTTTCCAAAAACTGGAAGGTATTTTTATCCTCTGCCGAATAATTATTAGGGGGTATTAAGAGTAAATATAACCAGTATAATACCATACAGTTTTTCAGCTTTATTGGGGTACATTAGATTTTGATAGATAAAAATTTGGATATCCATGGTGTTGCCAGATGACAAATGGATTAAAAGTTGCAGCTTGTTTTAATTTCTTTTTGACCTTGTTGCTTCTTTTTAGTTCGATTTATCCTTGTTGGTAGGATTGTGGTTAATTATGCCTCAAAATAACCCAATTATGAAAAGATGTTTTACTCCAGTAAATTCTATTATAAAATTTGGCTTTTGCCTAATCCAAAGCATTTTTTATTCAACATGCTATAATAATAGCTTGTTTCTCCAACCGATTTCAGTTAGGT
This sequence comes from Echinicola jeungdonensis, assembly GCF_030409905.1. Taxonomy (NCBI): domain Bacteria; kingdom Pseudomonadati; phylum Bacteroidota; class Cytophagia; order Cytophagales; family Cyclobacteriaceae; genus Echinicola; species Echinicola jeungdonensis. The sequence continues at coordinate 155,606 of NZ_JAUFQT010000002.1, forward strand.
CGGATATGACTAATTTTTGAAATCACCCAATGCCAAAACCTATGGCTTAGGGGTTGGATGATCGTTTTTGGACATTTTAAGGTACCGATGTGTCAGGTGAGCCCTTTTGGGATGTAAGAAGGATAAATTAACCTGTTGTCCTGTTTTCATTGATACTTTGAAATGGAATTAGTTCAATCTGCCAGTAAAAATTCACATAATCAGAAGATTTTATTATTAAAGAAATACTATGAGGATAAAAATTCTACTGTTTTTTGGTTTGCTATTAATGGCAAATGCTTTAAGTGCACAAAGAAAAATGGAAGCCCTGGACAGGGGCTTGGTGGCTGTACAATCTTCGGAAGGCATATTTGTGAGTTGGAGGATTTTGGGTGAAGAGTGGTACGGAGTTACCTATAATCTATACCGTAATGGGGAGAAATTAAATACTGAGCCATTAGAGGTATCCAATTATTTGGACGATTCCGGATCCTTATCCTCCACTTATTCCGTAAAAGCCATCGTAAACGGTGAAGAGGAACCTCCATCAAAATCTGTTCAGCCATTATCTGAACAATACCTGGAAATCCCATTGGTATCAAGACCAGATGGTTATGAACCTAATGATGCCACAACGGCAGATTTGGATGGAGATGGAGAGTATGAGATAATCCTTAAACGTATCATTAATGATTGGTCTGAGGAGGCCACACAATTTGCCTATTTCGAAGCTTATAAAATGGATGGGACATTGATGTGGGATATAAATGTAGGTCCAAATATCATGTCTTCTTCAGCTGTAGAGATCAATATTGCAGCTTTTGATTTTAATGAGGATGGAAAAGCTGAAGTGTTCTTAAGGACATCAGAAGGTACAATTTTTGGTGACGGGACAAAAATAGGGGATACCGATGGCGATGGGAAGACCAATTACCGATACTCAGTGGTCCAGTCTCCCAATATGCAATATATGAACGAAGGGCCTGAATTCCTTTCCCTGGTGGATGGCGAAACCGGAGTAGAATTGGACCGGGTAGATTTTATTCCCAGAGGCAAATCTTCAGATTGGGGAGACAGCTATGGACACCGTGCTAATAAGTTCTTTTTTGGTGCGCCTTATTTGGATGGGAAAAAGCCCAGTCTGTTTATAGGTCGTGGAATTTATACGAAAACCGAAATGCGGACCTATGATGTGGTCAATAAGGAATTGGTTCTCCGATGGGAATTTAGTTCAGAAGATAATCCTGGATATGGTGGCCAGGGGAACCATAATATGACTATTGCTGATGTGGACGAAGATGGAAGAGATGAAATAGTTTATGGATCAATGACTGTGGATGATGATGGTTCGGGTTTGTACTCCACAGAATTGGGCCATGGCGATGCCATGCATGTGGGGGATTTAGATCCCTTTCGAAAAGGAATTGAGGTCTGGAGATGTCTTGAAAACTCTCCAATGTATGGAACTGTTTATCATGATGGTGCAACCGGAGAAATATTAATTCACGATGTTTTGGGGCGTGACTGTGGCCGGGCCATGGCTGCCAATATTTCGGATGAAGTAATGGGGGCAACACTTTGGGGCAGTACAACCAAATTTTCCGCAACAACTAAAGCTCCTGTGAGTTTAGAAACCAATTCAGTCAACTTTAGAATATACTGGGATGGGGACTTGTTAGAGGAATTGCTTGACCATAATTGGAATGGCTCTGGCGGAGAAGGAGTCATACAAAAGTCTGGGCATGGAAATATTTTTACTGCAACCGGAACCAATTCGAATAACTGGACAAAAGGTACCCCAGCGCTCCAGGCTGATCTATTTGGGGATTGGAGAGAAGAGGTTATTTGGAGAACAACAGATAACAAAAAGATTAGGATTTATACCACAGTTGATCCAACTCCATTTAGGGTTTATACATTAATGCATGACCATCAATATCGTCAGGCAATATGTTGGCAAATGTGCGGATATAATCAACCACCCCATACCAGTTTCTTTCTGGGCGAAAGAGAAGGAATAACGGTACCTCCTCCTCCAATGATAACTAATGGCCGGTTGGTATATAATGGCGGCGGTGTATGGGATAAAACATCTGCCAATTGGTTAAGAGATGGACAAGTATCGACCTTTGAAGATGGAGACCAGGTCCTATTTGATGTGTCAAATGGGGAAAATGTAACCTTGGACTTAAGTGAAACGGTTTCCCCATCAAATCTTACCGTTAACTCATCAGGTAATTATACTTTAAATACTTCCACAGGCAAATTCTCCGGAAATATGCACCTTACTAAGCAAGGATCTGGAACATTTTCGGTGGAAGGCACTCATGATTTTAGTGGAGAAACTAAGGTATGGAATGGGCGCTTGGCCCTTGATGGAAACCTTACCAACAGTCCCGTTTTAGTTAATTTATTTGCTGAATTGGCGGCTAAAGGCCAATTGGGAAAAGGTGTTAATATGCGTCAGGGTTCAAGTCTCTTTGTGGGGGGGATCAGGTGTTTGGCAATCTGGATATAACCGATTCCATAAACGTAGAAAACAAATCGGAATTGGTGTTTGATTTACATTCCTCGACGGAATCTCAAAATGATACATTAAAGGTTGATGGTGATATTATTCTTGAAGATGGCGTTGCTGTTCGAGTGGTACCACATTTGGTGGGTGAAGAAGAGCGATTAGCTCCAGGTTCCTATGTGATCGCAAAGGCAACCGGGGAGATAAAAATAAATCTTGAAAATATTGCTATTACAGGGATTTTGGGTACACCTGCTTCCCTTAAAATTCAAGACGGCACCATTATTTTGGAGATAAAGGATATCCGAGATGCTAAGTCAGTGATTTGGAATGGATCAAATTCTAACGTTTGGGATTTAGCTACTTCCGCAAACTTTTTAAATAATGATGTGGAAGATGTATTTGTTACAGGTGATGATGTTGAAATCAATGATAATGCAATTGAAAAGAATATTGTTATTTCAGAAGATGTTTTGCCTAATTCTGTTAAGGTTAATAATTCGGAATATTTCACTTTTTCAGGAGAAGGATCTATTGTTGGCCCTGCTAGTTTAACTAAATCAGGCTCTGGAAAATTAAAAATATCTAATAACAATACTTTCTCAGGTAAATTAACCCTTAACGAAGGAACATTAAGTGTTTCAACTTTACCTAATAAACTTTCCGAAAAAAGTCCGCTTGGACCGGTGTCTAATGATGCCTCCCTTTTTGAAATTAATGGGGGGACGCTATCAGTCACTTCAGAAACTACAATGGACAGAGCAGTTAATATTGGAGCTAACGGTGGGACCTTGATTCACAATGACAAATTGAATTGGAATGGAATAATTTCAGGTGGAAAACTCACTAAATCTGGTTCCGGAGAATTGGTGATGGGGGCTGCTAATTCAATTAGTGAATTGGTAATTATAGGAGGAAAAGTCCGTCTGTTGAATGAAGAAGCAAATCCTGGAGGGTTGGTAACTATTGAAAATGGTTCTTTTTTTAGTTATGATAATAATTACACTTACAGCACTTCAAGTTTTGATTTTCAAATTCCCGAGGGTAAAGAAGGTAATATCTATTTAGACGGACGATGTGCTTATACTGGGACGTTAACTGGAGCTGGAATCCTTAATGCTTATATACCTTTTGTCCGAACAGATTTTAATGGAAACTGGTCTGAATTTTCAGGAACCCTAAATATTAAAAGCAAAAATGGTGATGATGTGCCATTTAGGATTAACAATAATTACGGTTACCCAAATGCAATTGTAAATATTGACGGGAACATATTTGTAGAGCCATTATCAGGAGGCACGATTAAATTCGGTGTTTTAACGGGTACTGGAACCTTGGGTAATGCAGTCTGGGAATTAGGAGCTAGAAATGAGGATTTTGAATTTGAAGGTGTATTTACAGCAGGAAGCCTTAAAAAAGTAGGGACCGGAGCAATGGCTTTGTTGGGAACTAATACCTATACAGGAACTACCTCCGTAATTAATGGATCTTTTTTAGCAAAAAATCAATCGGGAAGTGCGACAGGAACTGGTAGCGTTTCTGTGGAAAGTGGAGCTTTTCTGGGGGGAGATGGTACCATTGGTGGTGAGGTCCAAGTTAAGAGTGGAGGAACCTTATACGCAGGGGACCCAAATACTACTGGTTCATCATTGGAAGTAAAAAGTGTAATGATGGAAGAGGAAAGTATATTCCATGTTAAAGTTAAAGGAGGAAGTTCAACTTCAGATAAGATCATTGTAGCAGATTCCTTTACTGCCAGTGGCCAGTTAGTTCTTGTGAATACTTCATCAGCAGAATTTGAGTTGGGGAGAAGTTATCGAATTGTTTCCTCTCCAAATATCGAGGGAGAATTTGATAGTATCTCACCGGAAACCCCAGGTGATGGCTTGGCGTGGGATACCAGCAAATTCAACTCGACAGGAGAAATTAGGATAGGAATGACTACCGCAATTGATAATAATCCTAGGGAGGAAGCCTTTGGATTCTATCCAAACCCTACAGATGGAATCCTGAAATTTAATGTTAATTATTTTGGAAATGGAGGAGCCGAATTAATCGTAATCGATGTCAATGGAAAGGTGATGCTTCAAAAGGAAATAAAATCCAATGAAGGCCAATTGGACCTAAGATCCTTCAAAAGTGGAGTATATATGATTCATATTTTTGATGGAGTAAATCTTTACAAAGAAAAAATAATAAAAAAGTAAAAAGATAAAAGCCCAATTTTTAGGATGAGAAAAATTTATCCGCTGGTTTGGGCTCGTTTTCCATACCTATTAAGTCACCTAAAAAAAAAACTAAACTGAAACGTTAACAATAAATCTATAAACCAAATATTAAAACTAAAGGCTTATGAAAAATTCAATTACCCAATTAGCTTTAGTGCTATTTCTAGGATTTTTGGCTTCATGTAATGAAGACACAGATGATGTAAATGTCAATGATCCTGTAGCAAGTTTTACATTTGAGCCTGGTGATGGGCCTAAAGTGAAATTTGACGCGGAGGCAACTAATGCAAGTGCTTACTTCTGGGAATTTGGTGATGGATATAACTCTAATGAAGAAGATCCAGTGCACAATTATGAGAAAGAAGGGGAGTATAATGTAAAATTAATGGTATACGGGGAAGATGGTTCCAAACCAGCAGAAGTAGTAGAAACGGTTAATGTAAATATCATTAATGATCCGGTTGCAGATTTTATCTATGAAGCCGATGAATTGAAGGTGAATTTTAAAGTAATGGCATCCAATGCAATGGAATACCATTGGGATTTTGGTGATGGAAATACTTCTACAGAAGAAAATCCTGAGCATACTTATGCTGCTGAAGGAGAATACACTGTAACCTTAACCGTAACTGGTGAGGAAGGTTCCACCTCTGTGGAATTGGTTAAAACTGTGGATGTTGCGAGATTAAGGGTGTTTGAACCTGTAACGGTTGAAAATGCAGACTTTGCACTTCCGGGTGACGATAAATATAGAAATTGGAGTAATGTTCCAGGTTGGAACAGTGATACCCAAGCTACGGATTCAGGAGTTGAAGCGGATGGTGATGGAAATTATCATGGTTTTATTAAAACCAGCGACCCTGCTGTTTACAATCTATTGGATCATGAAATTACTATGGATGATGAAGAATTTAAATTGAATGTGACAGCTTGGAATACTTGGAATGGCCAGGATTTTATTGTTACAATTTATTATGACTCAGGTGACGGCGTTAGGAATGTGTTGGGAACACAGGCCATTGAAATGGCCGTTGGAGAAACCCAAAACATTGAATTTATCGCAACGGCAACTACGGAAGCCGTTGGAGCAAAGGTGGGAATCGAGTTTTCCGCTACAGCACCAAGCAGTGCTGGTTGGTTTGCATTTGATGATGTCCAAATGGAGGCAAAAAAGTAATCCAGTTAACATATTATATTATAAAATGGGTAGGCTAATTTGGTCTACCCATTTTTTATAACCAATAGAAAATTATTCAGGTACTAACCAAAAATTTTTGATTTGATTGCCCAAAGTGGTCGAAAAAGTTTATGAAGTCAACGTTCGAGGGACCATCGTCCATTTACTGTTTCTAATAACCTGAATTCGATTTAAAAAGTAGAGTGATAAGATCGCTAAGGTCTTTGCGAGAGGTTTAAACTATCTCAAATAATATGAGTTGAATGACTGGGTTTCGGGGCTTTGTCATTCCGACGAAAAGAGAAATCCCTTTTTCTATTTGTTACTGAAAGAGATGCTTCCTGCGCACACCCTGTCAAACTCTAATCCCGTCAATGGTAGCCCTTTAGCAATGGAGGTCGCGAGGGAAAAAGTGTGTGGCCCGAATTCCGGAAGGCAGGCAATCTCATTTTTAAGGGATTCTCACTCCGCCTCCTGCGTATACCCCTGACGTTTTTGTAACTCAAACTGAGGTTATTAGTTTTTCCCTTTTTCAAGACCGATGAAGTCAATATTTTATATCAATTTTTTGGCCGGCCTTAGGACTTGGTTTTTGAAAAAGAATGCTTTATCTCCACAGGTTTTTAATAGGGTTTCAATTTATTTTTGAAAAAATCATCAAAAAATTGCCTTTAGGGATAACCTGCCAAATATTTAATATGTAAAAGGTTTTTTAAACATTTAAGCTTGTTAAATAAACCAAATATAATTTAAAAGTGACCTGTTAACAGGTGATATTCGATTGTTTTCCTCTGTTTTTTTAAAAATATCACCTTGTAATTAAGTGGTTTTCAGTTATTTGTATAATTTGCGTGATTGTGAATTAGAATTCTTTTTCTTTAAGGTACAGTTTGAATTAATTCTGTAAAAACGTTGTACCTTTTTATTTTATTTTAAGAAAAAACATGAAACCATGAGGTTGTTTTAATAGCACTTCCCCTCTTTATAAACGAAGAGCTAGTGCACCATACAGTTCGACTATGAAAAAAACCCAAAATAAAGACCTCAAAGAAAATGCTAAAACTTCGGCGCAGTTGTACATGCAGCACAGCCAGGTGATGATAGTTTATACTGAAAAGTCCGATAGGGAGGTTTGGGCTTCCTTTAAAAATGGCGACGAATCTGCATTCAATTACATCTATAGGAAATATGTAGGCGATCTATTCAATTACGGAATGCAAGTGACTCCTGATGATGAACTGGTAAGGGATTGTTTGCAAAAAATGTTTATAGATCTTCGGAACCGGGGATCTAGATTGGGGGATGTCAAAAGTATAAAAGGGTACTTATTTACAGTTTTTCATAGAGAACTCTTTAAGTTGATCAGGGGCAAGAGAAAAACGGAAAGTGCCTTTTTGTCTATTGAGGATGGTGAAAACCACTTTTTTATAGAAGCCTCTCATGAAACTCAACTTATTGCAGAAGAATTTAGTGAAGAGAAAAAGAAAGAATTAGAAAAAGCCCTCAATCAACTTACTTTAAGACAGAGACAAGCCATAATCCTGCTATATCAAGAAGAGCTGTCCTACAAAGAAATCGCTGAAATCATGCAGTTTAAGGAAGTTAAGACAGCAAGGAGCCTAATCTATAAGGCAATGACCAACTTAAAGGAAATTTTCGAGGTGAAGTGAAAAATTGAAATCGTTCCAATGAACCGGGAGTCTAAAATGAAATACACAGAATTTGACATAGAGGATTTTTTGAATGATGAGTTCTTCATTCAATGGGTCAAACACCCAGGGGATGAAACGGATCATTTTTGGCTAAAGTGGATGAATGAAAATCCGGAAAAGCGAAATGTGATTCAGAAGGCACGTGAAGTTATCATGATTGTAGATTACAAAAGTAGAAATGTTTTATCTGATAAGGCATATATGGATTTGTTTGAGAATATTTTGGAAAAAAGTCCTGAAATAGCCACCCATGAGAGAAAATTCTTTTGGCGAGGTTGGCATAAAGTGGCTGCCATACTGATTTTCGTTTTTTCGAGTGTTTATTGTTTACAGTATTTTTTAGTTAAAAATCCAGAAAACCTTGTCAAACCTGTTGAAATGGTGAGCAAATATAATCCTGTAGGTCAAAAATCTAAATTTAGATTACCTGACGGAACCATAGTTCATCTTAATGCTGATAGCAAGTTATTGTTTCCCCGGCATTTTGTTGGTCAGGAAAGAAGAGTCAGAATGGAAGGGGAGGCCTATTTTGAAGTGAAAGAGGATAAGGAAAAACCTTTTATTATTGAAACAGGTGAAAACCAGATAAAAGTGCTGGGTACTTCTTTTAACCTGGTCAATGATGGCTACTTATCAGTTGCCCTTGTCAGTGGAAAAGTAGCAGTCGAAGATGAAAAAGGGGAAATAATTACCCTTTTGCCCAGCGAAATGTTGGTTAAAAGTAAAACTGGAGCAATTTCCAAAACTAGTTTTGATCCCCTGGAAATTGCAGGTTGGAAAGATCAGTACCTGATTTTTAAGAATAATACTTTGGATGAAGTAGTGGAAAAGTTGGAAAAATGGTATGGAGTCAAGGTTCATTCTGAGCTAAAATTGGAGGAAAATTGGTCTTATTCAGGGGTTTACCATGACAAATCATTGGAATATGTTTTGGATGGAATAAGCATCGCCTCTGAGTTTTCTTATTCTATCGATAATAATAAAGTAACAATTTCTAACCCGAAAAAAAGATAACCGATGAAAAATAATTACAAAAACACCAGTTAAAAAGGAAGGCAGAAAAGCTAGCTTTTCTGCCTTGAAGCCTTTGTCCCAATCGCCAAATCAGTCAAAGGCTAATTTTAAGTTTTCACACCTAAAATCTTTAACAAAATATGGAAAATAGAATACTAAGGCAAATTATTATGCTTTCTAAATATTTTGTGGGTGCTTTCATTTTTCAGCTTTTTTTTACAGCTGTATTGATGGCAAACACAACAAATGCCCAAAAAAGCCTGAGCGAAACTGTGGTGACAGTACAAGTAGAGAACGGTGGGCTCGAAGAAATCATCGGGCAACTTCACCAGCAGAGTGAATTTAAGTTTAGTTTCAATCAAGGAAAGGTTGATGTTCGTACAATTAAACTTGACCTAAACAAGGTTGATTCCCCCCTAGTAGAAGTCCTTAAGGAGATTTCTTCAAAATCCAATTTAAAATTTGTAAGAGTGGACAATTTGATCCACATCACCCGCAAGAATCCCTCCGAACTTTCGGCAAGGGAGGAAAATATTCTTGTCAAAGTAACTGGAAAGGTTTCTGGTTCTGATGGTGGACCTCTAATAGGAGCAACTGTATTGGAAAAAGGTACTTCGAATGGAACAGTTACTGATTTAGATGGGAAATTTTCATTGAATGTGTCCGAGGATGCAACTTTGGTAATTTCATTCCTAGGGTACATTGCAAAGGAGTTACCTGTGGGAGACCGTACTTCATTTGAAATATTTCTAGAACCTGATGTATCAAGCCTGCAGGAGGTGATAGTCGTCGGTTATGGGGAACAAAACAAGGCAACCCTTACGGGAGCTGTCGAACAGGTAGACTCAAAAGTTTTTGAGGATAGAGCAGTTACTAATCCCGCCCTTTCCCTTCAGGGACAAACTCCTGGATTGGTAGTGACCCGTGGTTCTTCCAGGCCTGGCAACGAGGGTCTTAAATTGCAAATCAGGGGAGCTACATCTGTCAACGGAGGTTCACCATTGATCGTAATTGATGGGGTCCCGGCAGTGAATGATAATGCATTTTACAACATGAACCCTGATGATATTGAATCAATAAGTATACTAAAAGATGGGGCTGCCTCTATTTACGGATCTCGAGCTGCTAATGGGGTGTTATTGGTTACGACTAAGCGGGGTGCCGTTGGTGATATTAAAGTAAATTTAACTAGCAATTTTCGAGTGAATGCCATAGGTATACGACCTGCAGTTTCAGGTTTGAGAAAATATGCAGAAATGAATATAGAGGCTACCGATGAGGATTTGGCCTATGCCGGTACCGCATGGTATTGGGGCTGGGTAGACAGGGAAACGCTTGTCAGAATGCGGGATGAAGGGCCCGGGATATATACTACCCAATACTGGGGAGATATTTTCTTAGGGGAAGGTAATCGCTTTGATGATATGTACGGTACATCCTATTCAAATCAAACTAACTTGAGTGTTTCGGGAGGCTCCGAAAGGTCCAAATACCGGGTTTCTGCCGGCTTTGCTGAAAATGTAGGTAATCTTAAACCTGCTTATGACGGAAAGGAACAATATAACCTAAGGCTAAACCATAGTTATCAAATTTCAGATAGAATAAATATCGAAACAGGATTATCTTATTTTAGGTCTCATGTATCCGGTCCTTCGGGTGGCCTTGGAATTACCTCATTAGCTTATGACCCTCCATTGTTCCCGGCCAAAAATCCCTATGGCCAGTGGTATGCAAATTTTGGTGTTGCAGGAAACAGGCATTCTATTGCCAATGTCATTGAAGGTGGTCGCGAGGAGTCTTACGCAGATCAACTAAAATTATCCATAGCAGCTACTTTTGATATTACCGATGACCTGAATTTCAGGACAACGGCCAGCTTGGATAAGGAGTTCTGGGACCGGGAAAAATATAAGATCAATATCCCCATGTACACCTGGTTCGGGGAAAAGGCTCCTGAGTCTGTCAACCCTAATTCTTCATTCGAGAAAATAAAGCGGAACATTAGTTACGGAAACTATGGAGGCTTTTTAAATTATAAAAAGTCTCTTGGATCGGATCACCACCTAGCGATGATGGTGGGATCCACCGCCGAATTGAGAAAAACCGATGAATTGCAAGGGTATAGGCAGGGTTTTGAAGATAATGGCATTTATAATTTGAATGTGGCGTCCCCTGAAAATAACGTGACCAATAAAGGGCTGGCTTCCAACTGGGGATTCCTTTCGTATTTAGGACGATTCAATTACAACTATAAAGATAAATACCTCCTGGAGCTGACTGGCAGAAGAGATGGATCCTCAAAATTCCATCCTGATTACCGTTGGTCAAATTTCGGGGGAGCGTCTGTCGGCTGGGTAGTGACTGAAGAGCAATTTATGCAGGATGTTACCATACTGGATTTTCTTAAGTTCAAGGCCAGTTACGGTGAAATGGGAGGACAGGTTGGAATCGGAAACCATGACTATTTGTCTGCTGTAACCTTGGGTTCAACCATTTTTGGCAAAAGTGCTTCCCTACAGACCACCGCGGCCGTTCAGGGGCTTACCAGCCTTACTAGAACCTGGGAAAGGATAGGTGTGGCCAATTACGGAGCAGAATTCAGGCTTTTGAATCACAGGCTAACAGGGTCATTTGACTATTTTACCAAGAAGAACGATGGCATGTTAATCGCTGTGAACTATCCGGACCTGCTAGGTGGAGAAGCTCCGAAAACAAATAGTGGCGTCCTGGAAGTAAAAGGTTGGGAAGCAATGCTTTCCTGGAAATCAAATCTTGGCGATTTCAAATATAATGTATCCCTAAATATGAGTGATACAAGAAATGAATTGGTCAGTATGGATGGCGTTAATATTTATCATGCAGGCTTGAACAAAACCATACAAGGATATCCGTTGGACGCTTATTTCCTTTATCAAACAGATGGTTTTTTTGCTAATGAGGCTGAAGTGGAAGCTTATTATGAACAGCTTAATAATGGAGGAGAGGTCCCCAATTCCGATAACCAGTCCATACGGTTACGGCCTGGCGATACAAAAAAAGTTAATCTGGATGGTGATGGTATCATCAATGGTTCCGGAACTACCGTGGATGGAGACGGCGATGTTAAATTTATGGGAGATGCCGCCCCCCATTACACCTATGGTATTAATCTAGGTTTTCAATTCAAGGGCTTTGATTTTGGTACTTTCTTTCAGGGTGTGGTTAATCAAAACATCGTAAGAACTGATGGTATGGCCTATCCATTTGTCACTGTGGGCAATAACCAGACCACAGCCTATCAGGGGAAAACATGGACGGAGGAAAACCCAAACACATCCTATCCAAGATTGACCTTTAATACAAGCAGGGCCAGGTGGAACTGGAAAAACAATGACTTTATGTTGCAGAACAATCGCTATCTCAGGATGAAGACCTTAGTATTTGGCTACACTTTTAATGATCTGAAAATGGGTAATTATACCATGGACAGGATACGCCTGTATTTTTCTGGGAATGATTTGTTTGAAATCACAAGTGTAAAAGATGGTTGGGATCCTGAGTTTGGTTCAAGTAGCAATAGTTCCTATCCTTTTAACAGGACTTATTCTATTGGCTTAAATGTGACATTCTAAAAAACTGAAAGCGATGAAAAAATTTAATTATATATTGATGCTGATTGGAATTTTGTTTTCAACGGCTTGTGAAGATAATTTTCTGGATTTAGAAAGACCGGACGCCTTGTCTGAATCATCTTACTTTAAGACAGCAGATCATTTCAGGGCTGCGGCCAATGGTTTATACACCAGTCTTTGGGGATGGAGATGGAATGGAGGTAATGCCCAGCAACTTCTTTTAGATAGAGGATCAGACTTAAATGGATATGGTACAGGGTATGGAGTAGGAAATATCATTCCAAGTAATACAGATTATGTGTGGACACTTTCCTATAAATACATAAGGGAATCCAATATAGTTTTGGAAAAGGCCAATGAATATACCGGAGACCCTGAGGAAATTGAGGAGTATGTATCGGCAGCTAAATTTTTTAGGGCGTACCATTATTTCTTTATGCTTCAAAGGTTCGGGGGCGTACCAATCATAACCACCGTACTTGATGTTAACTCTCCGGAACTTTTGGGAAAAAGGAATTCTCGGTACGAGTTGATGTTTCAGGTAAAAAACGACTTGGAGGATGCAATAGATGGATTGCCAAATGAAGGAAGTATTTCTTCCGACGATAAAGGCCATATAAGCAAGGAAGCAGCACAATCATTGCTGGCCAAAGCGCTTTTATTTGAAGCCACCTGGGAAAAATATGTTGGGACAACTACTGACGGAGATGGAACCTCCGAAGGCGCAGGGTCGGTAAAGCCTGACGAGTACCCTTCAATGGATGAAATGTTTCAACAGGCTGCGGACCTGTCGAAAGAAGTAATGGATAGTGGCAGTTTTGAGTTGTGGAACTACAACAATGAACTGAATAACTTAACCATGTATTACCTTTTTAACCTGGAAGATGCCGGATCCAACCCGGCCGGTTTGGATAAATCTACTAATAAGGAATTCATTTTGTATAGCAAATATGATAAGGTTCTGCGTCAGGGCGGAACTAACATTAGCCATGCCTCTTATTACTCTTCTATTAACCAGAAGTTTCAGGATATGTTCCTAATGGTAGATGGATTGCCTATCGACAAATCTCCTTTATTCCAGGGGTACAAGTCAAACTATGAGCAGATGTATGATCGTGATTATAGGTTATATGCATATACAGGCGGTAATGAACATGAAATAAAAATAAATCCACAAACGACGCATCTTGAAGGTGGAGTTAACTATTGGAACCGTAAGTTCAGGTCCTATAACTTTCCAAATTATAGAGAATCAGGTACAGAGTCTTCTGATTTTCCAATTATCAGGCTTGCAGAAGTTTATTTAATCTATGCCGAGGCCTTATATGAACTAAATGGGGCTATCACAGATGCCCAACTTGATGAATCCTTGAATAAAGTAAGGGGACGATCAGGTGTGGCTCCGTTAACGAACCAATTAGCTTCCGATTACGATTTAAATATTTTAGAGGAGATCAGAAGGGAACGTGCAGTGGAATTATTCCAGGAAAATAACCGGTTTAATGATTTGAGGCGATGGGGCATAGCTGAAGAAGCACTTAACGCACCAACTTTTGGGCCAATCATTGAAGGTACAGATTATGAGGACAATCCGGAACTGTATGATCCGAATGCTTATCAGTTTGGGGAGGCAGTAAAAGAGTTCACCGGTGTGGGACCTAGACGTGCGATTGTTCTTATCCCTGAATCTAACAAAAGCTGGACAAGATCAAACTATCTCAGACCTATACCAGTAGAGGAAATCAATTTGAATAAAAACCTCCTACAGAACCCGGGGTATTAATTTGATAATAAAAAGGCTTAAAAGCGGGTCAGTATTGGCCTGCCTTAAGAAAAACCTTAATAAATATTTTGTTATGAAAAAGAATAAACTAAAATATTTCACAGGCTTATTGGCTTTAGTGCTTGGCATTGTATTGGTAACTTCATGTCAGCCTGAGTATGAACCGGAGATATATACCTATCCTGAGTTTTCAATTACTGACTTTACTCCCAAAGCAGGTTTGTTGGGAGAGCCACTGACTATTACTGGAGCAAATTTTGGAGATCATGTTGAAGCCGCTACTATTTCCTTCAATGGAGTGGTGGTAGATGAAGAAGATGTCGTGAGTTACAGTGATACCGAGATAGTAGTCAATATTCCCCAAGAGGCGGTTACAGGTCCAATAGAAATAAAGATTTGGACACAAAATATCACTACTGAAACATTTACTGTTTTACCAACACCTACAATCGCGTCTATTGTCTCTCAAGGCATGGAAGGCGAGGATGTTGCCGCTCCCGGTGAAACTGTGCTCATAACAGGTGAAAACTTTTATACAGATCCTGGGAGAGTAACTATAGAATTCAATGGAAAACCAGCAGAAATTACATCATTAGAGAGCAACTCGATAGAAGTAATTGCACCTCAAGGCTATACCACAGGTAGAGTAGTTGCAAGTTTTGATGATTACACGCTAGAGGGACCTTTTATTGCCCCAACAGTTGAAACACGTATTCGAGAGGTACTTTTTCTTACCAGATCCCTCACCTCTCATGATATTGCTGTGGCTGAAATTATTAACGATTATAAAGATGGAAATTTCTTTAATGTTACCATATTGCCTAAATCTGTTATCGAGGAATCTGACTTAGGTCAATTAAACAAGGCTGATGTGGTGATCATGGGGCGTAATGTGCCAAGTAATTCTTATGGGGGAGATACCCGAGCAGTATGGGATAATATTGAACGTCCTGTTTTGAGTATGAACATGTATGGTTTAAGAAATTATCCTGATAGAGCAAATTGGCTGAATACAACTTCCATAAGCTCTGGTGTTGATGCTACCTTAAGCGCTGAAATTCTAGTTGACGACCCTGTTTTTGGTGATCTATCCGGAACGATTGATTGGTGGCATGGTAATTATAATATTTTTCCAGATGATCCGTCACTTGCAGGAAACGGAATACTATTGGCCAAAAGCCCTGCAGGTAGCCCTTTGTTTATCCGTTGGGATGCAAACATAGAATTTTATGATGGAGCAGGTCACTCGCCAAAAGGAATCCGTACGTTTTTTGGATGTGGTTCCGATGGAGGAGGTGTTATACATTATTTTGAGTTTTCAGAACCAGTTAAGGAGGTCTTTTTTAAGGAATTAGATCGTATGGCACGCCATGATTAAGTGATTAACAACTCTTCTTCTAAATAATTTATTTTACCCAGGGGCCGAATGTTAATTTTTTGGCCCCGGGGGAAAATTTACTGCTTTGAACTGGACTGTAGCTTGAATTATTTGGTGGAAATAATCTGACCAATGCAGACTCAGACTTGAGCCCCATTATCTCCCTTTTAATTCATCTACTCCCCAAGATATTCTAGCGGTTTTAAATAAAAGATAATTATCAAAACCCTTAATAGCTATGAAAAAACAATTACTGGCAATTTTTCTAATATTCGCTTGCACAGGAATAGCCCTGTCACAGGAATTTGTCCACCCTGGAGGCCTTCACACCCTGGAAGACCTCAATCGTATGAAAGAAAAAGTAGCTGCCGGGGAGAGTCCCTGGATCGAGGGCTGGAACGCACTGATTTCCGACTGGAAATCGAGCGCTACTTACGGTATGACCGATGGTGTCAGGGAAAATGCGAACCTGCGACAAAACATGAACAGGGATGCACAGGCGGCCTACCTGAACGCGCTCCGCTGGTACATCTCCGGGGATGTGGCCCATGCAGAGAAGGCCATAAGCATATACAAGGCCTATGCCAATACCGTAAACCAAATACCCTCAGGAGGAAACACGGATATACTGGGGCTTGGCGGTATAGGTTTTACAGCGATGGCCATGGGAGCGGAGATCATGAGGCTTTATGAGGGCTGGGCTCCGGAGGACTTTGAGAAATTTAAGTTCATGATGAAGGAGTATTTCTATCCCGTAAGCCACGACTTCCTGACCAACCACCGCGGTGCCTGCCCCACACATTATTGGGCAAACTGGGACCTGAACAATATTTCCGCACTAATAGCTATAGGTATCCTTGTGGATGACCGGGATATTTTCAACGAGGGAGTGGAGTATTTTAAAAGCGGAGTTGGTAGTGGTAATATTCATAATGCCATCCCTTTTGTTCAGGGAGATTTTGGCCAATGGCAGGAATCCGGAAGGGACCAGTCACATGCTTTGCTGGGTATCGGGTTGATGGCCAATTCCTGCCAAATGGCCTGGAATCAGGGAGTGAATCTGTATGGCTATGACGACAACCTTTTCTTAAAAGGAGCGGAATATGTAGCCCGTACCGGCGCTCTTTCGCTTGAAGCACCGTTTTTTGAAGAATTAAACACCTGCTCCAACCGCGGGCACCGCTGGGTAGCCAGCAATCAACTGGGAAGGTATTTTGATCAGCCTGTTTGGGAAATCGTTTATAACCATTATGTGGTAAAACAAGGGCTGGAAGCACCGCACGTGGAGGCCATGGCACAAATCATGCGATTTGCGGGCAGTACCAATGATCAATTGGGACATGGTACGCTCATTTTCACACTGGATGCGGCCGCTTCCCCAGTGGCTTTAACAGCACCTCCCGGTCAGCCGCAAGGTCTTACTGTACTGGAGGGCATCGGCAGGGTAGAATTGATCTGGAATGCAGTTGAAACCATGGATGCAGAAGGGTTTACCGTGAAGCGTTCTACAAGTCCGGGCGGACCATACACCACCATTGCTTCCTGGACAGGCAGAACGAACCCGCGATATACTGATACCGATGTAGAAAACGGCACGACCTACTATTATGTGGTTTCTGCCAGGAACGAAGCGGGAGAAGGCCCTGAGTCAGTTGAAATCTCAGCCACGCCTATGGATGCAGTACAAGAGCTGCCAATAGGATGGACCCGAACAGACATCGGCAACGTGAGTACTGCAGGGGAGGCAAGCTATGCATTGGTCAATACCGGACACAGCTTTATTACCAAAGGAGCGGGTAGTATCGGCGGAACTTCCGATGCCCTGGGATTCACCTACGGGATCGCTTCAGGTGACGTAACGCTAACCGCAAGGGTGGCGGGCTTTGGAGGCGTGCAAAAAACAGGGATCATGATCCGTGAATCATTGGACCCCGATGCCAAGACCGTACTGATGAAAATTGGTGATGGCGGTTGGCGTATCGCTGGAATGGGATCACGTACCGAGACAGGAGCAAACATGGAATGGTTAGATGGAAACCGCTACACCTGGCGTCCCAATATCTGGTTCAGGATTACCCGTACAGGAAACACTTTTACCGTGTATGAGTCCAACAACAAGGATGTGTGGTTTGAAGTAGGAAGCCGTACCATAGAAATGGCTGAGGATGTTTATGTAGGACTTTTCAACAGTTCGGGAAATACCACTTCTTTGAATGAAACGAGATTTGATCACGTGTCTGTCACAGGCCATATTGGCAATGCACCTGAGGCACCTGCAAACTTTACGGCATCACCCGGCAATACCCAAAACATGCTGGATTGGGATGAGGTAAGCGGAGCTTCCAGTTATACCCTAAAACGCTCCACAACCAGTGGCGGTCCCTATGAAGTGGTGGCAACCAACCTGAATGTCACCGAGTATACGGATAATGGATTGGAGAATGGAACCACCTATTATTATGTGGTATCGGCTGCCAACCTTTCCGGAGAGAGTTTCAACGCTTTGGAGGTAAGTGCTGCGCCAGAATTGGCTATTGCACCGGCACCTGAAGAAGTAACTGCTGTGTCGGTATCTGGACAACAGATCAACCTTTCCTGGAATGAAAGTTTAAGTGCGACGAGCTACAATGTAAAGCGCGCGACAGTAAGCGGTGGGCCTTATACCACCATTGCCAGCCCGGATACCACTTCATATAGTGATACAACTGTAACGCCCGATATAATCTATTACTATGCGATCACAGCGGTAAATGCTCTTGGAGAATCGGATAGTTCTTTGGAAGTGAGTGCTACACCTGGGCAGGTAGGTTATTGGAAATTTGATGAGACGGAAGGATCGGATGCCGCTGATTCCTGGGGTGACAATATGGGAGCATTGAGTTCAGGCACAATATTTTCCGAAGGTCTGATAGATAATGCAGTGCGTTTGAATGGAAGTGATGGGTATGTGACACTCCCTGAAGGGATAGTAAGCTCCCTGACAGACTTCAGTATTTCTACATGGATTAAGCTTGATGAAGTAGATACTTGGGCACGTGTTTTTGACTTTGGTTCAGGAAGAGACAATTTTATGTTCGTTACGCCAAGAAATGGTGCCTCTGGTACTTTGCGCTATGGTATAAATAATGGAACAGGCCAGCAACGAATCAATACAGGTTCTACTTTAACCTCTGGAAGATGGTATCACCTGGCCGTGACACAATCCGGCACTACGGCTATTCTTTATCTGGATGGAGTGGAAGTAGGTAGAAATGATAATATGACCCTTAATCCATCCAGTCTGGGCAATACGCCCCAAAACTGGATTGGCAAATCACAATATCCTGATCCGTTGTTAGAAGGTCTGGTTGATGATTTTAAAATTTATAGCAGGGCGTTGGATTCCTCAGAGGTTGACTCACTTTTCAATGCGGTGGATTTTCCTGCAGTAGCGCCTGTTTCCCTACTGGCTGCACCTGGCGACAACAAGATCACCCTGAAGTGGAACGATTCTCAGGGAGCCACCAGCTACACTGTTTATAGATCAGACATTTCCGGAGGGCCTTATGCACAAGTTGGCACATCTTTAGTCAATGAATATCTGGACACGGAAGTGCTTAATGACTCTACCTACTATTATGTAGTAACTGCTACCACACCTCTCGAAGAAAGTGCTTATAGCGAAGAAATAAGTGGTACTCCGAATGGAGGTCGTGTTGCTTATCTGAAATTTGATGAAACAACAGGCACAAATGCCGCGGACTCTTGGGACGACAATATGGGAACTTTGAGTTCAGGAGCAACATTTACAGGAGGGCTTATAGATAATGCCGTTAGTTTGAACGGAATCGATGGGTATGTCACACTCCCTGAAGGGATAGTAAGTTCTTTGACGGACTTTAGCATCACCACCTGGGTAAAGCTTGATAAAGTGAACAACTGGGCACGTCTCTTTGACTTTGGTTCGGGAACAAGCAACTACATGTTTATCACACCAAAAAACGGATCCAACGGCAGATTGCGGTACGCTATTAAAAATGGTGGCGGAGAGCAGCAAATTAATACAAGTGCTACTTTAACCACAGGCAGATGGTATCACGTGGCCGTGACGCAATCCGGTACTACGGCCATTCTTTATTTGGATGGAGTAGAAGTAGGCCGAAATACCAGCATGACGCTCAGTCCATCCAGTTTGGGCAATACGCCCCAAAACTGGATCGGCAAGTCGCAGTGGCCAGACCCTTTGCTGGCAGGACAGGTTGATGATTTCAAAATCTACAGCGAGGCATTGGACGCTTCAGAGGTAGCAGAAATGGCTTTCGCATATTTGCCACCTGCAGCTCCGAAAAACCTTTCTACTGTTGCAGAAAATAACCAGGTGTCTTTAAGTTGGACCCCAGCCTTGGGAGGAACCGGTTATAATATCAAAAAGGCCACTGATTTAGAAGGTCCGTTTGAGGTAATTGCTAATGTAGTTGACACCAGCTACATAGATAAAGATGCAGTTAACTGCGAAAGATACTTCTACACCGTATCGACCATTAATAACGTGGGCGAAAGTGAGGATTCCTCGCCTGCAAGCCCTTGGTTGGGAAGCAAACTGTCAGGCACATTAATAGGTACGGATCGCTCTGGGGGCGATAACCCTGCTACCACCAAAGAAGCAGCAGTAGATGGGGATATAAGGACTTATTTCGATGCTCCGACAAATACCGCCTGGGTAGGGTACGATTTGGGTGAAGATGGCAAGGCTGTGATAACTAAAGTGCGTTATGCGCCACGTCCCGGCCATTCACACCGCATGAATGGATCACAAATCCAGGGCGCCAATTCCCCCGATTTCAGTGATGCCGAAACATTGTTTTATATTTCCAGGCCAGATGAATGGGTGATGACGGAGCAAACCATTTCCAATAGCGGAGGCTATCGTTATATCCGGTACTTATCGCCTAATGGTTACGGAAGCATTGCAGAACTCGAATTTTATGGACTGCCTGCCCGTTTACCGGAATTGAGTAGTGACAGAATTGTAGAAGGGACTTACGATTCTGCGTTTCACTATTCGACTGTGGCTTCTGATTTGCCGGAAGAATTCGTGGCTACCGGATTGCCAAAGGGTTTAAGCATAGATACCTGTACAGGTGTTATTTCCGGTGCACCTAAAGCTGCAGGAACCTTCCCCGTTGCTATTACCGCCACTAATTATTATGGTTCCGCCACAGATACGGTGACGATGGTAATTAAGAAAAACCAATTCATTAGTTTCAGCTCTATCCCCGCAAAACACATTGGTGATGCTGATTTAGCGCTTAATGCAGTTGCGAGTTCAGGGTTACCAGTTATCTATAGTAGCTCCGATACCACAGTAGCCACTATTGTTGATGGCAATAAACTGCATTTCAATGCAGTGGGTACATGTGTTATTACAGCTTTACAGGACGGTGACAGTCTTTACTATCCTGCCGAGGAAGTTAGCCAATCCTTTGAGGTACTATCTTTGGATCTCAAAGTGCTGCATAAGGACGGGGACAATGGAAATACCTCGTATAACCTTATCAAACCCCATCTTCAAATTGCCAATCAAAGTGAAGTCGATGTGGCTTATAATGAGCTGACCTTACGGTATTGGATAACTCCTGAAAATTATGCGGGAATCGATACCTGGATAGATTTTGCTGAATTAGGGAAAGATTTGGTTTCCATGAATTATGTAGTCTTGGAAAATCCACATAATGGTGCTTTTGGTTACGTAGAATACAGCTTCGAGGCTTTGGAGGATACATTGTTCGCAGGAGGGAACTCTGGAGAAATTCAGTCCAGGTTAAATAATCAAGATTGGGCCGGTTTGGATGAAACAAATGACTATTCTTACCAGTCAGGCCCATCTTATTCTGCCAACGAAAACATTACCCTTTATAGGAATGGTTTACTGGTTTGGGGGACAGAACCTGAGCCTGTGGTACCAATAACTGGTCTTAAGGTTTATGCTAGAAATAAAGAAAGCAAAAATCAGATAGGACTGACAATGGAAATTGCCAATGAAGGAAACATTCCTATCAATTATGAGGAGCTAAAAGTCCGGTACTGGTTTACCAAAGAAGGTTCTGGGGAAATGATGGATGTAGTGGACTATGCCAAGTTGGGCAGTGAAAACCTAAGTGGACAGTTTGTAGTAATGGATCCAACTGCTAATCAAGCCGATCACTATTATGAGCTGGGTTTTGATGCCGTATTAGGAAAATTTCATCCATTAAGTAAAACTGGTGAAATACAGCTGAGATTATATGATTCCAAATGGTCCTTATTGGATCAAAGTAATGATTATTCCTACTTGGAAAATAATGAGTTGTGGATCAATGATCGTATTACGGTTTACTATCAGGGACAACTTATTTTCGGATTTGAACCTGAAAATATAGGAGTGACTTCCTCTGATAACGATGAATCAACCTCTTCAAAAGAATCATTGGAGATCGTTTTCTACCCAAATCCTACGGAAGGAATGCTTCATTATAAAGCAAACTTTATAGAGGGTAATGAGGCAACATTGTCCGTGATCAATGACAAAGGAAAGGTAATGATTGAAAAGCAAATTAGTTCCAATGAAGGGAGTGTGAACTTGTATTCTATAAAAAGTGGAATCTATGTCATTCAAGTCTTTGACGGAATTCATTTGATAAGAGAAAAGGTTATTAAGAAATAGGAATATCTCAATCAAATGGGGTTGATTGCAGAGAGCCAGGTCGGTCTGATAGGAATAGCAGACTGACCGGCTTTTTCTGTATTTGTGAGCTACCTGGAAATAAAGACAAGGCTAAGGAAACGGTACTTGTATTTCCATGCGAGAAAAAAAAATCTAAACTGAATAAATTATCAACATTACCTATTATTGCCATTTTAATATTTCGTTTCCTTATTGCATTTAAAAATTCCATATGTACGTTTCTGTGAAATGTTAAAATTAGTTTAATGGCCGGATCTGAGTTGGAAAAATATAAAAAGAGGTTTTGAATTTGTGATAAAACCTTTTACTTTTCCTGTTGAAAAATGGAGTGCGGTTTTACTAAAGCCGAGTTCATGCTTTGAAAGAAATTATCAATAATTAATTGGTCTTAGAATAAAAATTATCACAATTAGAGGGCGAATTGTTATTTGAGGATCTTGTTTTACCGGACGTGAAAGCCCTTTTTGTCCAACCATCAAATAAAAATAACCTATAAACATGATGAAAAAGTTGAGCTACATAGCAATGTTAATGGCCTTAATGTCAATAGTCATAAAAGAAGCTTCTGCGCAAGACAGCCTTGTCACATACGATGTCCCCAAAGCCCTTTTTTATTCCATGCACAATGATGATTTTACTGTGCAAGTTAGAAATCCCGGAGGTCAGTGGATAGATATCTATGAATACAAGGTAAAGGTGGATATGGATAATAATGCAGATGCCTCCATGGTTTATTTTGACTTTTCAGGAAGGGTGGAAGTGAAAATCCGGAAAAACAATGGTAATGTAGGGACGGTAGCTATCAGGCCATTGTCTTATGGGATCATTCCGGAGGTGAACGGGAATATTATCCAATTTACCCTTGACAAGCCCAGGAATATTTCCCTCGAGGTAAACGGTGACAAATTACATAACCTACACTTGTTTGCCCAAACTGTTGAGGAAAGCCGTCCAGACCCTAATGATCCCAATGTTGTTTATTTCGGTCCAGGAGTACACGAAGCTCCGGATAAGCCAGGAAAGGTCTTCCAGATCAAAAGTGGACAGACGGTGTATATCCATGGAGCGGCTGCCATCAAGGGGAAATTGCTTTGTGATAAAGTCAAAGACGTACGTATTATTGGTCGGGGGATGATTTTACATCCTGAGCGAGGCGTGGAGATAAGACATTCGGAAAATATCGAAATTGATGGGATCCATGTGGTCAACCCCAAACATTATACCGTTTACGGCGGACAGTCAAATGAAATTAAGATCAAGAATATCACATCGTTCAGTTGTGGACCCTGGACGGATGGTATTGACCTGATGAGCTGCTCGGATGTAGAAATAGATGGTGTTTTCCTACGGACTTCTGATGATTGCATTGCAATCTATGCGCATCGTTGGGATTTTTATGGTAATGCAAAAAACTATAAGATCACCAATTCCACGCTTTGGGCAGATGTGGCCCATCCGACCAATATAGGAGCCCATGGGAACACGGAGCATGAAGGGGATACGATAGAAAACATCACCTTTTCCAATATTGATATTCTGGAGCATGATGAAGATGATCCCTGCTGTGTGGGCACTATGGCCATAATAGCGGCTGACAACAACCTGGTGCGAAATGTAACTTATGAAAATATCCGGATAGAAGATATCCAGGAGGGGCGCTTATTTGATTTGCGTGTGCATAATGATCCCAAGTACAATACCAAATCGGGAAGATCGATCGAGAACATTTATTTCAAGAACATCACTTATAATGGCTCTGGCTTACGTCCTTCCCAAATCAAAGGATACAATGAAGAGCGGAATGTCAATGGTGTGACAATAGAAAATGTTAGGATCAATGGAGAGAAAGTCACCAATGCCCAGGAAGCCGATCTTATTATCGGGGATTTTGTAAAAAATGTGAAATTCAAAAAATAAATTAAAATGTTACAGTGTATGAATAAATCAAAAGTCCTTGTTATGATTAGCGCTTGCGCACTTCTCGCAGGGGTAACGGGCTGCCAGAAAAGGAATGTGAAAGGCGAACAGTCGGAGAAATCCGAGATAACTGCTGAACTGATTAGCAATCCTATTTCAGAAATATCCTGCGCGGATCCCTCAATCGTAAAACACGAGGGCAGGTTTTATATCTTTGCAACGGTCGATCCCTGGGGAGGCGAAGAGCTTGTTGTCCTTGAATCTTCAGATTTTAAAAACTGGGAGCGAAAACATATTCAATGGCCTAACCTGGAAGACTGTACTAGCCCCACATCAGGAAAAGACAAAGTCTGGGCCCCTGGTGTGATCAAGGGTAAAGACGGGAAATTTTATATGTATGTAACCGTCCACAATGAACTTTGGGCCGGTGTGGCAGATCATCCGCTTGGTCCGTGGAAAAACGCCAAGGCAGATGGCACTCCATTGATCAAGGGTGACATGTTTCCTGAATATCACATGATTGATGGGGATGCATTTATTGATGACGATGGCCAGGTTTATCTGTATTGGGGCTCAGGACTGAATTGGGTAAATGGGCATTGCTTCGTGGTAAAGCTGAAGGATGATATGGCTTCTTTCAATGAAGAGGATATAAAAGATGTCACTCCTCCCAATTATTTCGAAGCCCCCTATATGATAAAGAGAGATGGTAAGTATTTTTTGATGTATTCTCATGGAAAATGTACCAACGGCACCTATCAGGTCAGGTATTCGGTAGGGGATACACCTTATGGTCCCTGGACAGAAGGTACGGAAAGCCCCATACTTACCACCACTGAAGATTCTACTACATTGGGACCTGGTCATCACACCGTGTTTTCAGAAAATGGCCAGGATTACATCCTTTATCACAGGATAAGAGACAACAGCGGACCACTGCTTCGTGAATTGGTTATTGACAGTTTGAATTTCGACATAGAAGGAAATATCAAAAAGGTAATCCCCCGGGGAGCAGCAAATTTTGCTTTGTAAGGGGGGATAACCATTATGAAATTAAGGAGCATTAAGAAAAACCCTTAATCAACTTAATCCCTTAATTGTGTTAGATTTATTTGATTCAAAGATTTAAAAAAACAGGACGAGAAAAGAATAACCAATAAGAAAAACCCTTAATTATCTTAATTCCTTAATGGTTTAAGATATATTTCATTCAACGTTTCAAAAAACAAGACAAGAAAAGTATAACCAATTAGAATTTAAGCTCCATTTAGAACCACCCTTCATTCACTTAATGTCTTAATAGTTCAAAAAATATAAGTCCCGTTTAGAAGGAGTTTATCCCAATTGGGGGATAATCTAATTACAATTAATGAAAATGAAAAAATATTTATTTAATGTTGTTCTATGCGCCTTTTCTTTTTGTTCTTTAGCTCAGGAGCCAGTAATGGTAAAAGGACCAGATAGCAAACTGGAAGTCGAAGTAGAGGTGAAGGAAGGTACTCCGTTTTACACTGTCAGTTACGAGGGGGAAGTTTTTCTGGAACCTTCCCCATTAGGGCTTAATACATCTATTGGGAACTTTTCTGAATCCATGACTTATATCTCTCATGAGACCCGGGCTATTAAGGAGTCTTATGAATTAAAGAAGAGTAAAGTAAGCCAGGTAAACTATGAGGCAAACGAACTCATAACCCTGTATTTGAATGCGAATGGTGATACGTTGAAAATTGTGTTTAGGGTGAGCAATTCCGATGTTGCATTCTCTTATCAAGTAACTGTAGCCGGTGACGAGACTAACCTGCTGGTATATGGAGAAGCTACCGGATTTGACCTTCCGGACTATGCTACCACCTTTATTACCCCTCAGGCACCTCCTATGTCTGGCTGGATGAAAACCAAGCCAAGTTATGAAGAGCCATACACTTATGATGAACCAGTGGGCACACCTTCAAGCAACGGAGTAGGTTACACATTTCCGGCACTCTTTAAAATAGGAGAAAAAGGTTGGGCATTGATATCAGAAACGGGTGTGGATAGCCGGTATGTAGGTGCCAGACTTGGAGAAGGGACTAAAGCAGGATTTTACCCGTTGGAATTTCCACAGGAAGGAGAAAACAATTCCCTCGGAGGAACCTACGCAGCAATGGCACTTCCGGCACAAACGCCATGGCGTACCATCACTGTAGGTGAAACACTCAAACCGATTGTAGAGTCCACTGTGGCTTTTGATGTAGTAAAGCCCCTTTACGAACCCTCACAGGAATACGAGATGGGTAAGGCCACCTGGAGCTGGATAGTCTGGCAGGATCCCAGTATGAATTATGATGACCAAGTAAAGTTCATTGATTTGGCGGCTGCATTAGAATTTGAATTCATTCTTATTGATGCATTGTGGGACAAGAATATCGGTCGGGAACGCATGGAAGAACTGGTGAAATATGCAGCATCAAAAAAAGTAGGAGTCCTACTTTGGTACAATTCCAATGGTTACTGGAATAATGCTCCTCAGACTCCAAAAAATGGTATGGATACTGCCCCAGCTCGCAAAAGAGAAATGGCCTGGATGCAGCGAATTGGGGTAAAAGGAATAAAGGTTGATTTCTTTGGCGGTGATAAACAGGCAACCATGAAACTATATGAAGATATCCTTTCGGATGCCAATGAGTATGGTATTGTCGTTACCTTTCATGGGTGCACACTTCCTCGAGGCTGGGAGAGAATGTACCCTAATTTTGTAACCTCTGAAGCTGTACTGGCTTCTGAAAACCTGGTTTTTAGTCAGGGAAATTCTGATGCATATGCTTATACCGCCACCATCCTTCCCTTTACCAGGAATTCGGTTGCCGCTATGGATTTTGGACCTGTCTTCTTCAATAAAAAACTGTCCCGGGACCAAATCCGGGGGTCCGTTCGACGAACGACCGATGCTTTTGAGGTAGCCACTTCCGTATTGTACCTCTCACCAGTGCAGCATTTTGGTATCACCCCCAACAACCTTGAGGAGCAACCGGAAAATGTTCTTGATTTTATCCGAAAGGTACCTACTACATGGGACGAAACCGTATTAGTCGAGGGTTACCCCGGCAAGCATGTCGTGATGGCGAGAAGAAAGGGTGAACAGTGGTATGTAGTGGCTGTGAATGGGGAAAAGAAGACAAAGGAATTGTTGGTAGACCTACCAATGCTAGCCAATCGGGAAGTTAACTTAATTTTTGACAAGGAAGACCGAACTGCAGGTTTTAAAAAATTAAAAGTAGATAAAAAAGGAAAAGTAAAACTGACAATACTGCCTGACGGTGGAGCGGTTATCTATTGATGAAAGAGTCGTATGGTATTGGCTCGGAGACATCAATTGTTGAATAGTCTGTGAAATTATTTGTTCATTTTATACTGCAAAAGACTTTTAATATGTAGTATAAAAAAATGATTAAATTTTAAGAATACTTTTACTGTCGTCCGGTTAAAATAAAAATTCCAATAAAAAGCTCTCATTAAACAGATGGGGCTTATTTTTAAACTTTTTAAAAAGTGCTGAATAACCGGAGAATTCCAATAGGTATTGCATAATACTGTTTTCATTTAGAAATTTTTTGTTCCAATAGATTTCCGAATACTGAAGGAATTTTTTCAGGCTGATATACGAATACTGGTTTTAAGCCACCATGACCAAGGTGGAAAAGTCCTCACCCTCATTTATCGGTTTATTTTGGACTGAAATGAGGAGGTTGGGTTTCATGGGCAAAAGCTGGAAGATGGTGGAGTTTCCAGAAAAAAATATACTTATCTTTCTTCATATTATTGGTTTTTGATTAAAATTACAATTTAGAAAACATGGAAAGTAACAATCCCGGATTTTTATATTGGTCGAATGGCTTTAGAAAAATACCAAACTAGGTTTTGCTGATCCTCATGTTGTCCGGATATGCTCTTTTCAATCCGACTCGGGCACAGGAAAGGAAGTTTTTATATTCTCAGTTGATAGATGCCATCAATTGGACCATTGCCAGTAATAAGGATAAGGACAACCAATACTTTGGAAAAGTGGATAACCTAAATATTGCTGTCTTTAGCAGGTCGTGTGGAGGTTTACAATCCCTGGAGATTGCTCCAGACCCAAGAGTTACTACTGTGGTGGTTTGTAATAGCGGTATTCTGGCAAAGCCATGTGATGGAATGCCCGGCATGCTATCCCTTAGTAAAGACCAGCTTAAGAAATTGGATTCTCCTACATTGTATTTATTAGGGGGCTAAACAGGAATTGCCTATAAAACAGCATGGATGATTTTAACCGAATAAACCACATATTTTGTATAAAATAACCCAATAGTATATATAATATGAACCAAAATAACCCAACATTACTTAAAATCTTCTTTTTTATGGCTTTAACCATATTCTGCCTTAGCTGCAAAGAAGAAAAAGATTATCGAATTGGAGCAGATATTTCATTTGTTCCCCAACTTGAAGAGAGAGGAATGTCCTTTTTTAATGAAAACAATGTAGAAAGTGATATTGTTGAAATAATGTCGGATCACCATTTTAACAATATCCGCTTACGGATTTTTGTCGATCCCAAAGCAGAAAGGGGGTATTCCAAAGAAGGATTTTGCGACCTTGAGCATTCTTTGGCCATGGCCAAGCGAATAAAAAAGGAGGGAATGGAGTTTACCCTTGATTTTCACTATAGCGATACTTGGGCGGACCCCGACAAACAATATAAACCGTCTGCATGGGAAGGTGTTTCAGGAAATAAGCTTGAGGACAGTGTTTACCATTATACGAAAAAAGTATTGGCAACACTTGATAAGGAAGGAGTGGCACCAGAAGTAGTTCAAATTGGTAATGAAATCAACCACGGTATGATATGGCCGGACGGTAAGGTAATGGACAATGCCTCAGAGGAAGATTGGAAAGAATTGATGGGATTGTATAAATCAGGTCAGAAAGCTGTACGTGAAGTACTTCCTAATTCAAAAATTATGGTTCACCTGGCCCTGGGTGGACAAAACCGGTTGTGCCGTGAGTTCTTGGATAAAATGAATGAATATGGTGCTGAATATGATATTGTGGGTTTATCCTATTATGAGAAATGGCACGGAACCTATAATGACCTAAAAACCAATGTATATGATCTTGCAGCTACTTATAAAAAACCAATCGCTATTTGTGAATATGCAGCAAATCAGGGAAACATTAAACGCATCAATGATATTGTCCGGTCCATACCTGATAATTTGGGCTATGGGACAATGGCTTGGGAACCTATTCGTGTTCTTTTCGACAAAGAAGGAAAACCCTCAGAAGAAATATTGGTGATTTATGATCAAATCCATGATCAATATGCTGATCCAAAATCAAAACCGGAAATTGATGAACCTTATACCAGAACCCAGACTGTAGAGAGACCGGTAATTGGAGCAGATATTTCATTTGTTCCCCAAATGGAAGCCCGTGGAGCTACCTTTTCTGACAATGGTAATGAAAAAGATGTTGTGGAAATATTAAAAGATCACCGGTTCAACTGGATCAGACTTCGGTTGTTTGTTGATCCCACTACAGAAAACGGTTATTCCAAAGAGGGCTATTGTGGATTGGAAAAGACGCTGGAAATGGCAAAAAGGGTTAAAGCCGCAGGGATGAAATTTCTTCTGGATTTTCATTACAGCGATACCTGGGCAGATCCTGGTAAACAATTCATGCCTGAATCTTGGTCAGATTTAAAAGGTTCAGCACTTGAAGGAAAGATATACAGTTATACGAACGAAGTGGTTAAACGCTTTATAGCTGAAGGCGTGGCTCCAGATATGGTGCAAATAGGCAATGAAATCCATAATGGAATGCTTTGGCCTGAAGGAAAAATAGAAGGAGATTCCGCTGAATCTTTTTGTGTTTTGCTCAGGTGTGCCAGCGCAGCTGTAAGAGCAGTTGATCCTAATATCAATATAATGGTTCACATCGCAAAAGCCCATGATTTAAAGAATTCCACCCGGTTTTTCGACAAGATCATCAGCAGGGATGTGAAATTTGATATCATTGGCCAATCTTATTATCCTGAATGGCATGGTGAGCTTGACAATATGGAAGCCAATATGAAGGAACTGGCCAACCGATACAATAAACCAATTATTATTGTCGAGTATAAGGAACATAAAAAGGAGGTCAATGAGATCGTAAAAAATCTACCCAATGGTTTGGGATTAGGTACCTTTATCTGGGAAGCTACATCTTCACGATGGGGCAACTTATTTGATAGGGACGGTGCTGCTAATGAAAACCTGGAGATTTACCCTGAATTTTATGAAAATTATTTCCAATAGTTCATCAGTGAATTTTCGATGATTATCCTGACTTTAATGAATATCCTCATTTAGTTTGTAATGAATAAATTTATTATCCAACACTAGGGGAATAGAAATAATTAATTTTCCTGGTGTTGGATTTATTTTATATATAACCTGGCCTCTGGAATAATGCCCTTACCTTTTTTCTCTTACCTGTCAACTATTCAAAATTGGATATTGGCTTTGTATTCGGGGATGACTTTCATCTCACCTATTTCAAAATAAGTACCCACTGAATTGACCTTTTCTTTATCCTGTTCAGGCAAATCGCCTAAATAGGGATAATCCTTGTAAATAGGATGAAATTTAAAGATCATATTCTCATTATTTAGTTTTTCCTTGAATGACTTCAAGCCGATTTCCCAAAGCCTTCCATTATAGAAATGATCTGTCACCAAAAGCCCATCAATAAAAGCCATCCCCCGGTCTCCGGTGTAATTGATATGGAGGAACACATCATTTAATCCCTCCCAATTATCCGATAAAGTTGCCATCCAAGTCATGTTATTTAGCTTTTTGATGTCTATTTCTGGGTTTACCTTTTCAAATTGGACAGTATATGTGCTAAATCCTTGGGAAATTGATTTTCGACCTTTTAGGCTTGCACCAGAAATGGATACTGGTTGATCTATAGATGGGTAAATATGAAGGTCATTGTCTTCTTCTCGGCTGACAATGCTGATATTTTCCTGGCCATCAAGAAGGAGACCGTTGGTGAAAAATAATCTGTCTTTGATTTTGTAAGACTGCAAGGCCAGCTCTTTAGGGATTATAGTATAGGTGTTTTTCCCAATTTCAAAAGAAAATATTTCTCCTTGTCTTCCAGTAATTCTTGTGTCACCCTTAAAAGAATTAGATTGACCCCGGTTCAATTTTTTGATTTTAGATTTTCCGGATAAAACAATTTCAGGAGCTAAACCTTCAATGGAGTAGAATACAAAATGTTTTTGGCCACCAGCCTCATCCAATTTTGTCAATGGCTGTACCGTGGCTGATTTGAAATTAGCATCCCCAAATTGGACATTAAAAGGTAAAATGCAAGTGCTTGCTTTTAATAAATCAAACGTGCCAGAGGAAGGGAAGCTTATCTCTTCATTTGAAGTTTTAATTTTTACCTGCAAATCATGCAAAGTTGAAAAATCCATATGATCCTGAAAATTGATCATAAACAAAAAGCCCTGGTCACCTTTTGACCTGGCAGCAAAACGTAAAGTTTTGGTGTCCTGGGGAGTAA
This sequence comes from Echinicola jeungdonensis, assembly GCF_030409905.1. Lineage (NCBI taxonomy): Bacteria > Pseudomonadati > Bacteroidota > Cytophagia > Cytophagales > Cyclobacteriaceae > Echinicola > Echinicola jeungdonensis. Next base: position 187,198 of record NZ_JAUFQT010000002.1, read on the forward strand.
TTTTTTCATTGGAAAGGGGCAAAACAGTTTGCATTGGTGCCAATTCATTTCCATAGCTTTCCAAAAACATATGTAACAATTTTTGGGTATGGTACTGTGGTCTTAACTGTCCATATTGCCCAATGGGTGCCTGGAAATCATAGTTGATTTTGGGCATACCACTGACATCCTCATTATAAAATTTACTCTCAAATACCGGAGTAGAACCTCCATGGTACATATAATAACCAATTCCATTGGAGCCACTGCCCACTGTCCTGACCATAAGGGGCTCTACACTTTCATAATGAACAAAAGGCCTTCTACTGAATTTTACCTGGATGCCTGGCCCAATTTCCGCTGCAATGGAGGGGTATAATTTAGTATCATAGCTTACTGGCATATAATCAGGGTGTTGGCGGATATCTTTAAACAAATAAAAGGGGGAGGGATGTGGATCAGACCAAAAGGGGTAAACATAGCCAGCCGTAACAGGGATGCTTCCTTTTTCTACAATGGCGGCATTTCCCCAGCCCGTTGCAGTATATAAGGGAACCTCCAACCCATTTTTTTTGGCAATATTTTTCAAAATTTCCATATGTTGTTCTCCCTCTTCTGCATAAGGGTTATGGCCATCGGTGACGGCGATTTGTTCATGGGTTACTCCGGCATCCCTTGCAGACACAGTTCTTTCCTTTTTAGCACCAGGATAAGTGATTTCCCAAGGGGCTGCGGAATGTTGAAATTCATTTTCAAGTTGAACCCCGATAACCGGGCCGCCATCCTTATAAAGCATACCACTCAATTGATCGGAAATTTCTCCATAAAGCCTATTGACATGATCCAGGTATTGAATATTATTGGATCTTACCTCGAATGGTTTTCCGTACAACCAATCAGGAAGGCCGCCATTTCTCATTTCCCCATGGCAAAATGGCCCCAACCGGACTATGACATACATATCATGCTCCTTACAAAGCTGAATAAACTTTTTTAGGTTTAAGTTTTCACTCCAATCAAAAACGCCTTCCTTTCTTTCATGATTGTTCCAAAAAACATAGGAACCAATCACATTAATGCCTCCTGATTTCATTTTTAGGATGGATTCTTCCCAGTATTTTTCAGGATACCTTGAATAATGAAATTCTCCGATGACCGGGAAAAAGGGCTGGTCATTAAATTTGATATATTGGCTGTTTACTGAAATGCTGTCTCCATTGGGATTTTTGTCTCCCAAATCCAAGTGGCCTGTGATTAGGTCTTCCTGGTCTTTTGGTAATTGCAATTCATAATTTTGTTGGCCCATGGTAATTTTATAGCTTATCAGAAAGGCCAGAAGGAAAAGATATTTTGAACCACTCATTTTTTCACAGGTGCTTGAAATTTCTGTTTGATTTATAGAGAGTTAAGGGAATTATAACCAAAGTAATATTAAAAAAGGATGCTCTATCAATTATGCAAATGATAGAACATCCATGAATGGGCTAGTCCTTATTTTGATTAGTAGGCATCAACTCATCCGGGCCGGACTTGTTGACAAGGCCAAACTCATTTCTTTCCTTGTCCTCAAATACATCTTTCACAATATCCCATTCTACCTTTTGATTTGGTTGGAAGTCATCTGCTGATAAGTATTTTTCAATACTGTGTTTTAATTGTCTTGCCACTGGTCTTTCTTCCAAATCACTGTCAATATCCAAGCTGCAAACCATCAGGTTTCCATTGCCCACTTTCGCTTCATAGAGGACTCCAAGTCTCCTGTTGAGGAACCAGGTGTCAATGGGCTGGATCAGTGGTTTTACCTGTGGTGGGAAATTGTCCATGATCATTACTTGTTGACGATGCAACAATTCCCACCATTGTAAATCGCTGTAATAATCAGTTGGGAAATCATCAAAAACAGGGTGTTCAGATTGACACAAAATACCCAGGGTATGTGGCGGACGCATCTGGAACCAGCTGGTATTCCAAAATACGGGTTTGAAATACATGGCCACATCCTTGCCATATTCCACCTTTCCGGCAGCTTTCATCAATACTTTGCCCCCTTCATCCAAAATGGCTTTTGCTTTGCTGTCTAATTGATCTGTGATATAAATATTTTTTGTTTTCACTTGGGGCAAGGAACTTGGATACAACCAAAAGTCCCAATCGTTGAAAAATTCAGTTCCTTCGATACCTGCCTCCAAAGTGTATTTTGCAGCTTCATTAGGGAATTCGTTAAAATTCAATGTTAGGTCACCAATAGGAGTGTTATTTCCTATAGGTATATCCAACCCGGTAAATTCACCAGACTTAATGGTTTCACCTTCCTGATCTTTTATGTTCCAGGAAATAATGGCATTATCAAGTGGAGCTTGTCCAAAATGGAACATTTCAAGGGAGATTTCCGGAGTTTCATCCTGTTTGAAAACGAATTTTGGAAATCTAGCCAAAGGTACTGTGGTATTATGGAAACGCCTGAATTCTTCGGCAGTTAGATATCCTTTTTCATCATAAAAGGCATCCAGGAATCCCACCAGGGCAGTTCCCTGTCCGGGAAAATCATTGATGGAAAGCAATTGATATCCAGCAAAACCTGGAGTTCTTAGGGCTCCCTCTATTTCATGTTTATAAGCTAAAGCCTGAAGTTTTCCAGAGGCCATCAGAAAATCCTTAGCCTGGTCTCCCATATGGTTTTCCTCCAGGGTCTCCTGGAATATCTCAAAATTCTTGGCTTGATAAACCCCGGTATATTTATCGATTTCATCAAAATTTGGGTAAACACAGTATTGGCCATTTTCATGGGCCAAATAGGGGGCTTCTACATCTTTGATTTTTGCATAATGGTCCCAATCGGTTTGTGGTTTTCTGTTCCAGGGGATATTCCTTGGGCCTGATTTAACAACAAATTCACTCTCAGGAACCCATGGCCAGCTCATTCCCACAGAAGCCCCGGTATAAACCCTTCGCTCATCGCGCTTTTGCCAGTATTCTACAAAGTCTCCTAAATAACGGGCTTGGTTTCTACCGGCAGGTTCATTTCCATAGGCCATCATTACAAAAGAAGCATAGTTTCCATAATACTCCCTCATGCGCTCAGTTTCATCATAAATATATTGGTCAATGGGACGGCCATCACCAAGTGAGGTTCCATGGTTTGCCCAGCTTGGGCCTTCTGGTTGTAAGTAAATTCCCACCCGGTCTGCTGCTTTAAAGGCGGCTTCCGGGGGACACCAGGAATGGAACCGAACATGGTTGATCCGGTATTTTTGGAGGGTTTTCATATTATCCATCCAAAAATCCAAATCCATTGGTGCGTAGCCCGTTAAAGGGAAGGCGGCACAATCTACATTTCCCCTCAAAAAGGTCTCCCTGTCATTAATGGTAAACCGGGTGCCTTCTATCCCAAAATCCCGCATTCCAAACTCAACCTCTTTTTGATCAGATTCCCCTTTCTGGGTTTCCAATAAGATTTCCATACGGTATAATGCTGGATCAAACTCACCCCAGGTAAGAAAATTTTCTCCCATAGGATATTCAATAGAAAAGGTGTTTTCTCCAGGTTCAATGGTCAGAGTTTCCTCTTTTTGAGCTACCTCATGAGTGCTTGCGGTATTAAAAGCATCGGCCTTAATCTGGATTTTGGCTTGTCGATTATTTGCTTGTTGATTTTTGACCTTTAGCTCCACCCTGACATTGTTTCCGGCAAGGTCAGGAAATACCTGGACCTCTTGCATCCAAACCTGATCAGTAGCCCTAAGCTCCATTTTACCGGTAATTCCATTCCAGTTGCCCTGGGTATGGTCACTTATGCTGTGGGAGTCAGGGCCCACATTGATATCTTTTATTCTGTTATCCACCCGGATGGTCAATTGGTGTTGCCCAGGTTTTAGGGATGGAAGTTCATATTCATGGGGAGCAACCAGGGAATTTTGCTTTCCTATTTCCTCTCCATCTACCCAAACAATGGTTTCATAATGTGCCCTTTCCAGAAAAAGAACCATTCGCTTGTTTTCCCAGGAATTGGGTACTTCGATTTCCTTGCTGTACCATGCTGGCCCAACGTAGTACTTGTTGGGGGTTAGCCAAAAAGGAAATTTGACATTGCCTGGTTGGCGGTATTTTTCCATTTTGGGGTTAAAGTACCAGGAGCTGTCATAAATGGATCCGGTCCATTTCACATCAGCAGTAACTTCATATCCTTTGTCATTTTCTTTTAGGGAACCAGGAAGTTTTACTTGTTCATTCAAGTCTTTGTTAAACCATTGTTCTTGAAGTCCCACATCGGCACTGTCCAGCTGCATGGACCAGGTGCCATTTAATGAGACTGTGCGGGAAGTTTCCTGCCCACAAGAAAGGAGTAGGAAAGGTATGATCAATGAAAAAATGCTTCCCCAAAAAGAGGAATAGCAAATTTTCTTTCTGGATAGAAAAGGCCGGTTTAAAAACATAATTTTGGGTTATTTGAGGTGTTTTTTATTTTACTTTCGGGTCTAATTTTATTATAATTTTCTTTTTCTATATCCACTTGGGGAAATTCCCATGGACTTGCTGAACAACCTGGAAAAATAATAAGGGTCTCCAAATCCCAAAGCATTTGCCACTTCATTGATGTTTAAATTGGTGAATTGAAGGTACTGGCAGGCTTTTTGGATTTTTAAGTGGTTGAAATAGACAATCGGTGAATAGCCTGTGTGGTTTTTGAATTCATTGGCATAATGGGACTTGGAAAGGTTGACCTTCTTGGCAAGATCTTTCAGTGGCCAACAATGGTCAAGGTTTGCTCTCATGAATGCAATGGATTGGTCTATGGCTTTCAGGTCTTTGACAGGTGCATTTTGGCCCATGCTGGCTCCAAAGGCGAGGATTAAAAAGAAAGACCGAAGGCTGGAATTGGAAATTAGCAAGTTTTCTGTCATGTATCCGGATTCCAGAGTTTGGTAAATTTCCTGCCATGATTTTTCCAATTTTAAAGTAAATGGAGCATGGTGCACAAATAGTTGTCCGTTTCTTTTAAGAACATTGCTTATTTCCTTTGCTTCATTTCCGTTAAAATGCACCCAAAAAATAGACCAGGGATTTTCCTGTAATGCCCCGTATTTGTGGGGTTCATTGGAGGGAAGGATAACATATTCATTGGGCTTGACTTCCCATTTTTTGCCATCCACCTCTACCCAACCTTTTCCTTTGATACAATAAATCAAAATATGCTGAGGAATACCTTCTGGTCTCACCCGGTAATGAAATTCTGCTTCAGGGTAAAAGCCTATATCAGTGAAGTAAAACCCTGCCAATAGTGGATGGGCCTTACACACCTCAATTACTGAGGGCGGTAATACAATCGCTTTTTGTCCCTGAAAACCTTCCTTTTTCTTCAGCACTGGTTGTTACTATTTGATTAATGATAAACCCATCAATTGAAAATTTTGTATTAACTGCCGGTGAATATTGGCTTCTATATGACTGCATTGCTTGTCAAGAACGGCGGTAAAGGCTTGTTCAGCTTTAGCTTTTTCTCCCAATCCCAGAAAACCTAAGCCCATTAAAAATTGGCAATGGAGGATGTTTTTATCATTTAAGTTTTCTTCCCAAATCAATAAATCAGGCATAGATACGGCAAAATAATCGAAAGTGATTTTATCATGGATATGTTGTTTACCATAGTTGACCAGCATTTCAAATTTATTAGCCGCTTCTTTGTCCTTGCCAAGCATTCTTAAGGCCATCCCCTGATAAAAAATGCGATCCGATTTTTGATCATTATAATACCAGGCTATGGAGGGAACGATATCTCCTTCTGTAGCTTTTAACCAATTTTCATTGGCCAATTCCTTAAGGCCATTTTGAGCATGAGCATATCCTAACCAAAAATAAATTTCCGGCTCTAAAGTCCCATATAGTTTCCCTTCACCCAGGTTATGGGGGTAATGGAATGATCTTTCAAGACAATCAATGGCAGCATCAAATTGACTTTCCAAGAGGGCTTTTTTTGCCATTTCCATCAGGGAGACTTTATATTGCTCGGTTACTTTCCCTTCACCACCTTCCCAGGGATGGAATTTTCTATTCATTAAGGATTCATAAGCCTGTTCATAGTTACCTGTAAGGTTAAGAAGTGTTGCCCTTTCAAGGTAAAGGTCATCCCTTTGCTCAACCAGTCCTGAATATTTTTCAAGCAATTCAAGCCTAAATTCCAGTGAATAATTTTCTTTCTTATACAATTGATCCAGCTCCATCAATATTCTTGAATCCTCAGGGGCGGCATTGAAAGCCTTTTCCATCAAATCAAGAGCTGTATTGGCTTCCTTGAATTTATTGTATTTGGCCAACGCAAGGTTCCTTAAGGCTATGGAGAAATTCGGATTTAATTTAACTGAAGTTTCCCAAGCTTCCCTGGCCAAATCGTATTGCCTGTTATGATACCAGAAATTACCAAGGTAATAATGGGTGTTGCTGTATTGAGGGCAAATGTTTTTGGCAGCTTGCAAAGCCAAAAGCTCTTCAATCCTGTTAGGAAAGCAATAGTCGGTTGGGGCTTCCTGGGCTTTTTGGAAATCCTGTTTACCAGATTTCCCAATTTTTTCTTTGAACCAGCCCGTCAAATAATAAGAAATAGGGTAATCCTGACCCACCCCTTTTTTGGCTGAATCAATCATTAAAATGGCTTCCTGAAATTGTCCGGCCCAAAAATAATCCAGTGCATATTCCAGGTAAGGGTGAATATCCCCGCCTATTATTTCATGGATTTTATCAAGGGAAGATTCATCTTGCGTCAAAAGGTACTTTTCAAAATGAAGACCATAATTAAATCGGTCAAATTCCAACCCCTCTTGAGCAAGTACTTGAGCAGCATTTTGTTTACCCATTTTTCTAAGAATAAGCACTTTGAGGTGCTGTGCTTTGGGGCTGTTGGAATTCCTGATCAAGGATTGATTAATAGTTTCCAGGGCTTCTTCATATTCGCCATTCGCCAGGTGTAATTGGGTGATCTGCAAATAGCCTGCATCTTTCCAGGCCGCATTCCAGATGGATTTATAAAAAGCATCAAATGCCCCTTTTTCCTGGCCAATGAACCTATAAACCAGCCCTAAATTAAACAATGGTTCACCATCATAAGGGTTGGGGTTTCTTTCCAGTTGGGTGTCCACTGCGGCTTTTAGATAGGAAAGGGCTTTTTCGAACCTTCCCTTTTTCATCATCAGAAGGCCCAAGGCATTATTGCAGCGATAATCTTTGGGATCCCTTTTCAATGCCTCCAAATAATAATCTGCAGGGTCGAAAGTTGCGTGCCTGTACTGTTCGATATGCTGGCCCGTAAGAAATAATTGTTCATTGCTTTCCACTTCTTGTGGAGGCAATGCTGCTTTTGCAGGGTTTGGAATTTTTTTACCGTCCGATTTTGGTGCCTGCCAAGCTACCAGGATTTTTCCCATAGCATCTTTTACTTCCACTTTAAACGCATGGGCTGGTAAATCTCCTAAGTTTAGGTTTTCATTGAACACATTTTGAGGAGAAAGTGAAAAGGTCTTTTCAAAAATGACTTCCTGACCTTTTATAACCCTAATCTTTGCATTTTTATATTTTGAGGTAGCATAAACCTTTAATTGGGCCTTTCCTTCGGCCACTTCAAAATTTAGCAATGCATTTTTTGTGGCTTTTTTGACCATGCCTAATTCCTGGTAAGGCATGAAATATTGGGTAAAGGATTTTTCCTCGTTAGGCATCAACCAACTGAAATCAGGTTGGTTATCAGTAAAAACCCCGCACATCAATTCAATGTAGGGACCATCTTCATCGGTAAGGTTCCGGTCCCAGGCTTGGCCAAATTCTCCATTTCCCCAGGTCCATTGCTTTTTACCAGGGGAAATATGGTGGTCGGCTACATGGAGCAAACCTCCTTTGGAATCATTTTCATAACCTCCTACGAAGTCGTATTCCGAAACGATAGCCATATAAGAGGTTGGAACAGGAATATTTTTGTATTTGGAAATATCTACTCCTTTGGAGTAGTCCACTTTATAATAGGTCCCTTTGGCAATGGGGAATTCGGATACATCCCTTTTTCCATGGTCAAATACGGCATGGACATCTGGTGGAAATACAGATTGGTAATGGTCATTAACCGCTACCGCCGGGTTGGCCCACCATAAAAAGGTTTGGGGAAATGGGGTGCGATTGTATAGTTTTCCCTTGATTTCCAAATAGGCTTTATCGGGATGTAGGGTGAAGCCAGCCATGCCCTTGGTTCTAAACATCCTTTCCACCTCATTGCACCAAATTGTTTTGCTCCCATCTTCATTTTCTTCAATGTCATATTCCACCTTTTGATAGGTGCTTGGCCGGTGGTGTTGTGGCCAGTTAAATTCAATACCACCGGAAATCCAGGGACCTGTCAATCCCACCAAGGCAGGCTTGATGACCTGGTTGTAGTACACAAAATGGCGTTCCTTAACCTTGTCATAGGCCATTTGGACCCTTCCTCCAAGCTCAGGAAGGATCATGATTTTGAGGTATTGGTTTTCAAGATAAACCGCCTGCCAAATTTTGTCCACTTTGACATCAGAAATCTTTTCCACCACCGGGTGAGGGTAAACCACGCCGCTACTTCCCTGGTAAACTCTTTTTTCCAGAAAAATGGGATTCTTTTCTGCCTCGCCTATTTCGTAAGTAGGGATGATTACATCTTCCGCCCACACTTTTACCCTGTCCATCATTTTACTAAATTTTAATCAGTTAGACTTCTAGTTTATCTTTAATCAACTCCTTGTTTTTATCGTCTTCTTCGACCACTTCTCCTAATAGCTCCAATTCAATGGCCTCGAGGGATTTGCCTTTGGTTTCCACCAAATTCCTTTTGATATAAAACCAACCGGAAATGCATATCAGGGCATATAGCCAAAATGTTCCTGAAGCCCCAATGAAATCATTGAGGATGGGGAAGGAGTAGGTAAGTAAAAAGCTCGCACTCCATAAGGAGACGGTAGCAAATGACATGGCTTTACCCCTGATCCTGGTCGGGAATATTTCAGAAAGTACAACCCATGTGACAGGTGCCAATGACATGGCATAGCATGCAATGCCCACGAGTACCAAAATCAACAAGGGTAGGCCTTGGAATTCAAGGAAATAAAGGCTGCCCATAATGATATAAGTTATGGCTAAGGAGAGGGCTCCGAAGGTTAATAGCGGTTTCCTGCCCCATTTATCCACGGTAAACATTGCAATTACCGTAAATATCAAATTGATCAATCCTGTGATAACAATATTGAATAAGATGTCATTTACCCCATAACCTGCTGCCGTGAAAATTTCTTCAGCATAGTTGAAGATGATGTTGATGCCAGACCATTGTTGGAAAGCGGCTAGGACAATGCCGATTACTACTATTTTTATGTATTTCTTTTGGAAGATATCCTTGGAGCCGGCGGGGGTATGTTCCGCATCCATTTTAATTGAATATTGGATGTCAGACAATGAACCTGATGCATATCCTGATCCCCCGATTTTTTTCAATATGTTTTTTGCCTCTTCAATTTTACCTTTGGTGACCAGCCACCTTGGGCTTCTGGGAACCGTCCACATCAAAATGAAAAAGATCAATGCAGGTACATTTTCCGCCCAAAACATCCATCGCCAGCCCCATTGGCCATTCCAGGAATCCAAAATTTGGGCACTTGTATCTGTTTCCCCAACAGGGTTGGCAATAAGGTAATTGGCAATTTGGGCCATCAAGATTCCGATTACTATGGTCAATTGGTTGATGGATACAAAACCTCCCCGAAACCTGGCCGGGGTGACCTCTGCGATATACATTGGAGATAGGTTGGAAGCCAAACCAATACTTATGCCTCCTAAAATTCTGTAAAAAATAAATCCATTAAAAGAGTTGGCAGCTCCTGTTCCTACTGCTGAAACAATAAATAATAGGGCCGCCATGATCAATAATTTTTTTCTTCCCCACCTATCACTCAGGAATCCTGAAGTTATTGCTCCCAATAGACAGCCCACAAGGGCAGAACTCATCGCCCAGCCTTTTAATGCTGCTGAGTCGGCAATACCAAAAAATAGCTCATAAAATGGCTTGGCGCCACCAATGACCACCCAATCGTAGCCAAATAATAAACCACCCAATGCAGAAACCATGGATATGCGGATTACATAGGAGGTGTTAAATTTATCTTGATCCATAGGTATTTCAGGTTATCGTAAAAGCAAATTTAGTAAACTAAAGTCCAATCTTACTGGACATTAGTTGGGTTTTGATGGATAATATTCTGATAGGGGAGTTTTGATAAGGGGTGAATGATTAATCTGATAAAAATAAGTTAATATCTATTAGTACAGAAAATTATATTGTTAATAAGAGTTTTTTAGTAATTTAAATTATTAAATGTGCTTTAATAGTTTAATGAAGGGAGAAAATTAACTGGCAGATAAATTATGAAAAATTATAAAACATGTTCTATATGACTTTTTTAGTTAAGGTGTTTGTTTTTCAAGTTAAAAAGCAATAAAGTTTTTTAGAATGCTGGAGTGAATACATTTGATTATAAATTCCCTTCTTGGCAGTGAAATTAGTGAAATATTAACTGGTTTTTCTGTAGTTCCAAATGGCCCAGGGGTAAAAGAAAATGGCAAATCCAAACATGATCAAAAAGTGATTTTCTAGGTCTGCTAAACCGCTTCCTTTCTTTACTACCATCCGCATGACCTCAATGAAATAGGTTACCGGATTAACCTCTGCAATCCATTTTGCCCAACTGGGCATGCTCTCAATTGGGTTGAAAAGCCCACTCATCAGCAAAAAGATCATGATAAAGAAAAATGCCAGGGACATGGCTTGTTGCTGGTTGTGGGAATAAGTGGAAATCATAAGCCCTACCCACAAAACCGCAATAAGGTAAAACGCCAAAAAGCATAAAGTGCCAAAATGCTGCCCGCAGGGAAAATACCGTATACCAAACGGGCAACCACCAACAAACCTAAGCTGAAAACAAACATGGCAATTAACCAAAATGGAATCAGCTTACCCAAAATAAAATACTATTTTTTTTGATGGGGGTAACGTTGAACTGTTCGATGTTGCCAATTTCTTTCTCCTTAACCAGGTTTAAAGAGCACATATAAGCCCGGATCATGGTCACCAGAAAGGCGAGAATTCAGGGAACCATGAAGAGTTGATAGTCTAAATAGGGATTGAACCAGTTAATGCTGGCGACCTCGATTTGAGGTGTAGAGGCCTGATTAGCGGGAATCCATTCTTGCCGGATATCCTGATTAAAGGTGTTGATTATTAGGCTGAGGTAGACGCTGCCCACACTGGCTTTTGTACCGTTGATGGCATTGATGGCCAGAAATAGATCTTCTTTTTTTTCTCTGACCAAGTCTCGTTCAAAGTTGGAGGGGATCTCCAGGATCAGATCAGCCTTATTTTCCTCCATCATTATCAGATCAAAAAGCTTTCCTTTACTCCGGAAATAGTAGTTCAATAAGGCTAAATTAATTCCTGGTTCCTCTGCAATGTCCCTGGTTCGGGCGGCAGCAAACCCTTTTTGTTGGAATACTTTTCTGGCCGCAGTTTTTATTTTTCCCTCTGTTGAATCGTCGTTTTCTCTATTGGCAGGCATTCCACTTGAGATTTTTTAATGTTTGGCCAGTATCATTGATTATCATTTTAATGTAAATTTCCTCAACTGATTATACTTCAGGGAAAGGTCTTAGCAGAGAAGCCCAAAAAAGATGGGGTTCAAAATGCCCATTAATGTTTGTTGTTTTTTCAGCCTGAACTGAACGGAAAGGATTTTTCAAGAATTAATAGCTCGGAAATTTTTATTTTTTCAATTGATCATCAATTGTGGTTCAATATTTTTTTCTTTTTTACCTTCAGCTTGCGAATGACAAATAGGTAGGGAGAACTAAAAGCTTGAATACTTTTTTCGATGAAGATCCAACTATTCTAGTTGTTATCCTCAATTATTATTAATCAATGAAGTTCATTTTAGGATAATAAAATACCCTAAAATCTATATATTTGAGTTTAATTAAAACTTGTAGGTTAAAGGAGAAACCCCTCAGGAATAAAGGGAAAACTAATGATGGATTTCGTGAGGAAATTTGATATTGAAATTGATGAGGCATCAAGGGTGCCAAAATACCAACAATTGGTCAATAGAATTTCCTCATTGATTCAGACCGGAACCATTTCAAAAGGTGCAAAATTACCCTCGATCAACGAAATAAGTGAACAACTTATCCTTTCCCGGGACACGGTGGAAAAGGCCTATAATTTGATGAAAAAAGAGGGATGGATAATTGCCATTCCTGCCCGAGGTTTTTTTGTCAATGAAAAAAAGTTTCAAAAGCAGGGTGGGAAAATTCTTTATATGGTCAATAAGCTCAGTCCTTATAAACTTGAGGTGTTTAGAACCTTCCAAGAAGCTTTGAGCTTGGATTATGAAATTGAATTAAAACCTTTCTTTTTTGAGCCTCAGCTTTTTATGAATAAGTTGGGCCAATCTTTTGATGATTATGATTATGTTGTCATTGTCCCAATTTTTAACCATGACATCGAAAGGAATATAAGCCTTAATCAAGCAGTTCTCCAGTACATCGAAAGGATTCCTAAAGAAAAATTGATAGTTCTGGAGAAAAATTTCCCCAAAATATCGGGTAAGTATACCTGTATATACCAGGATTTCAAAAAGGATGTTTTTACAGCCCTTAGTTCTGCTTTTGACCTGATCAAAAAGTATGAAAAAGTCAATTTGATCTATCCTGATAGCAGGTATTCTTTCTACCCTCCTGAGATCAAACAGGGGTTTAAGAAATTTTGCGCTGATTTCGGTTTTCCCTATGAGGTCATTAATATCAGTCAGCTCGATAAAACGTTCAATAGGAATCAAGCTTATATTGTTATTAGTGAAGATGATTTTTTGGAATTGATGAAAAAAATAAAGTCACACAAGTTGCAGTTAGGAAATGATATTGGCTTGATCAGCTATAATGATACTCCCCTCAAAAAACTTTTTAACGTTACTGTATTGTCTACCAATTTTAAACAGATGGGCACCTATGCTGCCAAATGTGTGGCAGAAAAAAAGACAATAAGGATCAAAAATGATTTTCGCTTCATTAGGCGGAAGTCCTTGTAGGAAATAAATCCTTAAAATTTCATGAAAATTGTTCCGAACCAGTAGATTATTGTTATTCATGTAAATTTTCTGATTTTTAAGGGTACCTGCGCCCTTTCGAATAAACCTAATTTGATACGGGTCATTGAATTATAATATGAAAATTGGAGTAATTTGCTGAAAGTAATTACATATGGATTGTTAGTTCTATTAGGGTTTTACCTGTTTTTATATCTTGTGATCATTATGTTTCAAGAGAAATTATTGTTTTTTCCAACCAAATTATCTAAAAGCTATGTTTATAATTTTGACGAGGCATTTGAAGAAATTTTCTTAGTAACCAATGATGGATATAAGTTAAATGCAGTTCTTTTTAAATCTGAAATAAGTATAGGGGTTGTATTATTCCTGCATGGTAATGGAGGAGCAATTAATGGATGGGGAAAAGGAGCAGAACTATATACAAAAAATGGGTATGATGTCTTGTATTTAGATTATAGGGGATATGGCAAAAGCGAAGGTGAAATCAATAGTGAAAAGCAATTAATAAACGATGCCCAAATTGCTTATGATTATTTGAAAAATCATTACGATGAATATGACATCATAATTTCCGGAACCTCCCTAGGAAGTGGAATTGCCTCAAAATTAGCGTCTAATAACAATCCAAAAAAATTAATACTGAATTCACCTTTTTCAAGTTTGGTGAAGCTAATCCAAGAAAAAGTAATTTTTGTTCCAAGGAGAATTATTAAATATAAATTGGAAACAGAAAAATATCTTGAAAAGATAGATTGCCCCATCATTATTTTTCATGGGGATAATGATAGGGTGGTACCAGTTAATCATTCTTTATATCTAAAAGAAAAATTTCCCAAAATAAACCTCTATGTTTTGAAAGGATTTGAACATAATAATATTTCCCAAAGTGATAAATTTCAAATTAGGATGAAGGAAATTTTGGAATAAAAAATGTCCAATATTACAACAGGTCTCTCTGTTGCGAATCTCTAAGTCTTGAAGTTTTATTTTCTTGAAATCCTGTTTTTTTTTGCAGCCCTTGTGTTTTTTGGGGCTATTTTAATGCCATAGAAATAAGAAAAACACCTCTTGCCAATAAATTTGTTTTGTTCTTTTGGAATTTGACCTGATTTTAAGGATTTAATTTAAATTCGATGCTTTGTATCCTTCTAAAGAAGCAATAAAAGAAATTTAATTCTATGAATTATATAAGAAAATTTATTGGCATTTTATCTTATTTGATTTTAGGGTGTTTAATTATTAACGCTTGCCAACCAAAAAATAAAATTGGGGCGACTTCAAGCAATAGAGGAAATCCCATTGTTCATATCAATGCAATCCAACAGAGAACCTATCAAACCATTGAACACTTTGGAGCTTCGGATGCCTGGTCCTGTCAGTTTGTAGGGCTTTGGCCGGAGCAAAAGAAATTTGCCATTGCAGAATTGCTATTTAGCCAGGAAATGGATGGAAAAGGCAATCCCAAAGGCATTGGCTTGTCACTTTGGAGGTTTAATATTGGAGCGGGGAGTGCTGAGCAAGGGACCCAAAGTGGCATAGGAGATGAGTGGCGTAGGGCAGAATCTTTTATGAATGCAGATGGAAGCTATGATTGGTCCAAGCAGGCGGGACAAGTTTGGTTTGCACAAAAAGCTAAAGAAATGGGGGTTGAAAATTTATTGGTTTTTCCCAATAGTCCACCAGTTCATATGACCAAAACAGGAAAGGCTTTTGGTCAAAGTGGGAATTCCAACCTGGACCAAGCTAACTATGATGATTTCGGAAATTACTTGGCCAATGTGATTGAAGGACTGGAAGCCAAAGGTCTGGATGTGGATTATATCAGCCCGGTTAATGAACCCCAGTGGGATTGGTCGGATGGTGGCCAGGAAGGTACGCCATTTTGGAATGATGAAATTGTTGGTATAGTCCGGGAATTGGACAAAGCATTAGAAGAAAAAGGCCTGGAGGCCAAGATTGATATAGCAGAAGCGGGTCAGCTCAATTATCTATATGAACAGGGAAATAAGCAGGGAAGAGGAAATCAGGTGGAAGGTTTCTTTTCCAAAGGGTCTCCCAATTATCTGGGTGACCTGAAACATATGGGGAATGCAATATCCGGGCATAGTTATTTTACCACATCTCCCTTTAATGAAGCCGTTAAAACCCGGGAAAAGGTTGCCGAGAGCATTATGCCCTATTCTGGGTTAAAGTTCTGGATGAGTGAATATTGCATCTTGGGGGATAATGCTGGTGAAATCAATGGCAATGGTAGAGACTTGGGTATCGACCCTGCTTTATATATGGCCAGGGTCATTCATAATGATCTTACCGTGGCCAATGCATCAGCCTGGCATTGGTGGTTAGGTGTATCCCCTTATGACTATAAAGATGGTTTGGTGTATATCGATTATCAAAAAGAGGACGGCAACTTTTATGAAAGTAAAATGCTATGGGCATTGGGAAATTATAGTCGCTTTATCCGTCCAGGATTTCAAAGGATAGCTGTAAACATCATGGAGGAGACAAGGGAAACTCCAGGTCTTTTGGTGTCGGCCTATTTGGGCCCCGGGAGCCATAAGATTATTTATGTTTTGGTCAATTCTGGGATAAAATCAAAAGAAGTTTCATTGGAATTAAACGGAAAGGAAATTCAAAACAAAAAAGTGTACATTACTTCTAAAGATTATGATTTGACTCCAATGAAATCAAATGATAAGGGATTGATTGAAATACCATCGCGTTCAATCGTGACGGTGGTTAGTGAGGATATTATTAGGTGAGAAAATTGACTTTAAAACCGTAGTTGGTGATCCTACCAACCACTGAAACTAACCTGAAAAATCCAGCCCATTCAAGAAATAACCATTTTTGGAAGCAACATTTTGATCATATTTTTAGTAAATTCCAAAGGGAAAAAACATTTATATCAGGGTAAATGTCTGCATTTCATTCACCCTGTAATTCTTTTAAAATTATCTATTGCTTGATATGGATTTTAAGGATTATTACAAGGTATTGGGAGTGGGAAAAAATGCCTCTCAGGATGAGGTGAAAAAGGCATATAGGAAGTTGGCCTTAAAATACCACCCTGACAAGAACCCTGAAAACCAGGATGCTGAAGAGAGATTTAAAGAAATCAGCGAGGCATATGAAGTTTTAAAAGATCCCGAAAAGCGAAAAAAATACGACCAGTTGGGAGCCAATTGGAAGCAATATGAGCATGCCGGTTTTGATTCTCATGCCAGGGGTGGTGGCAGGCCTGGTGGAAGTTTCCATTATGAATTCAGGGGCGGTCCATCCGATTTTTTTGGAGGAAGCGGATTTTCGGAATTCTTCGAATCCTTTTTTGGTGGTGGATTTGGAAGAGCTGGACAAAGCAAGCGAAAAAGCAGTTTCAGGGAAGGGTTTTCTGATTTTGGCTCCGGACAAAAAGGACAGGACATTTCCGGAGAAGTATTAATCAAATTGCAGGAAGCTTATAATGGAACAGAAAGAATCGTTGACCTGGGGCATGAAAAAATTAAAGTCAAAATCCGTCCCGGTGCCTATGATGGATTAAAACTCCGGATAAAAGGAAAAGGTCAGCATATCCCCCATGGTGAACCGGGAAACCTGTATTTGACTATCAAGGTAGAACCCCATTCCGTATATGAAAGAAAAGGCAATGACCTTTATATGAATATTGATGTAGACTTATTTACTGCTCTTTTGGGGGGGAAGTTGGAAATTGTAACCCTTTCAGGCAAAGTAAATATCAAAATTCCTGAAGGAACCCAAAATGGTAAACAATTTCGTCTCAAAGGCAAGGGTATGCCTGTATATGGAGGGGGAGGTCATGGTGATTTGTTTGTGAAATTACAGGTTAAATTGCCTGAAAAGTTAACCACACACCAGAAGGATTTATTGGAAAAATTAAGAAAGAGTTTTGACCCTTAATTTTGTTAATAAAAATGAAATTTTGACAGGATCAAATGACATTTTTTCCTGATAATATGGGGTTTTTGTCCTTAAATAGGATTGGTATGTAAATTGTTGTAGGTTAGGTAGTTAATTGAAATTTATGGCTTATGATTTAGTTCCCATTCAGAAAGTGAATGGATTTTAACAAAGAAGTTAAAATGTTGAACCTTAAAATTATTAGAGCTATGAATACCTTAATGAAACGAAACGGATTAATTCCATCAAATTTCTTGGAAGACTTTACCAGAGATTTATTTGATTGGTCAAGCCTTTCAAATCAAGGAGGTACGGTTCCCAGTGTAAACATTGTGGAAACCGGTGATGATTTTAAAGTTGTAATGGCGGCTCCAGGAATGAAAAAAGATGATTTCCATGTGGAGCTTGACAATGATACCTTGACCATTCACTCCGAAGTATACAACGAAGGAGAAGACAAAGATGATGAAAGGTATCTGAGAAAAGAGTTCAGTTATCAGGCATTTCAACGTTCCTTCTACTTGCCAAATACCGTAGAAGCGGACAAAATTAAAGCCCATTATAAAGATGGGTTGTTAAGCTTGGTTATTCCTAAAAAAGCCGAAGCCAAGAAAAAACCAGTAAAAACCATTTCTATTTCATAGGTATGGTTTTTTAAGAAAGTAAAAAAGCCAGGGAAATCTATTTTCCCTGGCTTTTTTCATGTACCGAATATGTATTTTGTATTTGAAGTAGGTGGTATCTGGAATTTGGAACTCAATACTATTTGGTTATTCTTTCATTTCTTCATATTGAACCTCTTCCATAGGAGATTCATTGGATTCTTGTTGGGGGGAGACCTCTGGGTGTCTGATACTGAATCCTAGTCCAGCTGTAGCTGCACTGATAGCAAAAGAAACAAAGGCAACAGCTAAGACCACATAATTGAAATTCCGTGAAAGCGGGTATTTTTTTACGGAGTACCATAAAGCATAGGCCGAAACAAGCGCTAATATGATCAGGGTGACCAGGGCCCCCTCTGCAATGAATTTATGTTGCTCAATAGTAGCAAGAGAAATATCGCTATAATTTTTGATGCTTTCTTCTGCCCATTTTCCTGTGTAATATGTTATGCCAGCACCAAGGGCTCCGAAAATAAAAATGATATACGAGGCATTGATGGTGGCTTTTGACTCATTATAGATTCCGATACCCAATACTATCATACCAATTACGCTGCCCAGTACAGGAACGGTGTTGGCGAGTAAATGAACATATGTGTAATCCATGGCTTTTTGTTTTAAGATAAGTGAAATGATAAAAGATTGTTATGATGAATGTCATTAAAAGGCATGATATTTCTGGGATAAAATACTTTGAATCAGTAAAATATATCAGTTTGTTTTGGATTTAAGGAGCAATACTATTCGATAATATTGAAGGTTTTTAATTGAAAATTATATCTTAACCTTAATTTGGAAAAAAGTCCAAAAACCTAATCTTGGAGTTTGATTGTCAGGGATAAAATGTGTGGTGTTCTAATTTAAGAGAGGGGAGGTTTTCCTTTTTAGCATGGGAAAAGGCCTGACTCGCTCTTTTTCTTTCCTTGGGGAGCAAAGGGTTGTAAAGAGGTTAAAAAGATGATTTAGTTCATTATTGGAGAACACTGGTTATTTAAATTAAAACAAATAATACGACGATGTGCTATCATGTATCCCAACATAAAGGCCTGGAGACCATCCGGGATAAATTTAAAAAACCTGTAACAGATCTTGAGCTTTTTGAAAAAGGATATCACCTTAATGGATTTGCTAAACCCTATATGCCGGTGATCAGTACGGACAATAAGGAGGAAATAGGGATGTATCGATGGAAATTAATTCCCCACTGGGTAAAGAAGGAAGCCGATTGGAAAGCCAATACCTTAAATGCCAAAGGGGAGGAGCTTTTTGAAAAGAACACCTATAAAGCCTATTGGAAAAACAGGTGTTTGGTGATATGCACCGGGTTTTTTGAGCCCCATCATATTAAAGGGCAAAAGCAGGCTCAATCCTATTTTATCAAACCCCGGGAAGGGGATTTTTTAACCTTGGGAGGAATTTTTTCCTGGTGGGATAATATTCCAACCTTCAGCATCATCACCGTAGCTGCCTCCCCCTTATTGGAAGAAATCCATAATCAACAAAAAAGGATGCCATTGATATTGGATGGGGACGAAGCAGAGGCCTGGTTGCTTTCCGACCTCAAAAAAGAAGAAATGTCTGGTTTAATGGCCCCTTATGCCCATGATGAAAGATTGGAAGGTTACCGTGTTATGGATGGAGTAACCAATCCAAGGGTCAATACCAATGTGGAGGAGGTATTGAAGCCGGTTTGATATTTTAAAGCTTGAAGAAAGTATATTTGTTGAATACGGATCCCTTAAATTGAAACAATTATTCCTCCAATAAATAGCCACAACCTATACCTGTTGAAATTGGAATTATTTTAAAAACTACCTTTTTATAAATTAAATAAAAGGGGATTAGATCGAGAGTTAAGGTATGGTCATACAAAATTTTTTGGGAAAAGTTGTTGACGTTCTTATTTGGGAAGTTGCTTTTTTTACCTATTAAAGTGTTCGCAATATTCAGATTGTTTTTTTAACCAATTAATTATGGTTGACTGAGAAATTGAAATTAAAGGGTGGAAATGTGGGTGGATTTTGATGATTTTTACTTTTTTTTCTTGATTGAAACCATTTTTATGTCCTCCTTAAAAATAATTTTATTGTATTAATAAGTTTAATAAAACCATTTAATAGTGTGTTTTACCCAAAGTTTTGGGTAAAAAAAATTAAAAATAATTCAAAGAATAAGTATTTTTGTTGATTTAATTTAATTATAAGTGGGGTTTGTTTATTAAAAATAAATTTTATATAAATATTTATTAAATAATTTGAACTGAATTAATATGTAGTATTGGGTTTTTTTCTATAAGATTATTTGTATTTGAAATAAGGACCAACTACATTAGGAGTTGAAATAAAATTCTTGAAAAGGTAAAATACTGTGTGTTAAGTTTTTAAATAATCACAAAAACAATAGTAAAAGTTGTTAAAGGGTATTAGACTGAAATAAATTATTTAGTAAAAATCACCATAAAAATAGAATAATGTTTAAAACCATCCCTTTTTTCAAATAAAATTACGCTAATTTTATTTGAAAAGTAAGTAAAACCTTTTAGTAAAACCTTTTATGTTTTGCTAAAATTAATTTAATCATCAGGTAATAGTTAATACAATTAAACCCAATTTTTATGAAAACAGTAAATTTTACAGAAAGGAAACGGCTTCATTGGAGGGGGATTTTAGCCTTGTTCCTTTTAAGCAGTTTAATGTGTCAGTCCGTTTTGGCTGCTGGGTATTCAAATTCCTCAACAGGGCCAGAACATCAAGAAATGTTTGTCGAAGTGACCGGAACCGTTGTTTCAGGTGGAGATAATCAGCCTCTTCCAGGTGTAACCATTTATGTGAAGGGTACCACCAAAGGTACTGCTACAGATATAGATGGGAAATTTTCTATTAATGTAGAAGGGGAAGATGCTATTTTGGTTTTTTCTTTTATTGGATTTAAAACCCAGGAAGTTCCGGTTAATGGACGGTCAGTAGTTGACCTTGTAATGGAGGAAGACTTGGCCGAATTAGGTGAAGTAGTGGTTGTGGGCTATGGTGAACAGAAAAAAGCAACACTTACCGGGGCTGTGGAAACGGTTGACGCCAAGGTGTTTGAAGATCGCGCAGTGACCAATGTGGGGCTGGCCCTTCAAGGGCAAACCCCAGGATTGGTGGTGACAAGGAAATCCTCGCGACCCGGTAATGAAGATTTAAATTTCAACATTCGTGGAGCGTCTTCCGTCAATGGGTCCGATCCATTGATTATTGTTGATGGAGTACCTGTACTTAATCACTATTCTTTCCAGAATTTAAATTCCAACGATATTGAAAGCATTTCGGTGCTGAAAGATGGTGCTGCTGCTATTTATGGATCCCGAGCATCTAATGGGGTTATCCTGGTAACCACCAAAAGAGGAAAGGGGAAAGTTAAAGTGGATTACAACGGCAATTTCCGTTTCAATACCAATGGCTTGGTAGGTTATGCTCCCAACATGCAGGAATATGCTACAATGTGGATAGAGGCCAACAATGAAGAAACAACACCCAATTGGTGGATTTGGGGGGAAGAGAACCTGAAACAAATGCAGCAAGGTGTGGAAGGGAAATTTGATCTTTTTAACAGGGACTTCTTTATTTTCAATGCCAACCGTATTGAAGAGATGTTTGCTACCCGTTATTCCCATCAGCACAATTTTAGTATTTCCAACGGGGGGGAGAAATCCAGTTACCGTTTATCCTTAGGGTTTGCAGATAACCAAGGCAACCTGGCAACGGCTTACGATGGTCAGAAACAGTTTAATGCCCGTTTTAATTATGATTATCACCTTTCGGATCGGTTGAAAATGGAATCAAGCATCAGTGTTATCAATGCCAATACCAGTCAGCCTTCAAGGGGATTAGGAAATATACTTTATTCTTATGATATGCCTTTCTTCCCGGCAAAGAATCCTTATGGCCAATGGTTTGCACCTTTTAACGGCATTGATGGGGGAGCAATCAAAAATTCGGCAGCTACCACTTCGGATGCAGGGAGGTACGATAAAAAATCCCTCACTGGAAGATTGGATCTGAAAGCTACCTATGAGATAGGCAATGGGTTTTCCTTGGAGGGATTGGCTTCAGTTCAAAACGAGCGCTACACTGATGAATCCTATGTGGTACCAGTACAACTTTATGATTGGTATGGCAATCCTACAAACAATGCCTATAAAACCGATGGAACACATAATGGCTATGGTGCCAAAGCCTATTCGAGCTATTATAATTACTACCAGGCATTATTACGCTACGATAAAACCTTAAAGGAGATGCACAATATTTCCGTTATGGCCGGTATCAATGCGGAGAAAACAAGTTCTCAATGGATTTCTGTTGGACGTCTAGGATTCGAAGATTTAGGCGTTTATGATATTAGCGCAGCCTCTACAGATACACAAACAAATGACGGCTTCAAAAACCAAAATGGTCGCTATTCTTATCTAACGAGATTGAACTATAACTACGATGAAAAATACATCGTCGAATTTACCGGAAGAAGGGATGGCAACTCGCGCTTTGCAAGGGGATACAAATTCAAAAACTTCGGTTCGGCTCAGTTGGGGTGGGTGTTTAGCAGTGAGGATTTCCTTAGCCCAATCGACCACATTCTTAATTTCGGTAAGGTCAGGGGAAGTTACGCAACTACAGGTAATGAGGCTAACGGCTTGGGGACGTTCGACTATCTTTCCCTTGTCAACATTGGTACAGGTGTCCTGGGACAACCAACTGCACAACAGACTGCGACGAGTCTGAAGAACAATGGTCTGATAAGTTATACCCGTACTTGGGAGAGGGTAACCCAAAAAAATATCGGTATCGACCTGGGATTCTTCAATAACCGATTGACCACTTCTTTTGACCTTTACGAGAAAGACAATATCGGGATGCTAATTGATGTGACTTATCCGTCTGTTTTGGGTGGCAGAGCGCCTAAGACCAATAACGGTAACTTCAATACCAAGGGTTGGGAATTTGTAATTGGCTGGAAAGACAATAAAAAGGATTTTAGGTACAATGTCTCCTTCAATATAGGCGATGCCAAGACTTTGGTGAGCAATGTGGAAGGAGCTGATAACTATAAGGCTGGTCGTAATGGAATCGTAAATGGTTACCCCTGGAGACCATGGTTCGTGTATAAGACTGATGGTTATTTTAGAAACCAAGAAGAGGTAGATGCCTATTATCAAGCCTATGGAGATAGTGAGGATCTGTCAGCTTTCCCTCAAAATAATCAAGCTGTGGCGCTACGTCCAGGGGATACCAAGAAAGTGGATGTAGCAGGAACTGGAAATATTACCGACATCGGAAATGAAGAAAGTTCACTGGTTTATGCCGGTGATGGTGCACCACACTATACCTTCGGATTCAACCTGGGAGGCGCATGGAAAGGCTTGGATTTTAATGCCTTTTTGCAAGGGCACCTAGAGCAAAATATCCTGCGTACAGGATATATGGCTTACCCTTTCAGCAGAGTTTGGACGAACCAAAACCCTACTTTTTTGGGAAAGACCTGGACGGAAGAGAATCCTGATGCCAAATACCCTCGTTTGACCGTTAACCACAACCGGGCAGGCTGGAATTATGCCAATAACGATTTTATGTTGCAGAACAGCCGATATATCCGGTTGAAATCATTAATCGTGGGCTATACACTGCCACAAACAATGATTGAGAAGCTGAGCTTGAGCAAGGTAAGGGTGTATTTTTCCGGGAATGACCTATGGGAAGCAACTGCCATCAAAGATGGATTTGATCCGGAAACAGGAGAAAATGCTACAGATGGAGATAATGCGGGATATCCTTTTGCCCGTACCTGGTCTTTCGGCGTAAATATTGGATTCTAATAACCTGAAATGATTAAAATAATGAAAAAGATACTCAATTATATAGTGTTAGGTGGCTTTTTATTAAGCGCGCCTGGATGCCAAAGTGATTTTATAGATTTAAACCCACCTGCGCAATTTACAGATGCAGTTTATTTCAAACAGCCAAGTGATTTTAAAAATTATGCTACCAGTTTTTATGATCAGTTACAAGGTTGGGATTTTGGCAATATGGACAATGGCTCCGATTTGTCCGCTAATGCTAACGGTAATGGTATGTCCCTAGGACATGGAACCATTGCAGTGGGGAGTACCGGTTGGGATTATTCAGGTATCCGCAGTTGTAATATTCTATTGGAAAAAGCAGCTGAATATTCTGGTGAAGGAAGTATTGACCAATACGTGGGAGAAGCCCATTTCTTCCGTGCCTATACCTATTTTGACTTATTGAAAACCTTTGGGGGAGTACCTTTGGTGACAACGGTATTGGATACAGATTCCCCAGAGCTGTTTGGCCCCCGGAATAGTCGGTACGAGGTTGTTGCCCAGATTTTAGCGGATCTCGATGAAGCCATTTCCAAATTACCGAAAGAACAAAATTTAACTGGAAGTGATAAGGGCCGGATCAGTAAGTGGGCTGCCATGGCTTTTAAAGCACAAGTGGAGTTATATGAAGCCACCTGGGAAAAATATGTAGGGCAAGGACCTGATGGGGATGGTACTTCGGTAGGAGCCGGTACGGCTGGATATGATCCTGCCAATGTAAACAAGTATTTATCGGATGCGGTGGCCATGTGTGAGGAAGTAATGAATAATGGTGGCTATGAATTATGGAACCAGAATTCCGATCCCAGCATGGAAAAATTGAGCCATTGGTATTTATTCAACCTGGAGGATCCAGGTTCAAATCCAGGTGGTTATGACAAATCTACGAACAAAGAATTTATCTTATATAATGTATATGACTATACCCTTAAGCAGTCCCGTAAGAATATTTCCTGGACATCCTGGCAGCTCTATCCGAGCCGTAAATTTGTAGATATGGCGGTTTGCAAGGATGGATTGCCACCATCTAAATCTCCATTGTTTCAAGGTTACCATACAGCCGACGCTGAATTCGAAGACAGGGATCTACGATTGTTGAACTACCTTTATGCTTCTACCTCGGCACCTGAGTCAGTTACTTTGGATTATGGAGGTTTGGGTTTTAGTGGATACGGCAACAGTAAGTATGCTGTTTATGGTTTTGGCAGTCGGAGAAAAGACAATACCGAATCGGCTAACTGGCCTATCATCCGTTTGGCAGAGGTTTACTTAACCTACGCTGAAGCATTATACGAATTAAACGGAAGCATTACCGATGGGCAATTGGATGTATCGATCAATAAATTGAGAGACCGGGCTGATGTGGCGCACCTCACCAATTCATTGGTAGCTGCTAATGGCTTGGATATGCTGGAAGAGATCAGAAGGGAAAGGGCCGTTGAACTGTACAGAGAAGGAAAGAGGTTTGACGATTTAAAGCGCTGGGGAATTTTGGAAGAATCACTTAATCCTTCCCGACTTGGAAAAGTAGTGGGAGGTGCTTCCTATCCAACAGATTTTAAAGATGCATCTGGTAATCCTACCGCAGCCTATGTGGACAACTCTTATGTGTGGGGTGAAGAAGCAGTGGAAACTCCAGAGGGGGTACTTAACTGCGTGGTGGTCGACAGCCATCTAAATCATACCGTGGAGAATAAACATTATCTATTCCCTATTCCTTTAAGCCAGATTATTTTGAACGAAAACTTACTTCAGAATCCCGGTTATTAGTGGGATTCTAATAGATAAGGGGAACGGCAATAATCAAATTACAAAGTGTCTATTAATGAATAATATGTTTTAATGTTATCGACGATTATGAAATTATATAAAATAAATAGAATAGCTTTCTTTGGCCTGATGGTAATTGTTGCCATCGTATCGGCATGTGAAGAAGGACCGAATTTCAGGGAGTTTGAATATCCAGCTCCTGTTGTGGAAGATTTTAGTCCCAAAAGTGGCAGGCCTGGAACTGAGGTCACCATTTCTGGAAGTAATTTCGGTGAATTGCAGCCTGCTTCAGAAATAAAGTTCAATGGTGTTATAGCAGATAATATTATTAGCTATAGTAATAATGCGATCGTGGTCGCAGTCCCTGATGATGCAGGGGAAGGACCTATTGAATTAAAAGTTTGGATGCATGTAAAAACCACCTCCGAAAATTTTGAATTTATTCCAGGGGCAAAATTAGGCTCCCTTTCTGCAGGAAAAGGCCAACCTGGTGAAATGGTAACAGTTACCGGAACCAATTTTGGGGATGACCCCGGAATTGTTTCAGTGACAATAGGAGATGTAGAGGCAGAAGTTGTGTCAGTATCTAACGATCAAATCGTATTTGTGATTCCTGATACTGGCTCAGGCCAGTTATCTATAATGATTGGCCCTCAGACATTGACCGGCCCATTCTTTTTGGTAGGAGGGGAAAAACTTACAGGGACATTGATAGGACATACTGGTTCATGGGGAAACAATACAGCTACCATGGTACCTGCAGCAGTAGATGGTGATTTCGAAACATTTGTTGATGCACCATCTGCGACAGGATATGTTGGCTATGATTTAGGAGAAGGAAAAGTGGCCAAGGTGACCTCCGTTAGATATGCCCCAAGGGCTTCTCATCCTCAACGAATGGTAGGAGGGGAAATACGAGGTGCTAATGATCCTAGTTTTTCTGATTTTGTTGTATTGCATACTATTTCTGAAACGCCAACTGTTGGTGAATTCAGTGAGGTGCAAATAGGTGAAGAAGAAACTTTTAGGTATATCTATTATTATTCTCCAGATGGCTACTGCAATATTTCTGAAATAGAATTTTATGGAAATCTTGAAATTGAAGAAGTACCTGAAGGAAAGTATACCTTTGAATTTATCAGTCCTGATGATAAATCATGGCTTCCTTCCCAGAATGCCTCTTATGAAGTTAAAGATGGTATGCTGAGAGTTACCTTTGATCCTTCTCAGTTTGATGGCTCTAAGAGAAGAGCCGATATCCAGTATATCATCAATGGGGCTTTGAATGGAGAAGCGAAAGATCCTTGGGTTTATACAAAGGATTATCCAATATTGGCTTTCAAAATGCATAATAGACCTGCAGAAGGCAATATCAGACCTGATATTAGAGATGCCTCTTTTGGCAATAATGACTATAAAAAGGACTTTGAAAGTCAAGACGTAATCTATTGGGACCTTTCAGAGAAATATACCGAGGACAGGAAGGAACTTGATCTCGTTCAGGTAAAAATAGCGGACATTACTTCTGATGAAACCGGTTATGAAATTGACTGGATCAGGACCTTTAAAAGCAAGGAGGAATTGGAATCATTTATAAATAATTAATTCCTAGGGGATAAGGAAATCCCTTATCCCTACTTTAATTCAATTTATTATGTATAAAAAGATATTATACCTTTTCCTGTTTTTTGCTTTGACAACTATCAGCTTTAGTTGTCAAGTGGATGGGAGGGAAGAGACAGATCCGAAGGTAGAAGATCCGAAAGAGGAAGTTGAACCTGAAAAAATCACCGTAAATGAGAACAAAACTTTTGTTCACCCGGGCTTGCTTCATACTCAGGCTGACTTTGACCGGATTAAATCAAAGGTGGATGCGGGTAAGTCTCCATGGAAAGAAGGCTGGGAAGTCCTTATTTCAAACTCACATGCCAGTCTTTCTTATACACCAAACCCTGTCGAAAAACTAGTCAGGGGCGGGAATTCCAGAGAAGAGCCGGATCCGGATAATTATAGCCGGGCGATGAATGATGTCGCTGCTGCCTACCAATGTGCTGTACGTTGGAAGGTTACGGGAGATAATGCTTATGCCGATAAGGCAGTGGAAATCCTTAATGCCTGGGCAGCTACGTGCAAAAGGATTAGCGGCAACTCCAATACAGCCCTTGCGGCGGGTATTTATGGATACCAGTTTGCCAATGCAGCCGAAATCATGCGTGATTATGAGGGCTGGGAAGAGGTTGACTTTGACGCTTTTAAGCAATGGTTGTTGGATGTGTTTTATCCGGTGAGCCATGCATTCCTCGAAACCCATTGGGGAACATGCGATTCGCACTACTGGGCCAATTGGGACCTGGCCAACATTGCTAACGTGATGTCAATAGGCGTATTATGTGACCGAGTGGACATTTATAAATATGCGATAGATTATTTGATGGAGGGTGTCGGAAACGGTAACCTGCAAAATGCAATCAATTTCATTCATCCCAAATCAAGTAACGACGACATGGACTTGGGACAGTTACAGGAAATGGGTAGGGATCAAGGACACACGCTCTTAGTTGTCGGCTTGTTGGGGGTGGTATGTCAATCCGCCTATAATCAGGGCGAGGACCTGTATGCCTATGATGACAACCGGGTGCTGAAAGCAGCAGAATATGCGGCAAAATATAATTTTGCAAATCTGGACGTTCCCTTTTCGGAATATACCAGAAGATATAAGGATCCATGGAGCAAATGTGGCGGGGTGGAAACCCACACTCAAGTGAGTGCCCATGGTAAAGGAGGAAAAAGGCCCATTTGGGAAAGACTATACAATCATTATGTAGTGAAGAAAGGGATTAAGGCTCGCTATGTAACGATGGCTGCCCGATTCCACCGAGTTGAAGGTGGTGGTGGAGACTACGGACCCAACAGCGGAGGATTTGACAATCTGGGTTTTGGAACTTTACTGTATACTATAGAATAAAATCACCACCTAATAGTTATAAATCCTTGTTTGTAGGATTTATTTGGGGTTTATTAATGTCAATCATGGTTTCCGAAGGTTTGGAAGCCATGATTTCCCCCTCTAGGATTATTAAAACTTATAAATAAAAGGATTTAATTTTTTATTTATAGTATAAAAATCAAGGTCTTAATGATTATTAGGGAGGAAAAGGGAATCCCTGAGAAAGCCTTAAGAGGGTAATAACCACAAAGTCAGCTTTCCGGCATTAAAAAAAGTAAAAAATAGATAATTTGAAATTAAGCAATGATCACCCAAAAGTAAACCTTTATAGTAATGACACATAAATTTAGAAAACACCCTGGAGATTTCGAGAAGGCGAAAATGAAAAAGAATTGGTACGAAGTTGTAAGGGCCGATGTGGTGCTCAATATTGGAGATGAAGTGATTTTGGAGGAATACTGCCCTGAGGGATATAATAGGGAGGCACCATTGCCCTATTACACAGGGAGAATGCTGTTTAGTGAAATAAAAAAAATAATCAATTGTATAAAAGAAGGATATGTGGTCTTGGTACTAAATAAATATTGATTGTTGTTTATGGGGTAAATAATTAATGTTTTAATGAACAAATGGAATATTCAACAAAATCTGAAGGCAATTATTGGGAAATTGGTGTTATGCCTGTTTCTATTATCATGCCATGGAAAGGATCAAAGCGGGGATAAAGCTGAGATTCGAAAAGGGGTTGTCTCCATTGAAAATGGTAGTGCTTAACTTTACTTTGAAGATTGGGGTAATGGAGCCCCAATTGTATTATTCCATGGTCATACCTTTGATACCCAACAATGGGATAAAAATATTGAAGAGTTACCCCAAAACCATAGGGTTATTCGCAATGATATGCGGGGATATGGAAAATCCGAAATGGCAGAAGAAGGAAGCCACTTTCTTCACGCTACGGACCTTAATAAATTGTTGGATTCATTAAGAATTGAAAAGCCCCATATTGTTGGACTTTCCCTTGGAGCAATTGTTGCCACTGATTTTATGGCGCTTTATCCAGAAAGGGATTAAGCGTAACGGTTATGGGTGGAGCCATTCAAGAGGTTCCTGGACCAGATGAACCTGTTTCCAACAAAGAGGAATTAAGTAAACGAGCAGAAATAGGAAAGATCAGGGAAAGAGGACTTGATGCATACAAGTAACAGTGGATAAGGGCCATAATGAATTCTTTGGGGTCTAAGGCTCCGGAAACAGAACTGGATTTAAGAAGGATTCTCAGAGATTGGAAGGAGTGGGAAGTACTGCATATTGAGCCAAGGCATTTGTTGGGCAGTTCAATTAGGGCAAAATTAAAGAGTTGGAAGTAAAAGTCCCGCTATTGGTTTTAATAGGAGAGGAAGATTCTGCTGGAAGTCACAAGTCTTCTCAGAAATTGGCAGAATTAATTCGATGGAATGAAAAGGGCTACCTGAAAGATGCTGGGCATATGAACAATATGGAAGGGCTAAGTGAGTTTAATTTCACTGTTTTAGGTTATCATTGATAAGGTGCATAAAGAGGTAATCCAACTTTGATGATTATTGGAAAAGAATAAAATGGCAGGGAATAAAAAATAAGGAAAAACTCTTGCTAAATTGTTTTTTTGAATAAGTAAAACCTTTTATTTTTAGGTTTCGTTTTATATAAAAAAAACAATAGAAATAAATGAAAGTGGATTATAATCAGGGCAATTTGTGGGGGGTTGATTTTGGAGGAACCAAGATCGAAGGAGTGATTCTTAAATCCGTAGTGGAGCCAGAAGTGATATTTAGGCATAGGGTTCCCACAGGATCTTCCAATGGATACCAGTTTATTCTTCAGCAATTTAAGGAGTTGGTTGATGCAATGATTGGAGTGGCTGGTTATAAACCATCAATTATTGGGGTGGGAAGTCCAGGGACATATGTTCCCCACCAAAAAATCATGAAAAATTGCAATGCCACGGTGGTAAATGGAAATCCGTTAAAGGAAGA
This sequence comes from Echinicola jeungdonensis, assembly GCF_030409905.1. Lineage (NCBI taxonomy): Bacteria > Pseudomonadati > Bacteroidota > Cytophagia > Cytophagales > Cyclobacteriaceae > Echinicola > Echinicola jeungdonensis. The sequence continues at coordinate 217,521 of NZ_JAUFQT010000002.1, forward strand.
TCTGGAAGAACTATTGGGTATGGAGGTGAAATTGGCCAATGATGCCAACTGTTTTGCCTTGGCTGAAACAAAATTGGGGGTTGTTAAATCGCTTTATCCTAAAGCAAAAGTAGTTTTTGGGGTGATTTTAGGAACCGGTGTTGGCGGGGGATTGGTCGTTCGGGGAGAATTACTCAATGGTCATCATGGAATAGGAGGAGAATGGGGGCATAATATACTTTATCCCGGGGAGGGCCCAACTTGCTATTGTGGAAAGACTGGATGCAATGAACAGATTATTTCAGGCCCCGCCTTGGAAAGGTATTACACTTCTTTAACTGGTGAACAAAAAAGTCTCAGGGAAATAAAATCATTGTTTGATGCAGGAGCAGACAAAGCAGCAGAAAAGACCATGAAAAGGTTGACAGAAGGCTTTGGTAAAGCACTTAGTGTGGTGGTCAATATTGTTGATCCTGATGTTATTGTTATTGGAGGAGGGGTAAGCAATATTGAAAATGTATATACAGATAGTTTTGACACCTTAAATGAGATGATGTTCAACCATGGGTTTGAAGCCCCAATTATCAAAGCCAAACTAGGGGACAGTGCTGGTGTTTATGGAGCTGCCTTGCTTTGCGCCAAGGAAAAGTCTTATTATGAACAAAGTTAATTCATTATTGTTGATGGGTTTCTGTGGGCTTTTATGGTCCTTTGAAGGTGTGTCCCAACAGGAAATGTCAAAAGAAAATATTGCCGGATTTGAATTCAATGATCAGCCCTATGTTTCTAATGTTTGGGTGAGCGATCAAGGCGATGGCACTTTTACCAATCCCGTGTTATATGCTGATTATTCCGATCCAGATGTGATTCGGATTGGGGACGATTATTTTATGACCGTTTCCAGTTTTAACTGTACCCCAGGCTTGCCCATCTTGCATTCCAATGACCTGGTTAATTGGCAGATTGTCAATTATGCTTTGGATAAACAAATTCCGGAGGAAGTTTTTGCAGTTCCACAACATAGTAAAGGAGTATGGGCACCAACCATTAGATACCATGAGGACATGTACTATATCTATTGGGGGGATCCTGATTTTGGAGTATATATGGTCAAAACAGATGATCCCTATGGGAAGTGGTCGGAACCATTACTGGTATTGGAAGGAAAAGGAATCATAGATCCAAGTCCGCTATGGGATGGTGATCAGGCTTATTTGGTGCATGCTTGGGCGGGAAGCCGGGCTGGCGTCAATAGCCTTTTGACTATCAGAAAAATGAATTGGGAAGGGACTATGGTTTTGGACGAAGGCAAGCATGTTTTTGACGGGCACGAAAAACACCATACAGTGGAAGGGCCAAAATTGTACAAAAAGGATGGCTATTATTATATGTGTGCTCCTGCTGGCGGTGTAGAACAGGGCTGGCAACTGGTCCTAAGGTCAAAAAATATATATGGCCCCTATGAGGAGAAGATCGTGATGGAGCAGGGAAGCACCGATATCAACGGTCCTCACCAAGGGGCCTGGGTGGATACTCAAAAAGGGGAATCCTGGTTTGTCCATTTCCAGGATCAAGGGGTATACGGACGTGTATTGCACCTCAATCAAATTAATTGGGCTGAAGGTTGGCCATTAATGGGCAAAGATTTGGATGGCAACGGCATAGGGGAACCTTTGAAAAAGTATACCAAGCCTAATGTGGGAGGAAGCTATCCTATGGCTACCCCTCAGGAATCGGATGACTTTGAGAACGGAAGCCCTGGATTACAATGGCAATGGTATGCAAACCCTTCAGTGAAGTGGAGTGCCCAAATTCCGGGAACAGATTACCTCCGTCTTTTTGCCATGAGTAAAAAAGACCTCCCTAACCTTTGGGATCAGCCCAACCTATTAATGCAGAAGCTCCCTGCTCCTGATTTTTCTGCAATCACAAAAGTAAAGTTAGGCATTGAGTGGGATACCCCTGGGAAGATTGCAGGTTTGATTATGATGGGACAATCCTATGGCTATGTAGGGATTATTTATGAAGACGGGGATTATTATGTGCGGCAAGTTACTTGTGCGGATGCTATTGATGGGAGTCCGGAAAAGGTGGTGGAAGAATTTAAGTTGAACTCCAATGAGGTTTTCCTCAAAATGGAAGTGAGTGCTCCATTGGCCACTTGCTATTACAGTTACAGTGAGGATGGAGAAAATTATAAACCCATAGGTGAAGCATTTGAAGCTAAAAAGGACCTTTGGATATCGGCCAAAATGGGATTGTTCTGTGTAAGTGAATCCGATGTTAGAATGGGCAGCTATGCAGATTTCGATTGGTTTAGGGTAAACCCTATCCAGTAATTAACCTTTAACCCAAAATAAAATTAAATGAACTTTAAAAGAGCTACTCTTCTTGTTTGTGCTGTTTTTTCCTTTACTATAGGATTTGCCCAAAGGATCCTTGAAGACACCAAAAATACCCTCCATTCCCCTGATGGGAATTTCAAATTTGAGGTTTATCAGAAAGAATTGGAAAAAGGGAAAAAGCAACTTTACTATACCGTAGATTTTAATGGGCAATCTATTATTTTAGAATCTGAGCTTGGAGTATTGATTGAAAACCAACTTTTCGAATCTGCCTTAGCTGTACCCAATGATACGACTACTGTTTGGGGTGAAAATCTGGATTTGATCGCTACTACCAAAGATGTTCAAGATGAAACATGGAAGCCATTGTATGGTGAACGAAATGAAATCCGTAACCATTATAATGAGCTTACTTTACATTTTCAGAAATATGGAAACCCGGAAGAGGGGTTGGTAAAAGGCCATTCCGGGAAATTTTACGACAAGCGTCAGCAATATAATATGGATTTGGTGATCAGGGCCTATGATGAAGGTATTGCTTTCAGTTATCATTTTCCAGAAACCAGCAATGGCCTTTTTCTCCATATTACAGGTGAACAAACTTCATTTACACTCCCGGAAGGAACCATGGCCTATTATGAAGGTTGGGCGCAGGGGCCGTATGAATTGAAGCCTTTGAAAAATTGGCCTGAGGAAAGTGAGAGGCCTTTGACTTTGACTTTGGAAAACGGCCTGACCTTGGCATTGACAGAAGCCCGATTGGTAAATTTTGCCCGAACAAAGTTCAGGTTAAGTGAAGATAAGCCCAATACCCTGGAAACCTCTCTTTATAATGAGGTCGATGTGATCAGCCCTTACAGTACTCCCTGGAGAGTGATCATGGCAGCAGAGCAACCAGGACAGCTTTTGGAAAATAATGATTTGATCCTCAACCTGAATCCCAAAAATCAAATTGCCAATACTTCCTGGATAAAACCCGGGAAAGTTTTCCGTTCAGATTTGACCACGGAAGCGGCCAAGGAAGCTGTGGATTTTGCTTCAGAGAGAAACATTCAGTATGTTCATTTGGATGCGGGTTGGTACGGTCCAGAAGTGAAATTTTCCACGGATGCAAGTACTATTGATCCTGATCGCGATCTGGATTTGCAGGAAGTGATCAATTATGGGGCTACCAAGGATATTGGAATTTTCGTCTATGTCAATCAAAGACCGCTTTCGTGGCAGTTGGACGAGCTATTACCTTTGTACCAAAGTTGGGGGCTAAGGGGCCTTAAGTTTGGATTTGTTCAAATTGGTTCTGACAAATGGACCAGTTGGATGCATGAAGCCATAACGAAAGCTGCCTATCATCACTTGATGGTCAATGTTCATGATGAATATAGACCAACAGGATTTAGCCGAACCTATCCCAATTTGATGACCCAAGAAGGCATCCGGGGCAATGAGGAAATGCCCGATGCAGACCATAATACTATATTGCCATTCACCCGGTATTTGGCTGGGGCTGGGGACTACACCATTTGTTATTACAATAACCGTATAAAAACCACTCATGCCCATCAACTGGCACTTTCTGTGGTTTATTATAGTCCTTTGCAATATATGTTCTGGTATGACAAACCTAATTTTTACCAAGGGGAACCAGAAATTGAATTTTTTGATAAAGTGAAAACGGTTTGGGATGATACAAAGGTGATTAATGGTGAAATTGGAAAATACATTACTGTTGCCCGAAGGGACAATAAGGATTGGTTTATAGGTTCAATTACCAATACGGATGCCAGGGACTTATCAGTTCCTTTGGACTTTTTAGAAGATGGCCAAAACTATATTGCCCATTTATATCTGGATGATGAAACAGTGGATACACGTACCCAAGTGGCCATCCATAAATATGCAGTGAAAAAGGGAGATAATCTTAAGTTGGTTCTTAAAGCAAGTGGAGGAGCTGCCCTCCACTTGGAAGCAGTGGAAAGCATTAGTGGGTATAAAAAATTACCTTCATCTGGTCTTTAAACTGAAAAAAGAAAAACTCAAGATAATGTTAAGTATTACTCAATACAAACCTACCTATTTGACCTGTGTTAAGGGACTGGTGAAAATGGTTGCCTTTTTGGTAACTGTTTTCCCTTTGTCCCTAAAAGCCCAGGAATTGGTAACCTATCAAGCTCCAGAAGGAGCCTTGTTAAATGAAGATTTTACTGTAAAAGTTAGGATACCCGGTAAGGAGTGGAAAAATCTGCCGGAATACCTGATTAAAGTCGATGAGGTAGTTGGAGGAAAGCACACCGTAAAGGAATCTTCAATGTCCTATTTTGACTTTTCGGGAGAAGTTGAAGTGATGGTAAAGTCCAAAAAAGGCAGGATTGAAACGGCAAAGGTTCGGCCTTTGTCCTATGAAATCATGCCTTATGTCAAAGGGGATGTCATGACTTTTAAACTTAGTGAACCAAGGAATCTTTCTGTTGAGGTAAATGGGGATATTTTCCATAACCTGCATTTGTTTGCCAATCCGGTTTTGGATTCAATTCCTGATAAAGATGATCCAAATGTGATTTATTTTGGAGCTGGTATTCATGAATTTGAGGATAATAAATTTTTGGTTCCCTCTAATAAAACGGTTTACATCTCTGGAGATGCAATATTACGGGGACAGCTATTGATCCATGATGCCGAAAATGTCAAAGTTATTGGCAGAGGAATGGTGGAGCATACGGTTAAAATGGGAGTGCATATCTCGAATTCCAATAATGTATTAGTGGAAGGAATTTTTACAACCCAATGCGCTACAGGAGGATCCAAAGATATGACCATCCGAAATGTAAAAAGCATCAGTTATTATGGATGGGGGGATGGCATGAATGTATTTGCCAGTAACAATGTGCTTTATGATGGGGTGTTTTGTAGAAATTCAGATGATTGCACCACCGTTTATGCCACAAGAAAGGACTTTATAGGAGGAGCGAAAAACATCACCATGCAGAATTCAACCCTTTGGGCAGATGTGGCCCATCCTATTTTTATTGGGATACATGGAAATGCAGAAAATCCCGATGTGATTGAAGATCTTACTTTTAAGAATATTGATATCCTTGATCATAAGGAGACCCAAATTGATTATCAGGGCTGTTTGGCTATCAATGGTGGGGATAACAACCTTATTCGAAATGTGCGGTTTGAAGATATTCGAATAGAGGATTTTAGGCAAGGCCAATTGATTAACTTGAGGATCTTCTACAACAAAAAATATTGTAAAGCTCCTGGAAAGGGAATTGAAAATGTATTGTTTAAAAACATTTCCTATATCGGTAATAATGCTGAATTGTCTATTATTTCAGGCTATAACGAGGAAAGGGGAATAAAGAATATTCGGTTTGAAAATCTGAGTGTTAATGGAGAAATCATCCATGACCATATGGAAGGAAAGCCTTCCTGGTATAAGACTTCCGACTTGGCTAATATTTATGTTGGCGAGCATGTGGAAGGTGTTTCTTTTATTAAAACTGATGACTAAGGTTAACCGCAAGGTGCACATTGGTTTTGCAATGTACGCAATGAAAAAACTAACTAGCCCGGCGTTCTTCCTATTCTCATTTGCGGAAAAAAAGAAGTTTTTATATCAATCAATAACCCATGATTAACTACTTGAAAACATTTGTTGTTTTAATTCTAATTACAATTTTCTGTTTAAATACTGTTTGGGCTCAAAAGCGGGAATATTTACTGCATACCGACCAGAATATTGCCCGCCTTAAAAGAAATATTGAGCAAAACGATGAAGTGGCCAATGCTTGGAAAGAGAAGCTGGAACAAGCGGAAAAATTGATGGAACGAGATAGGTGGTCGGCAGCAGATTGCCAGGTTTTGGCCACTGTTTATCGCATGACCGGAGACGGACGCTTCGCCGAGGCCATTCGCCAAACCCTTTTGTATTATGTTGGTAAGGAAACCTGGGAAGGTCGGGAACTCCTAAATCGAGCCCCTTCCTGGAAAGGCGGTTTGGGAACGGCCCATACCTGTTTTTTCCTTTCCTTGGGTTATGATGCAGCCTATAATTACCTGTCAAAAGGAGATAGAAAAATCATTGCAGAAGGAATGGTGCGATTGGGCATCCAACCTCAAATGGGGGATTGGATAAACCCTGAAACAAACTTTCATACATTTGATACCATGGGCCATAACTGGTGGAGCGCCTGTGTGTATATGGCTGGATATGCGGCCATGGCCATCCGCAATGAAATCCCCGAAGCTAAGGAATGGGTGGAGCAAATCTCAGCCACTGGCCCTGAATGGGTCAATTATTCCGGTAGTGTGCTTCAAAACAAAATACCAAATTTTGATAAGGATGGTGGCTTTTATGAAAGCATCAATTATGCCGCTTTTGGCGTATCCCAATACTTACTTTTTCGCTATAGTATAGAACATGTCATGCCAGAAATACCACAGCCTGAACTATCAGTGTTGGAAAAAATGGCTGACTTTTTTATTTACACCACCTATTATGTCAAGGATGGAAAGCCACTTTCGGTCAACTTTGGGGATAGTAGGATTGACAAAACAGGAAATGCCTGCGTAGTGCTTTTATACAATATGGGATATCAAAAGGAACGCTATTCCTGGTACCTAAAGCAATCCAGTCAAGGTGCTGATAGGGAAGGATTTCAGTTATACTCACCAAATGGGCTGATGCTGTATCCTGAGTTGCCGGAATTGAAAAATGATTACTCTCCAGACCTTCCGCTTTCAAAGTTATATGCAGATATGGATTGGGCTACCATGAGAAATTCATGGAAAAAAGATGCTACCATGCTGGCTGTAAAATCCGGGTTTAGCTGGAACCATTCCCATGCCGATGCAGGGTCTTATATCCTGTTTCATAAGGGAAAAAACCTGATTATTGATTCTGGTAATTCATCTTATGCAAATCCCTTATATACTCAATATTACTGTCAAAGTGAAGCCCATAATGTGATTCTTTTTGATGGAAAAGGCCAGGACAGAAAGGATCCTTATTTTGGTACCGTCAATCATGGCAATTTACATCACCTGATAGAAGGAGAAGATTTTAAGTATCTATTGGCAGATGCATCCGGACCCTATGCCCATTTGTTGAGAAGGAACTATCGAAATTTCCTTTGGATTGGAGATGTGATTTTGGTAATCGATGATCTCCTTGCCCATGAGCCAGGTAATTTTGAATGGTTGCTCCATTATAATGGAGAGTCCGGAAGGAATGGAAAAGATCTTTCTATAAAAGATGGCAGTGCAGAGGTTTTGGTTCACCCACTATTCCCGGAAGAATTCCCTGATGGTGGCTTGCCTCATGATTTTCCTGAACAGATGAACTTGGAAAAAAAAATGGGCTATAATGATCATCACCACGAAAAACAAGAGCCTTACTGGTCCATCAGCCATTTTGAAGAAACATCACGGACCAAATTTGTCAATGCTATTTTGTTAAAAGAGGATGGTAAAGATATACCTATAGTAGAAAGATTTGAGGGGAAGGACTTTTTAGGATTAAGGATTATCCAAAATGGAAAAATAACGGAGGTGTATTTTAATTTGTTGGCTGATGGCAGATTAAAGCACCGAAATAGCGTAAATGATATGAACGGTTGGAAAACCGATGCCTATTTAACCGCCTTAACTTTCGAGGAAGGTGCCGACCGATCCAAACTGGAAAATATTCAAAACCTCTTTATAGGCCATGGAAGTTATTTGAGAAGGGATGGCCAAGTATTGATGCATTCTTTATCGAAATTCTTTGCAGGGGTGGATTTTGGAAAAGTAACATCCCTCAGCTTTGATGGGCAGGAGGGAACCAAAGTTTTTATTCGAACCCCATCCAATCAAATAAAGGTAAACCAACAGAAAGTTGATGTCACCCAAGATAAAGCACTGGGAGGCCATTTCTTCAAATTTAAAAAGAATAATCAAGCAGAATGAAAAAGATAAACCTAGGTGGGCTTATCCTGGGAGCAACAATCTTGCTATGTTCCTGTGAAGGCAAAACCCAAAAAGAAGTAACCGAAGAAACTAATCACTTTGATGTCAATGCCCAGCTGGATTATTGTTTGGGACAGGCGGAAAAAACGATGAGGATGTTACCTGAGTGTTCTATTTTCCCAAGGACCATTAATCAGGGTAAAAAAGAATGGCGGTATGTTCCTGTAGAGGATTGGACCAGTGGCTTTTGGCCCGGGACACTTTGGTATCTCTATGAGTATGCTCAGACCGATAAATGGAAAAATGCAGCGGACAAATATACCCGTTTTTTGACCCCATTATCCCAGCAGCCACCTTTGGACCATGATATTGGATTTCAGATTTTCTGCAGTTTTGGAAATGGTTACCGTTTGACCCAAAATCCAGAATATAAAGCCATCATCAATGATGCTGCCCAACAATTGACTACCCTTTACAACCCTAAGGTGGGTACCATTCTTTCCTGGCCAAGGGATGTACCTAATATGGAATGGCCTCAGCACAATACCATCATGGACAATATGATGAACCTGGAACTTTTACTGTGGAGTGCAAACCATGGTGGTGACAGTACCTATAGGGAGATTGCTATAGAGCATGCAGAAACGACCATGAAAAACCACTTTAGGGAAGATCATTCTTCCTACCATGTGGTAGTGTATGATCGCGAAACAGGTGAGAAAATCAAAGGTGTCACTCACCAAGGATATGCAGACTCCACTATGTGGGCTAGGGGGCAATCCTGGGCGATTTATGGTTATACCATGGTTTACCGTGAGACCAAGGATCCCGAATTTTTGGATTTCGCACAGCAAGTGACAGATATTTATCTGGAAAGACTGCCAGAAGATTTGATTCCTTATTGGGATTTTGATGCCCCTGGAATTCCTGATGTTCCCAAAGATGCTTCTGCAGCAGCAGTGACTTCCTCCGCATTATTGGAGTTGGGAGGATATGTAGAAGGTGAAAAAGGAGAAAAGTACAGGGAATTGGCCAAAAAAATGTTGGAAGAACTTTCCACTGACAAGTATCAAAGTGGGGAAGAAAACCCAGCCTTCCTTTTGCATTCCACTGGCCATCATCCTGCAGGTTCTGAGATTGATGCCTCCATTAATTATGCAGATTATTATTATGTAGAGGGATTGATCCGCCTTAAAAAGTTAATGGAAGGGGAAAATGTATTGAGCCATTTGTTAGGTCACTAGAAGTATTAAGTATCAAGTACAAAGATTAAATTCCTTGTGGTCTGAATACCCTTTATTAATTCAGTCAGTAGGACTTTGGGAAAATAAAAATTGACCATCAGACTCTCCCTCCTCCAATAGGAAAAAGGATGTTTAAGAAATCCTTCAACGCAATTTAGAGAAGTACAAAGTGCACGAGTCTAATATCTAAAATCTATTTAATTGACCAATAATACCTATTAATATTATGTCGAAAAAATTATTTCTGGGGGCCATTGTGGCGGCCTTGGGCGGATTGCTATTTGGATTTGATACCGCGGTGATTTCAGGTGCTGAACAATCCATTAAGGAGGTATTTGGCCTGGACAGTTTTCAACATGGCTTTACCAATGCCATTGCCTTGATTGGAACCATTATCGGGGCAATGTTTGCCGGAAAACCTGGTGACCGTTTTGGAAGGAGAAATTCACTGATCGTCCTGGCCATATTTTATGCTGTTTCAGCCATAGGTTGTGCTTTGACTGTTTCTTGGGAAGCCTTTATATTTTACCGTTTCTTGGGTGGTCTCGGGGTTGGAGCTTCTTCCGTGCTTGGGCCTATGTATATTTCAGAAATTGCCCCAGCAGCTTTCCGGGGCAGGTTGGTGGGCCTTTTCCAATTCAATATAGTTTTCGGCATCCTGCTGGCATTTTTGTCCAACTTTGTGATTAACCTAAATATTGAAGTTGATGCCTGGCGGTGGATGCTGGGAGTAGAAGCTGTTCCCGCTGTGTTGTTCTTGGGTCTACTCTTTCTAATTCCAAAAAGTCCAAGGTGGTTGGTGAAAATGGACAGGAATGCAGAAGCTTTTTTTGTATTGGAAAAACTTGGAAACAAACTTCCTCAAAAAACACTGCAATCCATAAAGGATTCCCTTAGGGAGGATAGGCAATTGGGCCATGTGAAATTGTTCTCCAAAAAATATAGCTACCCATTATTACTTGCCTTTTTGCTTGCCACTTTTAATCAATTTTCCGGGATTAATGCGATCATGTATTATGCCCCAAGGATTTTTGGAATGACGGGATTAGCAGAAGATACTGCGTTTCTGCAAGCTATTGCTATTGGTCTTACCAATATGGTATTTACCGTTATTGCAATGAGCATTATCGATAAATTTGGCAGGAAGAAACTTCTTATTGTGGGTTCTGTGGGGATGATTATTTTCTTAAGCCTTACAGCATGGTCCTTTCATGTGCAGAACTTTTCCGGATATGGCGTGCTGGTTTATCTGATTGGTTTTATCGCCAGCTTTGCCTTCTCACAAGGTGCAGTGATTTGGGTGTTTATTTCAGAGATTTTCCCCAATGCAGTTCGAGCAAGTGGACAGGCTTTTGGGACTTTTGTCCATTGGTTTTGGGCGGCAGTGATGACCTGGACCTTTCCGATGGTGGCTGAACTGGAAATTGGTGGGACTTTGGCTTTTGGCTTTTTTGCCCTCGCCATGGGGCTTCATTTGGTTTTTGCCATTAAAATGCTGCCTGAAACTAAGGGTAAATCATTGGAAGAGTTACAAGAGGAACTTGTAAAAAAAGAGGACAAAATTTTAGAGGTAAATGGATTTGGTTAAATTACTTTATAAGATTGTCAATCAGCTGGACAAAAAGTGAAATCGGGTTTGGATTTATTTTTTTTAAAGCCTGCCGAAAATCATATTGAGGCTCTTCCTGTTGGTAATGGACAATTAGGGAGAATGGTATTTGAAGAAATATTATCCTGTGTTAAAAGAAGCAGCGGAATTTCTTTCTTCTGTGCTGATTGAAGAGCCTGAGCATGGCTTTTTAGTTATCGCTCCATCCAGTTTCCCGGAAAATTCCTACGTGAAACCCAATGGAAATATTGGTCATACCTGGATGGGGCCCACGATAGATATGCAGATTGGCAGAGAGCTTTTTGGCAATACGTTTAAAGCACCAATAATTTTATGAATCGATACGTTTATTACCTGCGCTACCAAAAGCCCCCACTTGGAAAGCCGGAGAGATAAAGGGGATGCGCGCTAGAGGTGGTTTTGTGGTGGATTTTAATAGACAGAAAGCGTCATTGAGGGAAGCCAATATAACTTTCCCAATAAGAAGGGAGCTGTCATTAAGCCTTCCGGCAAATACGAAGTTGATTTATGAATCAGGGGAGATCCTAGCCAAAAATGCTCAAATGGGTGATGAATCAGTGAAAATTATGACTTCCAAGAACAAAACTTATAGATTAACAAGAATCAAATGAAAAAGGAAAATTTTTATTCAAAACGAAAAGTATTTAAAATGTAGGTTTTGAATTTGATTTTTACTCTTCACTTTTGCTGGCATCTCTGTTTCACAAGCTTAAGTAAGAGACTTCCTGAAATGGATAAGGCAGCTGGTGAAATCAAGATAATGATCAAAAAAATAGGGTGAAAAAGAAGAGGATAAACATTAGGGATATTGCCGAAGAATTGGATGTGACCCCGTCCACAGTATCCAGGGCATTAAATAGCGGTAAGAAGGTGGGAGAGCAAAAAAGGAAGGAAATCATTGAATTGGCCAATAAGTGGGGGTATCGTCCCAACCGATTTGCGAAAAGTCTGATTGAAAACAAGACCTACAACTTGGGACTCTTACTTCCTGAGTTCACCCATCATTTTTTCAACAAAGTGCTTTCAGGAATTGAAAGTGTCACCTATGAGGCGGGATACCATTTGGTGATCTGTGTATCTGATCAACTGCAGGACAAAGAAATAAAATCCTGTCAGACCTTTATCGATTCCCAAGTTGATGGGGTTTTGGCGATTATTGGAAATGAAGGAGATGAGTTTGGTCATATTCAGGAAGTGATTGATGCCGGGATACCTTTGGTGTTAATGGACAGGTTGTGTGAGGATATCCAAGCTACCTATGTGGTTACAGACGATTATGAGGGAGCATTTAATGCGGTAAATCACCTAGTTCAAACAGGCTGTTCACGTATCATCCATTTAAAAGGCCCTGATTATATTTTCACGGCTTTTAACAGACACATGGGATACAAGGAAGGCCTTAAAAGGCATGGAATACCATATAGACGGGATTGGGTAATTTCACCAACTGAAAAGGATTTTGCCCAAAAACTCGAACATTTGATCCTCAAGGAGGACATAGACGGAATTTTTGCCTTTAGTGATTATGATGCTTTTGGGGCTTACGATATTATTGGAAAAACGGGGAAGAAAATCCCTGATGATATAGGTATTATCGGATATGCCAATGAACCCCTATCCACTTATGTTTCCCCTAAACTGACTACTGTGGAGCAGTCCCCTTTTGAAATCGGGCGAATTTCCGCGGGGTATTTGTTACAAAAAATCAACCAGCCTTCCGATGAAATTATGACTTCCTGTTTGAAAACCAAGTTAGTTATAAGGGATTCTACAAGGAGTATAAAATAGGATTATACATGTGAAATAGAGAGAACATATTGATTGGGGAGCGTTTTATGGTTTTAATGGTATTATTTTTTGGGATGAAAATTGTTTTTATAAAAGATAAATGATGATATGGCCAAACGTTTGACTGGAATGATCATAAATATTTGTTTAGTATTGTTGCGAAAAGATTGTTAGACCATCTTTTTCCATTTATGAATAAATGCTGCATGGCCCTTGACCTTAAAGAGGATGAAAAACTGATCCAAGAGTATGAGCAATGGCATTTTATTTTTGGTAAAGGGGAAAGAAAATCCTGGTTTTGAAATGAAGAGAACCGATGAACAGTAAAAAAATAACCCAATTAACAATTTATCCAATATGAAATTAAAAGCCACATTGTTGATGTTTGTTGCGATCTGCCATTTGGCGGTAGGTCAGGAGCAAGAAAAGGAACCTCTCCAATCAGGTAAGTTTGAACCTACATGGGAGTCATTGAGGCAGTATGAAGTACCGGAATGGTTTCGGGATGCCAAATTTGGTATTTGGGCGCATTGGGGTCCGCAGTGCCAGCCGGAGGCTGGGGATTGGTATGCCAGGCACATGTACTCCGAAGGCCATGGGCAATATAATCACCATACTGAACATTATGGGCATCCTTCGGTATTCGGCTTTAAGGACGTGATCCATGAGTGGAAGGCGGAAAAGTGGGATCCTGAAAAACTGGTGGCCCTTTATAAAAAGGCAGGGGCGAAATATTTCTTTGCCATGGGGAATCACCATGACAATATGGATCTTTGGGACAGTCATTATCAGAAGTGGAACTCTGTGAACTTGGGTCCAAAAAAAGATATTTTGGCGGGCTGGGCAAAGGCCGCCAAGGAAAATGGTTTGCCTTTTGGGGTCAGTATCCATTCCGCCCATGCCTGGCGGTGGTACGAAACCAGCCAGTTGGCAGATAAAACCGGTGACTATGCCGGGGTACCCTATGATGGAACCTTGACCAAAGCAGATGGTAAAGGTACATGGTGGGAAGGCCTTGATCCCCAGGATCTTTATGCCCAAAACCATCCGCTAAGTGAAAACAGCGAAGATCTGGGCGCAATCCATGGCCAGTGGGGTTGGGAAAATGGAGCTGTCCCCCCATCCAAGGAATACAGTACTAATTTTTATAACCGGACGGTGGACATGATCAACAAATACGAACCGGATCTGGTATATTTTGATGATACGGCACTTCCGCTATGGCCAGTGAGCCATGTAGGCTTGGAGATTGCGGCCCATTATTACAATAAGAATATGCTACGTCATGACGGTGACCTGGAAGCAGTATTGTTTGGAAAAATCCTTACTGAGGGTCAAAAAGACGCTTTGGTATGGGATGTGGAACGTGGGGCACCCAATGAAATCCAGGACCAACCCTGGCAGTCCTGTACCTGTTTAGGAGGCTGGCATTATGATAGGAGTGTGTACGATAGGGATGGGTACAAATCTGCCAAAACGGTGATGCAGATGTTGGTGGATATTGTGAGCAAGAATGGAAATCTTCTGCTTAATGTACCAATTAGGGGAGATGGTTCGATAGATGAAAAAGAATTGGCTGTGGTGGAAGATATTGCTAAGTGGATGGAGATCAACAGTGAATGCATTTATGAAACCCGACCATGGCATGTCTATGGGGAAGGACCCAAAGTGGATAATGCCGCACCCATTCAGGCACAAGGTTTTAATGAGGGTAAAGGCGCTCCCTATACTTCCAAAGATATTCGTTTTACCAAAAATGGTGATGTTCTTTATGCTGTGGTGATGGAATGGCCTGAAAATAATGAAGAAGTAGTCGTTAAATCGTTAGCACCTGGGAGTCCGTACTACAGTGAAAATTTAAATGAAGTGGAGATGTTGGGAGATAAACTGGTTTCATACAAATTTGATGAAGAGGGGTTAGTCGTTAAACTCCCAGCCAAAAAGGATATGGATGCACCTCTTGTGCTCAAAATTTATTGAATCTTGCTATATAGTAGACCTGAAAAAACATTTTATAAGAATATAAATAAGACTATTGATCACCATCCTGTTGCTCAAGGTAATGTAGGTAAAAGCTAAATTTGGATGTCACCTCTCTAACCTGGTCGTATTTATCTGGCTTAACATCTTTGTTAAAATCGAACTGAAAAAATGGCACGAAAGCACATTTGTTGAGTCTCACAGGCCTCCGAAGGATTCGTTACATGGGGCCTGTTTCCAAACTCAACTTAAAATGCCCCCAATTTGCACGGAAATACATAATAATTACCCATTCAAAAATTATTTAGGACAGCATTGTCATTGAAAAAAGTAAATTATAGCTTTGAACGATTAAATTGATAGAAAAAAGGAACCGTTTGAATATTTTAACTGGTTCCTAAATGAATTGAAAGGAGATTATGGGTAAGTCCAAAAAGAAGGTTTTTGATTTTCATTTACCAGTATTTATACCAGCTGCTTTAATTACCCTTTTATTTGTTTCTGTTGCCATTATTTTTGGGGAACCTGTTAAGGAGTATTTCCTTGATTTAAGAAATCAGCTTTACGATAGTGTTGGGGGATTTTTTGTGCTTACTATGAACCTCCTATTGGTCGCAGCCATATTTTTCACCTTCAGCAAATTCGGTAAAATCAAATTGGGAGGGCCCAATGCCCAACCTGATTTTAATAATTTTTCATGGTATTCCATGTTGTTTTCAGCTGGGATGGGAATTGGTTTGATATATTATGGAGTTGCAGAACCCGTACAGCATTTTGCCATACCTCCCATTCCGGTTGATGGTGAAATAAATGCAACCAAGCAAGCTTTTAAATTTACCTTTTTACACTATGGATTTCATCCCTGGGCTGTGTATGGAATGATAGCCCTGGCATTTGCATTTTTTACTTTTAACAGAAATCTGCCTTTATCGGTACGGTCTTTATTTTATCCTTTACTTGGTCAAAAAATCCATGGGTTTATTGGCCATGTTGTGGATGTAATGGCTGTGATTGCCTGTCTTTTTGGGTTGGCAACAACCTTGGGTTTTGGAGCCCAGCAGGTTGGAGCAGGGCTGTACTTTCTCTTTGGCTGGGAAAATACCTTAACTCTTCAAGTGATTTTTATTGCAATAACTACCTCATTGGCTACTATCTCCATTGTTTCAGGTTTGGACAAAGGTGTGAAAGTATTGAGTGTACTCAATATCAGGATGGCACTCCTATTTTTACTTTTGATGTTTATATTAGGACCAACCGTATTTTTGTTTGATTCCATTATTGAAAATATTGGGCTTTATTTCCAGGGTTTTTTAGAATTGGGAACTTATACAGAAGTATATGCTGAAACCAAATGGCAAAACAATTGGACTGTTTTTTATTGGGCCTGGTGGATTGCCTGGAGTCCCTTTGTGGGGATTTTTATAGCCCGGGTTTCAAGGGGTAGAACGATAAGGGAGTTTCTTACTGGGGTTATCATCTTGCCTGTTCTGTTTTCATTTATTTGGTTCACTGTTTTTGGTTCATCCGCCTTGTACCTTGAGCTACATAAACTTGCAGATATTGCAGGAGCAGTAAAACTTGATAAATCAACGGCCTTGTTTGAGATGTTGAATAATTATCCCTGGAGCATTTTCATGAGTGTCATAGGAATCATTCTTATCATTAGCTTCTTTGTGACCTCAAGTGATAGTGGTTCTTTGGTTGTGGATTTTATCACCACGGGCGGAAAGTTGGATGCTCCTGTGGGAACAAGGGTTTTTTGGGCAATGGTCGAAGGAGGATTGGCCATCTCACTACTGGTTGGAGGAGGATTGAGCACCTTACAAACGGCGGTTATGTTAGCTGCGCTTCCTTTTGCTATTATTTTAATTGTTATGGTTTATTCCCTTTTTAAGGGCCTTAAAAAAGAACGTGTAAAGCAACTAAGAAGCCGTGTGAAGAGAAAAAAACGGATCCATTCTACTAAAATGGATAAATACCTTGAGGAAGAGGAAGATTGATTCTTGTGGAATTGTAAATCAGTAATTTTCCAGTAATACAAAAAAGAAAAGTGGTCCACGAATTACTCTAAATAGGACTAATTTGACCTAAAAATAGTCCCTTTGAAAAAAAACAAAACCCCAGCTTGACCTGGGGTTTTTAATTGGTTTTAGAACAATCCTACAGGAGATTTGTCGTAAGAAATCAACATGTTTTTAACTACCCGGTAGTGATCCAGGGCGATTTTATGATTTTCTCTTCCAAATCCTGATTCTTTAACCCCACCAAATGGTGCATGGGCAGGATAGGTATGGTATTGGTTGACCCAAACCCTTCCGGCTTGGATGGCTCGAGGGACTTGATAAAGTTCATGGGCATCTCTACTCCAAACTCCTGCGCCAAGGCCATAAGAAGTGTCATTGGCTATTTCTATGGCTTCCTCAGTAGAGCTAAAGGTGGTCAATGAAACTACTGGACCGAAAATTTCTTCCTGGAATACGCGCATCTTATTATCGCCTTTCAATACGGTAGGCTGGATATAATAACCATCAGAAATTTCTCCCTCATAGTTTCCAGCTTCCCCACCAGCAAGGACAGTGGCACCTTCTTCTTTGCCTATTTTAATGTAGCTTAGGATTTTTTCGAACTGGGCTTTGGAAACCTGTGAGCCGATCATGGTCTCAGGGTCCAATGGGTTTCCGGTTTTAACCTCCTTCAACCGTTTTTTCATTTTTTCGACAAAAACATCAGCGATATCCTCATGCACTAAAATCCGGGAAGGGGAGGTGCAGATTTCTCCTTGGTTTAATGCAAACATCAATGCTCCTTCAATAGCCTTATCAAAAAACTCATCGTCTTTGTCCGCTACAGATGGAAGGAAAATATTTGGGGATTTACCTCCCAGCTCCATGGTTACTGGAATTACATTTTCTGCAGCATTATGCAGTACTTTTCGTCCTGTATCTGTGGAACCCGTAAAGGATAGTTTGGCCACACGATCAGAAGTGGCCAAAGCCTGACCTGTTTCGTTGCCGAAACCTGTAACAATATTCAATACACCTTTTGGCAATACATCAGCAATCAACTCCATCAAGCACATAACACTGGTTGGGGTTTGCTCTGCTGGTTTTACTACCGCTGTACAGCCTGCTGCCAGAGCCGGTGCGATTTTCCAGGTCAACATCAGCAATGGGAAATTCCAAGGTATAATTTCTCCCACAACTCCAACAGGTTCGTGAAGCACCATACTGACCGTATCTTTATCGTGTTCAGAAACGGTTCCTTCATCCGCTCTGATGACCCCTGCAAAATACCTGAAATGGTCAATGCAATAAGGAATATCTGCAGCTCTGGATTCACGGATGGGTTTTCCATTGTCAATGGTTTCCAAAGTGGCCAAATACTCAAAATTGTCCTCCATTATCTGGGCAATTTTCAACAACATATTACTTCGATCGGTTGCTGAAGTTTTGCTCCATCCAGGAAAAGCCTGGTGTGCTGCATCCAAAGCCAGGTTAACATCCTCTTCAGAGGATCTTGCGGCTTTTGTAAATACTTTCCCGTCAATTGGGGAGACATTGTCAAAATACTCGCCTTTTACTGGAGGGATAAATTCACCGTTGATGAAATTCCCATATTGCTCTTTAAAAGTGGGCTTAGTTACATTTGCCATAATTGCTTTTTTTTAGTTTGAACTTGATGCAAATGTAAAGTGACTGCCGCGATGCGAGTTTATCAAAACAAGTCACTTAGTTATGAAAAAAGGTCAAAGTGTTAAAAAAGCAATCGATTTTAATGAATTAAGTGTCTTTTGGGCTAAAACCGAACTTGTTTTTGAAGGCGGAGCTAAAGTTGGACAGGTTGTTATATCCTATCTCCAAATAGATGTCAGAGGCTTTGGAATGACCTTGTTCCAATAGGGTTTTGGCTTTTTCCAGTCTTTTTTCCTGCAGCCATTTTCCCGGAGAGGCTTTGTATTCATTGATAAAATGACGTTTGAAAGTGGATAAGCTCATATTGCATAGGAAAGCTATTTCTTCCAGCCTCAAATTGGAATAAACATTTCTTTCCACAATTTCTTTAAAAGGGGAAGTTTCCTCTACCACCAATGATTGTAAATAACTTTTAAAATTACTGCCATATTTACAGCAGAGATAAAGCATGATTTCTTCAAATTTGATGGAAAGAAAATCATCTGAAAGAAGCGAAGGATGCTCGTTGATGGCGCTAAGGGAATTTAAAAAATTGGTGATATAATGATCATTTTCAATGGTGAAAAAAGGAATTTCCTTTTTGTCGTTTTGGGCTTTGGACACATGCTTTTCTAGAAATGTTTTCAATATTTTTTCAGAAAAGAAAAGCAGTTTACAATAATAGATTTTTTCCGTGTCCAGCAATTCAGTCCAAAGGCAATTCCCCTTTTTTATCAGCAAGGACTGGCTCTTGTCCACCTTAACTGAAGAACCCCCAAAGTGAACATGTTTTTTCCCAACCTGTAAAAAGCTGAACATATTCATTCTAAGATTGATTTTGCTTTTTACAATATCAGAGGTCATCCTAAAATCATGGATAAATACCTCTGGTATTTTCTCTAGGTTGGATAAAAAAAGATCAGGTATATTTTCTATGAGCATTAGGGTATAATTTTGCGAACTTAGCATATTTTTACGCCATGCTGTGTGGGAAAGTTGTGAGAACCCTAGTTAACAGGCAAGAAATCGTATAGTCAGCTTCAAAAATAAATAAAAAATCCTTGTCTCGAAGTCTAAATCGGGGGAAAGCGGATCATCGTTTGAACCAATGTTCCAAATTGAATAATCATGGGTACATCTGTAAATCTTCACGGTAAATCTTACCTGAATTACTTTCCGGTTATTAATTTTAGGAAGAATGAAAAAACTTCAGTTGAATTTTACAGTGCTTAAATATTTTATTGCCTGGGTTTGTATTATGACCACCTTCCTTCCCCAGGTACATCCAAAATCCAGCACAGCCATCGAACGGCCCGATTCTTTGTCTTCCGGGCATACCCTTCCCAGCACGCTGAGGTTTAAAAATTATAATATGAGTAGTGGTTTGCCTGCCGGGTTTGTTTTAGCAATTTCCCAGGATCAAAACGGCCTGATGTGGTTCGGTGATGAAGGCGAAGGACTGGTTTCCTTCGACGGCCGGAACTTTGAGGTTTTCAGCCATGATCCGGAGGATTCAACCTCTCTATCCAGTAATCGTATTTGGTGCATTCAGGCTGATGCTCAAAATAACCTGTGGATAGGGACGGATCATGGTCTCAACAGGAAAAAAGTTGACCCTGCAAATTATAAGGACAATCGTTTCGAGAAATTTTTTGCATCATCACAAGCCAATGATCTGCCGGATAACAGGATCACTGACCTCTTCCTGACCAGTAATTCAGATCTATTGATCGGTACAGCCAAAGGTCTCTGTGTATATCGTGAAAAGCGGATTTTTGAACGGATCAGGCTGGGAATTTATGATGAGTTGGAGATAGGGGCGATCTGCCAGGCCCGCTCCGGAAACATTTATGTGGGCACCAATCAAGGACTGTTTCTTTTGGACTCAAGTTATCATTTGTTGTCGCACTGGAACAGGATATCTTTAGACAAAGCTTTGGATATCTCTGCCATAACAGAGGGCCCAAACGGGCTTATCTGGATAAGTGCAGGAGAACTCTACCTTTTCGATCCTTCCACTCACACATTCAACTCAATCAATGCCTACCTGAATCCAAAGGAGCCATTTATGGCAAATGATACCTACAGGTTGCTGACCGACAGGCGGGGAAGGGTTTGGATAGGCACCATATCCTCAGGGGCCTTTGTCTGCTCAGTAAAAGGGGCAGGTTATGAATTGAGGGACTTCCAGGATCTTTTAGCAGGAGGGTTTCGGGGAGACCAGATACGTGACATTTACGAAGATCGGATGGGTTTCATTTGGGTTACTGCAAAAAGCAAGGGCCTGAATGTATATGATAGCGAAAATGAGGGAATTGATCTGATTGTACCTTTTGACGCCCCTCCCAGCCAATCCAGCGACAACAGTATTCTGGCCATAGCTGAGGATGAAAAGGGAAATGTCTATTTCGGTTCCAGGTCCTCCGGATTGGCCAGCTATAATTCGGACAAAAGGCGTTTCAAAACCTTCAGTCATCACCCGCAAGATAAATCTGCCATCAGCACCAACCGGATCCATACTATCAAAGTAAAATCCGAAGAGGAGATTCTAATAGGTACCATTGAAGGGATTAGTCTGTTTAATCCTGCCAAAGGCACATTTACAAATCATCATACCTCTGCGGTTTGGTTCCTGGAAGTTGACCAAAAGGGGATCATCTGGGCAGGGACTTCCGATGGAGTGTTTTACCAGGAAAGCATAAATGACGCACAAAAGCCTTTAATGGCCAAACATCTTGAATACCCGAAAGGTGAATGGGTCACCGTCATTTATTTAGACAGCATGCAACGCTTATGGATCGGAACGCGTGACCACGGTCTCTTTAGGCACGATATAAAAAATAACCATACCGAATGGATCAATAATGTGAGTTCCAATGAAGGCATACGCTTTACACCGACACAAATAAGATCCATCACCGAAGACGCCAAAGGCAATATTTGGGTCGGTACCAGGGAAAGCGGGTTATATATGTTCAGAAATGGAGAAAATAATTTTGAGCCGTATCCATACAAAATGTTTGATGGCAGTATCCGGGGAATGACAGTGGATGATCTGAACAACCTTTGGCTGGTGACACACAGGAATATTTTTCGGCTTGGTCCAGCTACAGGTGAACTATCGAAATTCGGGAAGGAATACGGTCTTTACGGAATACATACCGCATTAAAAACCAAAGAAGGCACGTTGCTTTTCGGTGGAGATCATAGGGTCCTATCCTATGGCCCCAACGACCAATTAGGAAAAAGATCTCCATCAAAGGTTAGCGTTAAATCAATCACACGACCCGCAGGGTCAGGTAAAGAGGGAGAGGAAAACAACTATCAGTTTTCATTCCGCAAACCATTGACTTTCGAATTCTTTATTGATGATTACGCTTCGCCCGAAGAAAACATTTACACCTACCAGTTGACCAATATAGACAAAGATTGGTCACAGCCCGGTCAAAACCAAAGGGTTTCCTACGCTAACCTGAGCCCCGGTCACTACACATTCATGGTAAAAGGAGCAGATGCCTCGGGCACCTGGTCAGAAAATGTGGCGACCATTGATTTTACTGTACTGGCCCCCTGGTGGCTCACGGTCTGGGCCAAGATCGGTTATCTACTTGCAGCCATCGCTCTCGGTTATACCACCTACCAGATCCTGGCCTTCAGGTCAAAGAAAAGAAGGGAACTCAAAAAACTAACCTATGAAAAGGAGCAGTCAGAACTTCTCACTCAACACAAACTGAGGTTCTTCACCAATATCTCCCATGAGCTACGGACCCCTCTTACGGTCATGATACCTTCCGCTGAGAAAATCTCTGGAAGCCAGTCATTGTCTGGAGAAGAGCTGGCCAAGCACGGGAATATAATCAAGCGTTCTGCCAATGCATTGTTTTCGCTGGTAGACGAACTGATCCAGTTTAAACGGATAGAAGAAGGTGCTCATAAGTTTGCTCCTGGCAAAACTAATATTGGGAACCTATCTTCCCGGATATTTGATGACCTGGACCCAGCTGCCGAAGAAAAGAATATTGACTATGACCTCAAAATTGAAGATATAGAAAAAGAGCTCTGGATCGATCAGAAGATCTTCGAAAAAGTGCTGAAAAACCTGATCTTTAATGCCATCAAATACACCCCAAAGTCAGGTCGTGTCCAGGTTAAGATCAGTATGGAAAAAACTGTTCCCGATTCACTGGCCGATCTGAGAATTGATGTTATTGACAATGGTATTGGGATATCAGAAGTCGACAAGGTACATATTTTTGACCGGTTTTACCGGACCGAACAGGGTTCAGGTTTTGCCAGAGGAACAGGGATAGGGCTCGACCTGGTAAAAAACCTGGTCGCATTGCATCATGGTACCATTGATGTAGAAAGTGATAAAGGCAAAGGAAGCCATTTCACTGTGAAACTGCCTGTACAAAAGCCTGTTCACAACCTGATGGATACTGAACCTGATATTGATCCGACCTTTGGGTCCGAAAATGGATTCCAGGATGACTTCCACGAGCAGACAGAAGACCATATCCTAATCGTAGAAGATGATGCTGAAATACTGTCCATGCTCCAGGAATTGTTTTCCAAAAACCATCGGTTAACCGTTGCGAAAAATGGTCTGGAAGGAATGGAAAAAGCCTTGGAGTACCCTCAGCCCAACCTGATCATCAGTGATGTGCTTATGCCTGAAATGAACGGATATGAATTGTGTACCGTGATCAAGAAAAATTTCAAAACAAGCCATATTCCAGTACTTCTGCTCACGGCCAAAAGCTCCATTTCTGATGAACTGGAGGGTCTTGGATCCGGAGCAAACGCCTATGTCACAAAGCCCTTTTACCCCAAGGTACTCATAGCCAAAGTGGATAATCTTCTGAAAAACCAAAAACTGCTAAAGAAACGGTTTGCCAGGGAAGCCCAATTAAATCCGTCTGAAATCGATATTCCCGATCCGGATAAGGAATTGTTGACTCGTTGTGTCAGGATCATTGAGGAAAACATTCAGGATCAGGATTTCAGCGTAGAAAATCTGGCGAGGGAAGCCGGTTTGAGCAGGACCCAGTTATTTAGAAAACTGAAATACCTGGTAGGCGTATCTGCTTCCGAGCTGATTTATTCCATTCGCCTGAAGCGGGCTTCAGAACTGTTGAAATCCGGGAAGTTTACCGTTTCAGAAGTAGCTTATGAGACAGGTTTTTCTACGCCAAGCTCATTCAGCAATACTTTCAAAAAGCATTTTAAGGTTTCTCCCAGGGAATTTATTGAAAACAAAGGCGAAATCTAGTGCCTGAACCCTCCGTTATTGTTTTTGGAACGCTTGTAAATCACTCTTCAAATACAAAACTCCATATTTGTTTCTACGATCATTTGGGTATGAAAGCCCCAAATGATTTCCATGTACCGATGGCACATCATTATGTCCCGTTACATAGCATGTCCTAAACGATGATTTAAATATCAATAGAAACAAAATTATGAAAAAGCTATTATCACTAGCGCTTCAGGTACTGGCGCTCCAAATCCTGTTCATTTCTGAAATTCATGCCCAACAACTTGCCTTTCCAACAGCCGAAGGCTATGGCAAATACGCCAAGGGAGGTCGGGGCGGTGTGGTATATGAAGTCACCAACCTCAACGATAGCGGGGAAGGCAGCCTGAGGGCTGCTGTGGAGGCGGAAGGGCCCAGAACGGTCATTTTCAGGGTTTCCGGCAATATAGAGCTCGAAAGCCCGATAAATATCAAAAATCCGTATATCACTATCGCAGGACAAACCGCTCCGGGTGATGGGATTTGCCTTAAGAACCATCCCCTTGGTATTGATGCAGACCATGTGATCGTACGGTATATCAGGGTCCGTCCCGGTGATGTGTCCGGAAAAGATTACGATGCGGTATCAAGCAGGTACACCAATCACATTATATTGGATCACATATCAGCAAGCTGGAGTATTGATGAATGCATGTCGATCTATCATTGCGACAGTATTACCGTCCAATGGTCTTTAATTTCTGAAAGTCTGAGCGGATCAAATCATGCTAAGGGTTCTCATGGATTTGGGGGGATATGGGGTTCGAATCATGGAACTTACCACCACAATTTATTAGCACATCATACCAGTCGAAATCCCCGGATGGCATCGGGGTCCGGTTATACCGATTACAGGAATAATGTGATTTATAACTGGGGGTACAACAGCTGTTATGGTGGTGAAAAACAACAGGTTGGAAATGATAAATTTAATTTTTCAACATTTAATATCGTCAACAACTATTACAAACCGGGGCCGGCCACTAAACCTGGAGAAGTAGCTTACAGAATTGCCAACCCAAGCTATAGAAGCGAAACAGATTTTGGAAAATGGTATATAGCTGATAATATGATGGAGGGTAATGTTACTGTTTCAAATGATAATTGGGACGGAGGGGTGCAAACAGGTATCTCCTTTGAAAAGATCAAACTTGACCAACCATGGGAATCAATGCCTATCAATGAACAATCAGCAAAAGAAGCTTATAAACTGGTACTGGAACATGCTGGTGCTTGTTTGCCAAAAAGAGATGAGATAGACACCAGGATCATTAAGGAAACCCGGGGTGGCTATGCAACTTTTGAAGGGGATGGTTACAAAGCTATTGCCGAAGTAACGGATCCTTCTAAGAAAACCGGTATCATTGATTCACAAGACGATGTAGGTGGCTGGCCAGTCCTGAAAAGCGCTCCTGCTCCTAAAGATACCGATCACGACGGCATGCCGGATAAGTGGGAAAAGAAGAACAGCCTGAACCCAAACGATGCATCAGACAGAAATAAGGTGGGAGAAGATGGATACACGATGTTGGAAAAATATATTAACAGTATTAAGTAAATCATCATGAATAAGCAATTTGTAATAATAGGTCTCTTATTTCTGGTTTTTACAGGAGGAGCACTTGCTCAGGACAACAATGCAAAAACCCGGGTCATCGTCACTTCAGATGCCGAAATAGACGATCAATGTTCTCTGGTTAGGTTCTTATTGTATGCCAACGAATGGGATGTTGAAGGGATTATTTCTTCGAGTTCGCAGTACCACTCGCATGGGCACCGTTGGGCTGGTGATGACTGGGCAGATCCTTATCTGGAAGCTTATGGGCAGGTCTATCCGAATCTAATTAAACACGATCCCGATTATCCCACGCCTGAATACCTTCGGAAGCGGACAGTCTTGGGGAATGTAAAGGTTGAAGGGGAAATGGAAGAGAAAACGGCAGGCTCTGAATTAATCGTAAAAGCTTTATTGGACGAAACAGATGATCGTCCAATTTGGCTACAGGCATGGGGAGGCACAAATACAATTGCCAGGGCTTTAAAAACCATAGAGGAAGAATACCCTGACAAGATGGAATATATTGCCAATAAACTCCGGTTCTTTTTCATTTGGGAACAGGATTCGACCTACCAATCATATATCCGTCCACATTGGGGCAAATACAATATTTTGACCATAATAAGTGACCAATTCTGGGCAATCGCTTACCAATGGGATAAAATCATACCCGACAAAAAAATCGACTACTTTAAAGTTGATTGGATGAAATCTAATATCCTTGAAAACCATGGGCCACTTTGCTCTCTATATATGGCATACCAAGGTGGGGATGATAATGAAGGATGGGGGGCAGGCAATCCTAAACAGAAGGGCTCTTTCCGTTCAGAAGGAGATTCACCTGCATTTATCCATACCATCCCTACTGGATTGCGAAATATGGAATCGCCCGACTATGGTGGTTGGGGCGGTCGTTATGTGAACGTTCGCGACAATACTTATCTCGATTCTGTGCCTGTTTCAGGTTATGAGTATCCAGAAGGCAGATGGTACACCGGTTCTGCATGGGGAAGAATGTATATGCGGGAACAGTATCCGGAGAATCAGGATTTAATGAGGGAATATTTCAAACCGATGACCAGATGGATGGACGCATTACAAAATGATTTTGCTGCCCGTGCCGATTGGTGTGTAAAATCCTTTGAGGAGGCCAACCACCCTCCTGTAGTAAGGTTAAACCATGCCGAAAATTTAGTTTCTAAACCCGGAAAAGAGTTGCAATTAAGTGCGGAAGGTACTTTTGACCCCGACGATGATCAGCTTTTTTATCAATGGTGGTATTACAAGGAGGCCAGCAGTTTTAATAGAGAAATTAATATTGAAAATGCCGACCAACAGAAGGCATTCTTTAAAGTCCCAGGAAATGCCGAAACTGGAGCGAAAATTCATGTGATTTGCGAGGTGAAGGACAATGGGACACCCCAATTGACCCGGTATCGCCGGGTAATTATTACAGTAGATTGATTATCTCTATTTTCCAGGTTTGATTGGATTAATTTTAAAAAATAGAAATATTGTTTCATAGTAAATAAAGGATTCAGACCATGATGGCATGCCAGATAAATGGGAAATTGAAAATGGACTGAACAAGGATAATCCAGAAGATAGGAATAACCTGGCTCAGGATGGGTGCACTATGTTGGAGAAGTATTTAAATAGTATAGAATGATAAAAATAGGAGGCGAAATTATTCCACTAATCCAGATGGTCCACTAATTACACGGATTAGCACGAATTTATTTAATTATTTTAGTAAATTCTGAGTAAAATTAATTTTAGATTGGCCTTAATATTT
This sequence comes from Echinicola jeungdonensis, assembly GCF_030409905.1. Lineage (NCBI taxonomy): Bacteria > Pseudomonadati > Bacteroidota > Cytophagia > Cytophagales > Cyclobacteriaceae > Echinicola > Echinicola jeungdonensis. The sequence continues at coordinate 244,756 of NZ_JAUFQT010000002.1, forward strand.
GGGGTGGAGTGGTAAACTTCACCCCAAATATCTATTGGGAAATTTCTAGAAATAAATTCGAATAATTGAAGTGATCAGAGGAAATAATTTGGGCAAAAGAAGCTCTATGCCCATTCATTCATCCTCCAACCATTTTGAATAAATTTCCTCAACCTCATCAATGATTTGGTCATAAAGCTCTTCCAGGGAAATTGGGTCAACATTTTTTTCTCTTTCCATGGTCTTTTTATCAATTTTCCCATTGTCGAATTCTCCTTTACAAAACCACCTTGTTACCTGTTTTGGAGACATTTCAAATTCAAAACCAAGCTTAAAAGTTTTCCCTGATTCCTTCTTGGTGTCTATAAAAGTCAGTGAAAGAATATTTTCCCTTGGATTGTTGACCTCGGCCATAAATGCCAATTCCAAATTTTTGAGTCCGGAAAATGTTATCGATTTGTTAATGGGTACCATATCCTAAATTCTTTTGATTTTTGAGGTTAAATAATGCTTTGGGTAAATGGTTAATTTATCTAATTCAATTTAAGATTTATCCTTGATAGAACCAGCTTTTTACTTTGTACTTTTTAGGGAATTCGAAGGGAAATGCTCATTTTGAGAATATCGGAAAACGGTATCTGGCATTTGAATAATGTAGTATTTGGTATCAGTCAATGTGATTCAGGCATCTTGGAAAAGACAATTCATCATTCTAAATTCTCCATTTCCAATTTTTAATATCTGAATTCGGTTCTGTTTTATTGACAGTTGTGGTGCGTCAATATCCAGGCGACCCAATACCTCCAATATTACTTTTTTGTTAGAAGCAACCACCCCATTCTTATTCTTTTGATAACGGCCTTTTAAGTGAGTTTTTTTGAGGGACCTCCTATAATTGCAGCTCAAACAAAATGAGCTATTGTAATGAGAAACTTTTTACAAACCCTAACCGGGGCCTTGATGGCCCTAGTCCAGGTAAGTGCATGTCAAGCACCTGCCAATAATGATAAAGCGATTTATACTGAGGAAGTAGTCCAGCCTGTTTATGTGACTGGAAAAGTCAAACATGATTCTGATGACCCAGCCATTTGGGTCAATAAATCCAACCCTGCCAAAAGTTTGGTGATCGGGACCGATAAGGATAAGGATGGTGCCCTTTATGTTTTTGACTTGAAAGGAAACATTATTGATTCCCTGATGGCCAAAGGCATCCAAAGACCCAATAATGTAGATGTGGGATATGGACTGAAGCTTGGGGACAGCTTGGTGGATTTTGCTGTAACTGGTGAGCGGTTGACTTCCAAGTTGAGATTTTATTCCCTTCCCGATATGAAAGAAATCCATAAGGGAGGAATTGAAATTTTTAAAGGAGAAAAAGGGGAGGAATACCGGGATTTAATGGGAATAGCCCTTTACCATGATTCCAAAAGCGGGAAACATTATGTCATTGCGGGAAGAAAAAATGGCCCAACAGATGGTACTTACCTATGGCAATATGAAATCCAAAACAAGGATGGAAAACTATCCCTTGATTTAGTCAGGAAATTTGGTCAGTTCAGTGGGAAAAAAGAAATAGAAGCCATTGCAGTGGACCAAAAATTGGGCTATGTCTATTATTCTGATGAAGGTGTTGGGGTGAGGAAATACCATGCCCAGCCGGAAAAAGGAAATGAGGAATTGGCACTTTTTGCCCAAGAGGGATTTACCAAAGACCATGAAGGCATCAGCATTTATGAATTGGATAGTTTGACAGGGTATATCCTGGTTTCTGATCAGGAAGCCAATCAATTCCATGTGTTCCCACGGGAAGGAAGTGAAAATAATCCGCATCAACACAAACTTTTGACCAAAATCAAAACCCGTACACTCAGCAGTGATGGATCCGAATTGGTCAGTGTGAAGTTGGATTCCACTTTTACCAAGGGACTTTTTGTAGCCATGTCTGATGACAAAACCTTTCAGTATTACAAGTGGGAGGACATGGCTGCTGACACTTTAAAAACAATCAAATAACCATACAAACTTAGTTTTTTATGAAAAATCATCTACTGATTTTGATCCTGTTTTTGGGATCTTTGCAAGTTGCTTTTGCTCAGGGTGTCATCAAAGGGAAGGTGAAAGACAATCAAAACCTTTCTTTACCCGGGGCCAATATTACCTTGGTTGGTAGCCAAAAAATGGCCGTTACCGATCAGGAGGGAAAGTTTTTGCTGGTGGGTTTACCTGCCGGGCAATACCAATTGGAAGTGGGCTACCTGGGCTATAATACCCTAAATCAATGGGTAGAGGTTAAAAATGGCCAAACTGAAGAATTGGTATTTGAAATGCAGCCAGGGATGTTGGAAGGAAGAGAGTTTGTAGTTTTTGGGGATCGGCTAAAAGGTCAGGCAAAGGCTTTGAACCAGCAGAAAACCAATTCCAATATTACCAATATTGTTTCATCTGACCAGATCGGTCGTTTTCCTGATGCTAATATTGGGGATGCGCTTAAGCGGATACCAGGAATTACCATACAAAATGACCAGGGAGAAGCCAGGGATATTATATTCCGGGGGATGGCCCCACAATTGAATTCGGTAACCCTGAATGGGGAAAGAATTCCTTCATCAGAGGCGGAAAACAGGATGGTACAAATGGACCTGATTCCCTCTGATATGTCAAAACTATTGAGGTGAACAAGGCAGGATTGATGCGGATGCTATTGGTGGATCCGTGAACCTGGTGACCAGAAAAGCTCCGAATGGTTTAAGGATTTCGGGTTCAATGCTTTCTTGTCTTATGAAACAAAAAAATTGGTGGTAAGGGCTTCCTGGAACTATGCCAGCAATTATTTGGATGAATTGGGTGGAGAAACTTTTGAAGACCGGTATTATGATAGGCAAAGCTTCCTGGATGTAAATGCTTCTTATGCTTTACCCCAAAATGGCGTGTTTTCTTTGAGGGGAATAACCTTACCAATCAACCATTAAGATATTATCAGGGTATCAGTTCCAGTACAATGCAGGAGGAATTTTACAATGCCCGGTTTAATATAGGTTTGAAATTTGACGTTTTTGAATAAAATAAAGATGACAATTGTTTTTGGGATAAATTTAATTTTTCATAAAATAATTGAAAATTAAACAACAAAATCAGGAATAAGCATTTCTTATATTCCTGATTTTTTTTGATTATATTATGTTAAATAAAAAGTATCCCTGTGGGGGAAATGCTTTGTTTGACCCATTAACTCCAAATAAATTAATATCATTTTTTTATCACTGTTCAAAATAGGAAGCCAATCTAGAAAGGAGGATTTGGAAATCGTTTCCGGGAATAAACCTTGGACCTTTAAAGGCAAATAAAACCTTCTAAATGATAGGACAGCCATAATTATATTAAAAGGTGAGTTTTGGAATAAGGGAATCTAATTGTTTATTCTAATGGATATTTTTTGGGATTGTCGAACTCCCTGCTTTAAAAATATGGGTGGGAGGTGGGTGAAAAATAAAAAGCAATAAATTTACAAACATGAATTTTTCATCCCTTAAATTCATGTTTTTTATTTTAAATCGTTTGGCATTTTACAAACTTTGGATTTTTATTCTATAATGATTTAAATTATTCATCCCTGGAAAAAATGTTAGAACAAAATGAAAAATTTTTTTATTGAAAGAAATGGGAAACTCACTTTGGGTTACAATAATTTTTCCTTAAAAGATTAAGTCATGTAGAGGTGATGCTATAGGAAAACGATTTAATTCTTAACTTTAAAGCATTATGGGAAAGAAAAAGATTTCAATAACTGATATAGCCAAGGAATTAAATGTTTCTATCACCACAGTGTCCTTTATTTTAAATAATAAAGCCAAAAACCGGATCAGTGATGAGGTTATTAAAAAAGTGCAAGATTATGTAAAAAAAGTTGGTTATCAACCTAACCAATTAGCCCAGGGTTTAAGGACAGGAAAATCCAAGATCATCGTTTTTATGGTTGAAGATATTTCTGATGCCTTTTTTTCCAGTATTGCCAGGTTAATGGAAGGGAAAGCCTATGATAATGGTTATAAACTTATTTTTTGTAGCACCGAAAATGACAAAGACAAAGCCAGGGATTTGATTCGATTGTTCAAGGACCGCCAGGTGGATGGTTACATTATTACCCCACCGGCAGATTTTGAACAGGAAATCCATGAGCTGTTGGAGGAGGATTTTCCAGTAGTTTTGTTTGACCGTTACTTTGAGGAATTGGATGTCAGCCATGTGATTATTAACAACCAGGAAAGTGCCTTCAATTCGGTTAAAAATCTGGTTGAAGGAGGTTTTAGGAATATTGGCTATGTTACCTTGGAGTCCAACCAGTCGCAGATGAAAGACCGTTTATCCGGTTATGAAAAAGCCATTGACCTTTATGATCTTCCAAAAAGTATTTTTAAAGTTTCTTTTAAAGATTTTAAAGCTCACCGTTCTGATGAATTAGTGGAAACCTATTTAAAAGAAAATCCACAATTGGATGCATTGTTTTTTGCAACTAATTACCTGGCTAAGAGTGGATTGAAAGTTTTGAAAAAGAAAGGGGTAAAGATTCCGGAACAAATCGGGGTGGTTAGTTTCGATGATAGTGATGTTTTTGAGTTATATACCCCTACCATTACATCCTTGTCTCAACCTATTGAATCCATTGCAGATAAGTTAATGGAAATAATGCTCAAACAATTGACTAATATAAAAGGAAGGAACAAGATTATACATGCGGAATTACCAGGTAGTCTGATAGTAAGAGAGTCAAGTCATAAGTAGTTTTTTTATTGGAGTTAATCTACTGCCTGTGAATAGATATTCCTTTTTATTCAAAACAGGATTGATGCCGATTAAAGGAAAAAATAGGGAGCAATATAGATTTGAAATGCAAAAAATGTTTTTTATCTAATTGGTCAACTAGTTTTATATGAAATGAAAAATCTAATATTTAAAGGTTTACAAAATGAAGAAATCTAAAATGCCTTTTAATCAATTATTTAAAACAAGTCTATTAAATCGATTTTGTTTACTGACTTTTGCCGGTATAGGAATATTCAGTGCCTGCAAAACTGAAAAAACCTATGAACTGATTATTGTGGTTGAAAACACCCAAAACTATGAGCGAAAATCTGAAACCATAGAAATTGCTGTTGAAAAGGTAAAACCTCTTTTGGAAAAATTTGGGGCAAACAATCTTGTAATTGAAAATCCAGACACAGAAAATCTTTTGGTGAGCCAGTGGATAGATCTGGATGGGGATAATTCTCTGGACCAATTAATTTTTCAAGTGGATATCCCGGGCAATAATTCTCAGGAATTTATTTTGAGATCTTTGGAAGAGAGGGAGCAGCAGCCAGAGTCAGAATTGACCACCTTTTCCAGGTTTGTGCCAGAAAGAACCGATGATTACACATGGGAAAATGACAAAGTGGCTTTCCGGACTTATGGGCCGGAAGCTCAAAGGCGAATTGAAGAGGGGGAACCTGGTGGGACGCTTTCCAGTGGAATCGATGCCTGGCTAAAAAGTGTTGAATATCCCATTATTGATAAATGGTACAAAAAGAATGAGGAAAACCCCGGTGCTTATCATATTGATTCCGGAGAAGGATATGATCCTTACCATGTAGGATCCAGCAGGGGAATTGGTGGGGTAGGCTTTTGGGAAGATGATTCCTTATTTACTTCAAAAAATTTTGTGGAGTATAAAACCAGAGCTACTGGACCCATCCGTACAGTTTTTGAATTAAAGTATGCTCCTTGGGAGGTAAATGGAAAAATGGTTGAGGAAACAAAAAGGATTAGTCTTGATTTAGGAAGTAACCTCTCCAGGTTTGAATCTACATTTACCAGTGAAAATGAAATTCCAAATCCCACCATAGGCATTACCCTTCATGAAAAAGAGGGAGAGGTGAAAGCAAATGAAGAAAAAGGTATTTTTAGGTATTGGGAACCCATGGATGGCCATCATTTGGGATTAGGGGTGGTTATTGATCCAGAATTGGTCCAGGGATTTAAAGACCACCGGGTGGAATATAAAGATGGTAGCCAATTGCTGATCATGACAGATCCAAGCAATAATAAACTGACTTATTATGCTGGATTTGGCTGGGATAAAAGTGGTCAAATTGAAAACAAAGCAGAATGGGATGCCTATCTTGAACAATTTAAAAACAAGTTGTCTAACCCCTTAAAAGTTAAGGTTAAAGGCAAAAAAAAATAAACCGAAAAATTTAATATAACTAACCGCTAAGAACCCAAAGGAAACCGGAATGTCCGCATTGCCAATTATTTCATTGAGGTAAAGACACAAAGAGTCTATTGCGGAATAATTCAGGTCGCCTTATCGTAAAGACAATGCTTTCGAAGTTTTACTTATTTGGTATATTTACTAGTTTTGTCTTTCTCTGGAGACATCCAGAAGGGAATAATTCGGGATAAAACTCCCTCTCCCTTATGGGGAGGGGGAGAAAAAACCGTAACTTGAAGAAACTTTCCCTTTTTAGATTCCTTTTTTTTTGTAAACAATGAAAAATGGGTAATCCTAAATTCCTTGGGATTTGGCCCATGGGTAGAAAAAGAGAAATAATAAAGTAATCGATTGCACTAAAATAAATTCACTAAAACAAACAATAAAAAAATGCATACTAACATCGTAACGAGACATGCATCGCATCCGGAAGATGTAAAAGGGTACGATACCCAAAAACTCCGTGATCATTTTCTTTTAGAGGATATTTTTCAAAAGGATCAGATTAACGGGGTATATAGTACCTTTGACCGCTTAATCGTAGGTGGGATCTATCCAGTAACCAAATCTTTGGAACTGGAAACAGTAGATCAGCTTAAGTCTGACTATTTCCTTGAGCGCAGGGAGTTCGGAGTGATCAATGTTGGAGATTCCACTTTGGTTACTGTTGATGGCACGGATCATAAATTGGGAAGAAAAGAAGCTTTGTACATTGGCAAGGGAACCAAAGAGGTGATTTTCCATCCATCTGCTGAGGGGCAAGCTGTACTTTACTTTAATTCTGCTCCAGCCCATACAGATTACCCTACCAAAAAAGTAGGTTTGGATGATGCAGAAAAAGTGGAATTAGGATCCTTGGAAAATTCCAACCACAGGGTGATCAATAAGCTATTGGTAAATAGTGTTGTAGATACTTGTCAGCTTCAAATGGGTATGACAGAATTGAAACCCGGAAGTGTATGGAATACCATGCCTGCCCATACCCATGACCGAAGAATGGAAGCCTATTTCTATTTTGATTTGGATGATGATGCCGTGGTTTGTCACTACATGGGGCAACCGGATGAAACGAGACACATTTGGATGAAAAAACACCAGGCGGTGATTTCTCCTGCTTGGTCCATACATGCAGGATCGGGGACTTCCAATTATACCTTTATCTGGGGTATGGCAGGGGAGAACCTTGATTATGGTGATATGGATAAAGTAGCTCCTGTAGATATGAAATAATTAAAGAAGACCGGCAGAGTTCAGAATTTTAGTACTGTGCCGGTTATTCCTTTTTCTTACCGATCAACTTTTAAAAATTGAAGCAATATTTAGCTTCTATAAGAAATTAATACCCTAACCACTATAAAAAGATTCAAAAGCACTGAAGGACATTTTGTCCCCAATTTAAGGGGCATGAAATGTTTGGAAAGAATTTGAATCAGGCCTTAAAAATCCAATAAAAACAATAAAAAAACCTAAACTATGAAAGAACTATTTGATCTGTCCGGCAAAGTTGCCTTAGTGACAGGTGCAACACACGGACTGGGAATGGCCATGGCCACAGCATTGGCCAAAAGTGGGGCTACTTTAATTTTCAATGACATCAACCAGGAAAAAATTGACAATGCCACCAAAGAATATGCAGGCAATGGTATTGAAGCTCATGGATATTTGTTTGATGTTACGGATGCCAAAGCGGTAGATGAGCATGTTACGACCATTGAGAAGAAGTTTGGCCCTATTAATATTCTGGTTAACAATGCAGGGATCATCATGAGGGTACCGGCTTTAGAAATGGATCCTGAAGACTTCAGAAAAGTAGTGGAGGTAGATCTTATTTCTCCATTTATCATGTCCCAGCGAGTGGGAAAAAGTATGAAAGAAAATGGGGGCGGAAAAATTATTAACATCTGCTCCATGATGAGTGAACTTGGCCGTAATTCCGTTTCGGCATATGCTGCAGGAAAAGGTGGTCTGAAAATGTTGACCAGAAACTTGGCTACTGAATGGGCCAAATACAACATTAATGTTAATGGCATAGGACCTGGTTATTTTGCAACCAGTCAAACTGCTCCGATCCGGGTAGATGGCCATCCATTCAATGACTTTATTATCAATAGAACTCCTGCCGGCAGATGGGGTAATCCAGAGGATTTGCAGGGAACCACTGTTTTCTTGGCCAGTAAAGCCAGTGACTTTGTAAATGGGCAAATTGTCTATGTAGATGGAGGTATTTTAGCAACCATCGGAAAACCACATGGTGAGGAATAAATTTTTCCTTAAATTCATAATAAAAAAACACCCTCAAAACTTAATTTGAGGGTGTTTTTTTTTGATTCAGGTGTAATAAAAGATAAAAAAGGTTGACTGGTTAATTGATAAATTGATAGAACAAAGGTTGAGCTTTGAACTAAATAACCTAATAACCAATCACTAAGCTCTTCCTGCTTTTTTTAGGAACCTGTAATGGGATTGTAAAGCTGAAAAGAAAGTCTTGTTCTCATGGTAAGGCAATCCAAATTCCAGTGCGGTACTTTTCACAATTTCTGATATGGCTGGGTAATGAATATGACAAACCTTGGGAAATAAGTGGTGTTCTATCTGGAAATTGAGCCCACCGCAAAGAAATGTGGCGATTTTACTTTTCCGGGCAAAATTCGCGGTTGTTTTCATTTGATGTTCTGCCCAGGATTCCTCAATATTTTCATAAGTGCTAGGGTGGGGCATTTCTGTTTCCTCTACCAGATGGGCCAGTTGGAATACTAATCCAAGAACCAATCCTTCAGCCACATTCATTAAAATAAAACCAATAAGAAATTGCCACCAGGTTATATCCATGAGCACCAATGGAGTAATGATAAATATGATGTAATACAATGCCTTGTAAAAGAATAGATTAAAATATTCGATTTTGGGATGTTTGTTTTTGTGAGCCCCAATTTCTTTTTTGAAGAATTTTATATAATCCTTCCTGAAAAACCAGGATAAAGAAGTTAGGCTGTAAAGCATAAAGGCATATATATGCTGGTAGCGATGGGCTTTTTTGACTCTTTCTTCCTGGGAGATCCTGATTATCCCTGGAGCTACTTCCAGGTCACCATCATGGCCAATTATATTGGTGTAAGTATGGTGGACTTTGTTATGGGTAATTTTCCAAACATAAACACTGGCCCCAATCAAATGAAACAGAAATCCAAGAGATTTATTGATGGCAGGTTTTGAGGAATAAGCCCCATGTAGAGCATCATGGCATATATTAAACCCTATGCAAGCCATAGTAATGCCTAAGCCAATAGCCAATATTAATGTAATATATAATGGGAAAATATCCAGTACGATCAGAAAATATAAGCCGACAAACAGCCCAAGGTAGATCAAAGTTTTGAAAACCATGGAGCTATTGGCGTTTTTAGAAATATTTTGATTATTGAAATACTCGTCGATTCTTTTTCTAATTGTTGCGAAGAAAAGGGATTTACCCGTATCAACAAATTTGATGGAACGGTCCATAAATGGGGGTTAAGTGAATTTAGGCTTAGATTCTATCTAACCTCTATAAATACAACGTTTTATTGTTGAAATAATTTCCCTGACTGATTATTGGGAGATTATTTTAATTAAATTTTTACGAATTAAGTGGAGATATTGGGATTTTCCTACCAGTATTAAAAATAATTGATTTTATTTTATAACCTTAGGTTGAATAGAAAATTCAATGTTTTTTAGTTAGGGTAATAAAGAAGGAAACTTTAATTGATTTTCTGGTCTGCGTCCAAAATTATTTAAGGGAATTACTGTAAAATATATTGAAATTTGTCTGATTGTTATTAAATGGATTTTTGTGTTGTTGATAAAGATAATTTTGCCTACTTTGTTGTGTCATTTGACAAATACCCAAAATAAACCCCGTGAAAGAAGTATATCATCATACTGAATTGGAAGATCCCAATGGTCTGTGGCATCAGTTGAGGCAGGGAGACCGTAAGGGATTGGAAGGATTATACAAACATTTTTCCAAAGATCTTTTTCGCTATGGTTTATCATTGAAACCAGATCAGAATATAGTCCAGGACTGTATTCAGGAAGTTTTTATTGACCTATGGAAATACCATAAAAACCTTCAAAAGGCAGATAATGTAAAGGTATATCTTTTTAAATCCTTATCCTATAAAATGTTTCGGGAAATCAAAAAGGAAAAAAAGTGGAAAAGGAAGGAAGTTACTGAAAATTTTGAACCTCACCTTCATCTGCAATTGAGGAGATTCCTCAATCGCCTTTGTCTGATGAAATGAAACAAATTAGGCTTGGGGAGGTGCATTACCTAAGGGCTTTGTATTACTGGTTGATTGTGGAAACCTGGGGTGGGGTTCACCTGACCACAGAGCCAACAATAGGAGTTGAAACCACTTCTACCCGAAGTCCGGTTCAGGATTTCTATGATGTGATTTTCTCTGATTTGGATATTGCCATAGCCAACCTGGATGGCCGAATTGCCCATGAGGGAGGAAGAGTTACAAAACCTGCTGCAGAAGCCTTCAAAGCAAGAATGTTGCTTACATGAGAAAGGTACAGCGAAGCTGCTGAATTGGCCAAAAAAGTGATCGATGATTATGATTTCGAATTGTTCGATGACTATACAGCCCTTTGGCATATTGATAATAGTGAAGGTTCTACCAATTCTGAAATGATCTATTATGTCAACTATTCAGAGAATAACCTCATCAATACTTCTGACGATGAATTTGATGGCAATACTGAAGCCAATGCTTTCCGTCAGGAAGGTGGTAACCAGCTTCACCTGATGTTTACTCCAAGATACGATTTCCATTCAGGGATGGTACTGGATATAATCAACAGTATCGGTTTTCAGCGTTATGCCTGCACGAGAAGGTATTTGGAGCTGTTTAACAGTGACATTGACCAACGCTACCAAGGAACCTTTAAAGAGGTTTGGTATGCCAATGGTGGTGATGTAGGCCAATATGTTGATATGGTTCAGGGAGATACGGCCATTTATTGGAGCTATAAGGATCTATCTGAAGAATTTAAAGCCAGCAAAGCCACCAAATATGAGGTGATGGATATTAATGACCTTTACAATCCGGATGGTTCATTGACAGATTTCAGGAACTTTATTGAAATGCACAAGCACAACAGTACCACGGATAGGGATGCTATCTTTGAGTTCAGAAGTAAAAGGGATGCCTTTGTGATCCGGATTGCTGAGATGTACATGATCGTGGCTGAGGCGGCCATGCAGGCTGGTAATATGACGGAGGCAGTTGAATATATGAATATGCTAAGGAGAAACAGGGCTAAGGACGGCTTTGAAACCCAAATGGAAATATCTGCTGCTGATATGGACATGGACTTTATTCTTGAAGAAAGAGGACGTGAGCTGGGTGGCGAATTGCTACGTTGGTTTGACCTGAAAAGAACAGGCAAGCTCATTGAATATGTAAGAATGTATAATACAGATGCAGATGATAATATCATGGATTTCCATAGGTTAAGGCCTATTCCCCAGTCTCACCTTGATGGATCACCAATAGAGAAGAATTTCAACAAAACCCCGGTTGGAACTAGTAGTGAATCAAAAGGAAAAGGCCATGAATATGGCCTTTTCTCCTTTTCCTAAATAAGATAATCTTAATCTTTCTATCATTATCATTCAAAAATACAACTGCTTAAAAAAGTGGCCGGGAAGCAATTGTTTTTTTGCATACTTCCCAATTAAGATAATTGAGTTTAATTGGGTTTATTAATTTGGTTTTTCCCCAGGCATTTTTGGCTGGGGAAATCTTTTTTGAGTATTCACCCAATACCAGGTATCATTTATTTCTATAAGGGATTGATACCTTCTATTTTTATTTAGTAGGCAAGTGGATAGCTTAGAAGGAAAACCCTCCCCGTTAAGTGGAAGGGCTTTGTTTTTACCAACCTAAATAATAATCCTCATTCAGCCAATCCGGGCAGGCCAAATTATATTTTTCTCGCATCACATGTTCTGCCACGCAAAAAGCTCCTTCCACCCATCCTTGTTGATCGGAATAGGCTTCTCCCGTGATAAATACCCGCTCCTCTTCATGAGGCTGACGGATGTAAGGCATGATTTCCCAGACTTTGTAGTGGTTTTTCCATGCATGATATCCTCCTCCGTAAGGATCAAGGGTCCAGTCTTTGAAAGCAGAGGTGTATGGATCGGGAACAGATATCGAAGGGCCATGCAAATCTCTAACTTGCTTAATTACTTCTTCTACCATCATTTTACTGGCATGCTCATAGTGGGGGTAAAGGAAATTTTTTCCTTTTACCAGTTTGGTGGTTTTGGTCTGGAATTTTTCACCATTGTCCAATGCTTTCCAAAACTGGACTGTTCTCATATCATTGTAACTGGAAAGAAACAGGGAGTGGGAGTTTTTGGGGTCTACCCCGAAATAATAGCATTGCCGCATGGGAAGATCAGTAATGGATTCCCCTGCCTGAGCACCCAAAGTTTCCTTCCACCAAGGCTCCTCAAATCCCAAAAGGATTTTGCAGGAAGGCTCCATTATTACCGACTTCAAGTTGTGCTGCAAGGCTTTTTGCTTGTCCCGGTTAAAGAAGAAATTATCCTGGTCCAAAAGTTCCAGGGACCTCCTGGGCATACTTAGGATAATATCCTTGGCATCCACCTTCCAGTATTCCTTACTTTCCATATTGTAAAAAGTCAGAATGTATTTGTATACACTGGTAGTATCTGGATTTTTTTCAAAACTGGCCAACCTGTTTTTGGTTCGGATTTTACCGCCATTTTGAAGGAAATCATCTGCCAAACAGGTCAAAATTTGATCATATCCTCCATCAATGGTTTTGTATTCCACCGAATCACTAGCAAAATCCCCAACCATATAAGGCATGGCCTCAGCAGCATTCCAGTTGATGGTGTTGGAATAATAGCCGCCTGCCTGGGCCAAAAATTCATAACATTCCTGGGAGGATTGGTCCTTGAGCATGTTCCAAAATCCAATTTCATAGACATATTTCCCCTTATATGGTCCCTTAAATTCATATTTAAGTTCTTTTTTTACCTTATTCCATTCTCTTCTAGGAGAGGGACTGTTTTGGATTTTTTTTAGGGAATGTCCTCCTTTTTTTAAGACTTTTTTGATGATGGTCCTAAAAATTTCATCAGAGCTTTTACCCTGGAATTTCTCTCCTACTTCATAGTGGGTTTTGAAATTTTCTCCTGTGATTTTAGCCTGGCTGAACCTGTTGGCAAAAAAGCGCTGCTTCCTCAAGTAATACAGATGGTGATCGGGATCACCCATGGGGAAAGGGATAGGGTCAAGAGCATACTGAGTGGCAAAAACATCCTCAATAAGCGATGTGACAATTTTTTGGGAAGTCATATACCGCATGCCTCCAATTTCCCCGACTACATTCATGCCCGGTAATTTGATGGATTCCAGACGGCCACCCACCCGGTCACTCATTTCAAAAATATTGATATCCAAATCCAATGAATTCCCATTTTGGTCTTTACCGTTTTTGAGCCGGTAACCCGAATAAAGACCAGAAGCACCAGCCCCTACAATTGCCACATCCAATTTCAGGTTTTTGGCTACCTTGGTATCAAAGCGGTTGCTGATTTCCCCCCTTACCAATGGCCATTCAATTTTGAAATGGCTAAGGTCGTATTTAGTTTTTCCAGTTACCGCAAGGTCTGCCAGGATATTACCCAGCAAGGGAATAAACTTTGCTGCCCAACCTCCTGTGTAAACCACAATGTCTTCATGGTTATGCACCCATTCGGGAAGGGTGTCAACCATGAGCTCTTTATTATTATTGTTCAGAGTAATCAGGCAGGTGGAGGTGAACTCTGGATTGGGCTCTAAGCCTTCCATATGTTTCATTACCCATTCGGAATTGTATCCCAAACTTTTAATACTGGGAATACCCGTCCTATCAGAAGGATCATTGATGATTTGGTCCGGAATATCAGGTGCCACTCGAATATAACCTGGGTGAGACCAATTCACCTCAGGGAAACCATAGAAAAGGCTTTTGCTTTGAGGCTTCTGAAATACAAACCAAGTGGGCAACTGGACGTTTCCGGTGTTTTTATAGTATGCGGATGACATTTCCCAAATGTCAACATTGACCGATAGTCCAAAATGTTTTAATACGTCGTTGATATAGGAACCTGGGGTGAGGATGAGTTTTTCAGCAGTGAATATGTTTTTTTCAGTAAATACTTTTATGTTTCCTTTTTTTCTGGAGTCAATATTGGTGACTGGATTATATTCTATCAGGTCAATATTTGAGGCTTTATTGGCGATGTTGAAAAGGGTCTGCAAAGTTGCCGAAAGGTTGATGATGCCCCCATCTTTTTGAAAAAAACCGGTATAATCTTCAGGAAGATTTTTAAATGGAAATTTAGCTTCAATTTCCTTGGCATTCATGGGAGTAAAAGGAATGTCCAATTCCTTCATCACTTCCTCTGCTGCCTGGATTCCTCCTTCCTGTGAACTAATAGAAGGATCCCCAAACCATAATGAGCCCACTTTGTCCACCAAGGTGTCCCCACTGTGTTTCTGTAATTCCTCCCAATAGGGAATGGCATCCAAGGCCAATTGAGCCATATATTTTTGGGCATATTGGACCCGGAATTGCCGGGACATCCCTGCAGAACTCCCTTTTTGATTGAAAAAACCAAATTGCTCCAACACCAATACTTTTTTTTCGGTATTGGCAAGAGCTGCAGCGGAGGAGAGTCCCATGGCTCCACCGCCAATAATGATAATGTCGTAAGAATCTTTCATGGTAAAATAGATTTAAAATAAAATGATAGGTTTATTGCCTGTAAAAGTTGTGTCATTCTAAAAATCAAAATCCAAATGCAGAAAATGAAAATTAAATTAGGCTAAATAAAAATGTCAGATTCTGCCGCTCTTGTTAAAATGGTAACTTCAAGTGAATAATATAGTAAATAAAGTTAATTGTACTATGAATGAAGGTCAATTAGCCCGGGTATTAAAATTTATTTAGGGTTTTGGTTAGCTTTAATGGCCTTTAATAGAATTTCCAAATGGTCAAATGCCAAATTAGGAAGATTTCCCACAGGAAACCATTGTACATTTTTTGCGTCATCCTTGGCTTTGATAGGCTTGGAAACCGGGGTCTTTCCAGTGAAAGCAAAAGACACTACCCTCTCCCTAGGGTCCCGGTGTACGGCATCAAAAAAACCAAAATTTTTCAGTTCGATATTAGATAGTCCCGTTTCTTCCTTTAATTCCCGGTGGGCCGCATGTACAATCAATTCATTTATTTCAACAAAACCACCCGGAAACGCCCAACAATCTTTAAAGGGAGGGTTTTTCCTTTGAATCAAAAGCAGCTGTTTTAGGTCCTCAGAAAAAATAACCATATCAACAGTCAATGCAAAATGGGGATACTTGTATGTATAACTCATTATTAGTTTGGTTTAGTTAATAAAAATTAATCCAAGGAATATCGATGAAGCACTTTGACCTTGTTTTTTAGTTGGTACCAATCATTGAATACTAACTCCATCGAATTGATTTCAAAAGTCCCAAAATCAAAATACCTGTATCGATGGAGTAAATCCAGAAATTCACCTTTATTTTGAATGGTAGACTTAAACCTCGTTACAGTGTTATGAGCTGTTTGGAGAGAATAACGTTTATCAATGGTATGTTCTAAATTTCCATTATTAAATTGTTGCCTTAATTGATCTCTGATTTGTTTTAATCTTCCATTGGAAGGAAATCCTTGGACCATAATGCAGGACGGGGAGGCAGTGATACCTTCCAACTTAATGTTAAATGGTTTAATCCCTTTAAGGCTTTCCCCAACGAGTTTTACATAATCTGAAACATTCACCCTTTCCAATTCAAAACCTGGATAGCAGGATATCAATGACATGACAGTAAGGTGAATGTCAGAGGAAGGATAATAATATTGTTCTGGTTCGATTATTCTTAGTTGATTTAGAAAAGATTGAATGGATTGTATACAATTGGGGTCAGGCCTGGCAAGCAAGGTAATGCCATATCGGTTGTCATTTGGATTGTCAAGCCAAGAGTCTTTAAAATTTTGATCCAATGTTATTTTATGAATTGCCTCCTCATAAAGGTGCGTGTAATGTTTTTCCAAATTCATGAAAGAAATTAGAAGCTTGTATGGTTGATTATTAACCCTGAATTTAAAGTCTTTGGTTTAATGAATCAATTTAAATGTTTCAAACATTTTTTTCAGTTCTTCCCAAATGCTAATAGCTGCTTTGGATTCAGGGGACCACTGAATTTGTAATTGGTAAAAGTTCCCTTCATTTTCCAACATTCGGTTCATCCGGTAAATAGTGATGTCCTGTTCTTCCTCCTCGATTTTGATGTGTTTGATTTTGTTGGTAGACCCCCAAAGGATAGAAGCTTTGTTGGAAATCAATTGGTCCAGGGGTTCAAAAATTGTTCTTTGGATGGCAGCAAATAAATTCGGCAGATTTGGTTCAATGGGGGATTTTAAAGCCAAATTTTTGTCGAGTACCTGGACCACAAAACTATTGGAAAATACCATTTTGCTCAGGTCCAATTGTCCATAAAAAAGGTCTTCACGCAATTTTTTTGCTTCTTCTTCAGATAGGGGTTTTTCCCCATGGGAAACATAAAAATTGGACAAACGTTCCAGGTGTTTATCAATTAGTTCAGTAGTGCTATTTTCGGTGAAATTGATTTTTATTGACTCTCCATATTGAAATAAAACTGTTTCTGACTCAGTAAGCATTTTGCCAAAAGGCATAACTTGGGCTGCAGCTACTATATTTTGCCAATGTTCCTCTTGTATCAATCCTGTTTTAATTAAATAATCTTTATGGTTTAGGTACTCTGGGGGTTTCCAGTATTTCATTTGTGGCCTGGTCAGCGCAAAGCCCAATTTGTTATCAATAAAATCTGCCTGATTAACATCTTGACGTTGTTTTTCTAATTTTTTTCCCGTTTGGATGCTTAATTCTCTGGACCCCAATTCAAGTTTAAGATTTGAGGACTCCACATTTCTTTTGTGAAACCGGTCCATAAAAATCCCGACCACAATAATGATTAGAAATAATAACATAAATACTGGATACCAAGTTGATATGGGATGTTCTGCTGGCGTCAAGTTCATGGCGAGAATGATTACCCCTTCGGCAACCAAGACTACCAAACCCAATAATTTCAACCAATTGCTGATCTCTGCCAATATAGTAGACCGTTCTTCCTTATTTTTCATATTGAATTTTATGTTGGATGGGTGATGTAAAAAACGAAACACGATTGGAAAGACCCTTTTCTAAAGTTAAATGGGTGGAGGGTACCTTTTAACGAATATGGAAAAACCTGTTATATTAATTAAATATACTGATTTTCAGACATCTTTGAAATGTTTTGCATCCTCAAAAAGTGTTTGAATTGGTCTGGAACCTTTTCATATGTGATTATAAATTGGTAATTATGGGAAAGTTGGAAGGGAACTTTGGAGGAGATGTAAATTGTTTGTATATACATTTATTATCGAACAAAAGGAATAGTATATGAATAATTTGGCGGATTTTCGAAAGATGACAGAGGAGTTTCCCGAAAGAGGGGACTTGATGCCTGTTTTATTTGTTGGACATGGTTCTCCTATGAATGGTATTGAGAATAACCTGTTTTCCCGGTATTGGGAAAAATTGGGAAAAGAAATACCGGAACCCAATGCAGTTTTGGTAATCTCTGCCCACTGGTTGAGTAGGGGCACCCATGTGACTGCTATGGAACAACCTAGAACTATTCATGATTTTGCAGGGTTTCCAAAGGCTTTATCTGAAGTGGAATATCCAGCACCTGGTCATCCAACCTTGGCCAGGCATTTGGCTGGAATGATAGAAAGTACCCAGGTGGGCTTAGACCATGATTGGGGCTTGGATCATGGCACTTGGACGGTGGTAAGACATATGTACCCAAATGCCCATATCCCTGTATTGCAGTTAAGTATTGATTATTACCAAAGTCCACAATACCATTATGAATTGGCCAAGGAACTTTATCACCTCAGAAAAAAAGGGGTGTTAATCATAGGAAGTGGAAATATGGTGCACAATCTTCGTATGGTAGCCTGGGATAAGTTAGGTACGAATGATTATGGTTTTGATTGGGCTAACACCATCAATGATAAATTTAAATCTTTGATTGCCAATGGTGATCATAAAGCCCTCATCCAATATGATAAATTAGGTGAAGAGGCCATTTTGGCGATTCCCACTCCTGATCATTATTTTCCTTTGTTATATACCCTGGGCTTGGTCAAAAATAAAGAGGAAGTAACTTTTTTTAATGATAAAGCTGTTGGAGGCTCATTGACCATGACTTCCGTTAAATGGGGGTGAGTTTTTGGTTTATGGGGTGATTATTGAAGTAAAAAGTTATAATATTAATTGGTCCACAGAATAACCCGACCCAAAAAAACTAATTAACTATTGTCCATAAGTGATTATTTTGGGGAGTAATTTTCTATTAATGTGCACAAAGGATTTTCATTTAATAGGAATTGGGCTTTACAAATGGCGGATAATGGTTTTAAGGTCGTTGGGTTTTAAAACTCCTCCAAACCGGTAAACCACTTGATATTGTTCATTTAAAAATATCCAAGTAGGGTAGGAGAGATGTTCATTTCCAGCCAGGTGAATGGCCAGTTCATGAACACCTCCCGAGAGCCCCTGAGATTGGTACTGGTAATTTTTACCGTCAAATTCAATGTTTCTTTTACCTTCAGCATCCAATTCAACAAAATAGTAATCCTTTAACAAGTCAAGTAAGATCTTATCCTTTTTGATCTGCGCTTTTTGCAATTTACAATACCTGCACCAATCTGTGGTGATTTCTAATATGATAGGCTTTGGGGAATTATTCATACTATCCTCCAAGGCAGGAAAACTTAGCGGGGAAAGGCTATCTTGAGCCATACCCGGCTTGTTTATCGCTCCCAAAAGCAAGCCAAGGAAAACAATATGAAAAAGCCTCCGTTTCATATTTCTGGTTTAATACAAATTATATCTAATTCCAGCAAAAGCCCTTATCCCTTGCATGGAAGCAAAATTATAGGCTGGATCAAAAGTGTACCCATTGGGATTATTGATGGGGTCGTCCACATTTTCATCAAAGGGGTCAAAAGGCCTCATGATGGGATCCTTGGGAACAAAATTCAGAAGATTCTTAACCCCACCATAAAGTTCTAGACCATTGTCCCATTTTTTGGATAATTGAACATTGGCGATGAGGTGCCAAGGGCTGTATTCGGGCCTGTAATCATTGGGTAAAATAGGTAAGCGCATAGGCCCATTCCATTTGCCGGTAAAGTCTACTGAATATCCTTGTGGTAAACCATAGCTTATGGTGTAATTTCCAGACCATTTGGGGGCATGGAGTTGACGGACTTTTTCAAGATCGCCGTCATTACCTGTGTTTTCTTTTTGGAAAACATCCATGTAAGAGATTCCAGCCAATATTTTCAATGGGAAATTAAAGGTTAAATTGGTATTCAATGATATTCCTTGGGAAATCGCATGTCCCCTCAAATTGTTATAAAAAATCTTATCGGGATCACTGTCAAGGTCTGCAATGATTTTATTCGTGAAATAGGAATAAAATCCAGTCGCATCAAATTCCAAATAGAAATCATCTGTGGGGATGCTCCATACATAATTCAAATTCCCATTATATGATTTTTCGGGATTCAATTCCTCAGAGATCACCACCTCCCTTGCCCCGGTCAAAGCTGCATGGTCCTCAGTAAAAATGTTGACTACCCTGAAGCCGGTACCGAAGCTGGCTCTTAAGGTATGATTTTCACTTGGACTGGCTTTGTAAGCTAATCTGGGTGAGTGCACATGACCATGGTGATTGTCATAATCATACCTATAACCCAATAACAATTTTTGCTTAGGGTTCATTGTCCATTCATCTTGAACAAATACACCTGGTAAGGGTGTTCTGGCAGGTTGGTTGGCCTCCCCATCAGCTGTAGCTGTGGCCGGGGTATTGTCATCATATACTGTATAGCGGAAGGAAGTTCCCAGTAAGAACTTATGATTTTCTCCCCATTTTTTGTCCCAATAGGTTTGTAAAAACGCCACCTCTTGCTTAGCCATATACGGGGTGTCGCCGTACCAAGAATCCTGATGATGCCAATTGTATGAAAATTGAGTAAATATGCGCTCTTTTACGGGCAATTGATAAAGACCAATAAATTCTGCCCTTTTGGTATAAATACTTTCTCCATAAACTTCGTCTCCACCACGATGTTGGTGTTTATCCCAGTTCATTTCACCACCCCAACGGTCCTCATACACATACCTTCCGGCCAAGCTAAATGCTCTGTTGTTTTTGCGGGAAAAATTCCATTTGTTGAAAATGGAAATCCTGTCCTGAAGGGTCATATCGGTGAAATTATCCCCGTTTTTGTCAATTGGATTTTCATAATTGAAATAATTAACCCCAAACAAACTGGTAGCTTCCCCAGCATTGAACCGAATTGCGGCATCCGCACTTACCTCACCCCAAGTGGTGGAAAATACATCCGCACTTACCAAAGGGGCACGTACGGGACTTTTGGTGATCACATTAATAATTCCCCCCATTGCCTCAGACCCATATAAAGAAGAAGCCGGGCCCTTCACTACTTCAATTCTTTCTACCATGCTATTAGGGATTCCACTAAGACCATAGACTGAAGACAGTGCACTGACAATAGGCATTCCGTCAATTAAAATCATGGTATAAGGACCTTCCATACCATTGATATGAATATCCCCTGTGTTACAGACATTACAGTTCAATTGAGGTTGGACCCCATTCACCATTCCAACGGATTCGAAAAGGCTGGGAGTGGGGTTTTTTCGGAATAGTTCCGGGGTAATTACTTCCACTGGAACAGGACTATCCGCCCTGCTGATTTCCGTCATGGTACCGGTTACTACTACCTCGTCCATTTGGGTATCGGTGGAGCTGAGCTCAAAATTCAATTTTATTTCTTCGCCATTTTGGACTTTTGCCACTTCTTGCTTGGGCTGAAAACCAATAAAACTAGCCTGCACTTTCCAGGTCCCCTCAGGTACCTGCTCTATTCTGAAATTTCCTTGGTTATCTGTAATGCCACCCAGATTTAATTCAGAAATGCCCACATTAACTAATTCCAAGGCCTCACCCGAGGAAGAGGTGACCCTACCAGTGATTTGGCCATTTTGGGCAAATATCAAGTTGCATATAAATACAAGAGTAAATGTTAGTAGTAAAACTTTTTGGTTCATATGTTCTAATAATAAAATTTGAATAACAAAATTATAAAGTTAGATTGATCTAACAAAACAGTTTGGGATATTTTTTTATATTTGAACTGTTTTTATGAAAAGTGACAAAAGACTATATGTTTTCACAGACTGAAGAGAATTATTTAAAAGCATTATTATCCTTGACCCAGGAACACGGAGAAGCAACAGTAAATAGTTTGAGTAAGCGTTTGGATATCAAAAAATCTACTGTCAATAGCATGATCAAAAAGTTGGCAGAAAAAGGTTTGGTGATTTATGAGAGCTATAAACCCATTCAACTTACGGAGGAGGGAGAAAGGGAAGCTTCTTTGATAGTACGTAAACACCGCCTTACTGAAATATTTTTGGTGGAAAAAATGGGTTTTGGTTGGGAAAAGGTTCATCATATTGCCGAACAGATAGAGCATATTCGATCCCCGGAATTTTTTGAAAAAATGGATGAATTATTAGGTTACCCAAAGTTCGATCCACATGGTTCTCCCATTCCAGATAAAAATGGAAAAATCATCAAATTGGATTATCAAAAATTAAGTGATTGTAGTGCAGGGGAGTCGGTAAAAATAGTTGCTGTTTCCAATTCCTCCCGTGAATTTCTGGAATTTTTGGACAAAAGGGATTTGACATTGGGAACAACTGTTGAGATTTTGACCATTGAATCCATCGATAAAAGCATGACCATCCGTTATGATAAAGGCAGGGAAGAAACTTTAAGTCATATAGTTTGTGACAGGCTTTTGGTATCAGATCCTGATTAGGAGAATTGGAGAAAAACCAGGTTGGTTTTTTATTCAGGGAGTTGAATTTCAATAAGTAATTGGTCGGGGTTTCAAATTCTGACCAGCTCCGATAGTTTAGGTTTAGGTTGGTTGATTTTTAACGGTGGCTGAGTGGATTCGAAGCCAGCGTAATTAAATCAATCCGTTCTCTTTTATTTAACCTCTAATATCTCAAGTCTAAAATCTAATATCTCAATTCTATTTCAGCCATGACTGGGAAATGGTCCGAAGGGTACCGATTATGATAGGTGTCAGTTAGAATGCCATACTTTTTAACTTT
Source organism: Echinicola jeungdonensis (assembly GCF_030409905.1). Taxonomy (NCBI): domain Bacteria; kingdom Pseudomonadati; phylum Bacteroidota; class Cytophagia; order Cytophagales; family Cyclobacteriaceae; genus Echinicola; species Echinicola jeungdonensis. The sequence continues at coordinate 267,375 of NZ_JAUFQT010000002.1, forward strand.
AACGGATTCACTGACAAAAATATGGTCAATTCTTCGGTCGGAGCTTTTAGAAATATCGAAGCTGTTGAAAGTACCATTATTGGCGTAGCGAAGTTGGGCTGCATTAAAGCAGTCTTTCAATTCTGAAGAATTCTCCAATAAATAATAAGCGGGGTTTTCCTGATCCACATTGAAGTCCCCTAAAAGCATTACCGGAAGGCCATTTTGGCTGTATTCCTTTATTTTATTCAGGATTAATTGAGCACTTTTCTGGCGTGCTGCAGTACCTACATGGTCAAAATGGGTATTGAAAACGAAAAACTGATTGCCATTATTTATGTCCTTCAATTTCGCCCAGGTGCAGATTCTAGGCAATGCTGCGTCCCAACCTATGTTAGGCTTGCTGGTATCCGTGGAGAGCCAAAAGGTATTGCTTTCTAAAAGCTTGAATTTCTCCTTGTTGTAAAATACGGCGGAATATTCTCCTTTTTGCCTGCCATCATCCCTAGCCACTCCCACATATTCAAATTGGGGCAAATGTTTTTTAAGGTATTCCACTTGGTGGTGCAAGCCTTCCTGAGTACCAAAAATGTCAAAACCATGAAATTTGATTAAATTAGCAACCACTTCTTTTCGATTGTCCCAATGGTTGGGTGCATCTCCAGGATTATCAAAGCGGATATTATAAGTAGCGATTCTCATAATGTTAGCTTGGGCTAGTGATTTGGTGGAAAAGGCAAGACAAAGCAGCATCCATAAAAAAAAGCACAGCGAGAAATTCCGAAATTTCATTGAATTGAATTTTTAACTATTATGATTTTTTCAAGGGCAAGGATTTGATTTCTACATAACTTTCCATTTTGGATTCGGCAGTTCCTCCATAAGTTCCTTGGACCGGCAAGGTATGGGAAGGATCAAAACTGGCCGTTAAAGGAAAATATAAATGATCAGTGAGTAATCCAAGGTTGGGATCCAGCCCGATCCAACCCGCTCCGGGATAATAAGCTTCCACCCAGGCATGCAGTTCATGGCCTTCTTCCAGTTCGGGATTAAAAGCATACCCACTAACAAACCTGCAGGCAATGCCCTCCCCCCTCAATAGCTGGATTAAGAGCCAACTTAAGTCCCTGCAAGAACCCTTTTTTTCATTTAGGCATTTTTCCGGGGGCCAAATCCCTTCATCTTCACGGATAAGATGCTTGCAATGGCCATGCACTTCAGCAGTCAATTGGATAAGAAAACCTAATATATCTTGGCAACGGGATTTGACTTTTTGAGAAAAAGCCATTAATACCGGAGAAGAATGGGGGACAAGATAAGCTTTTAAATAGGCATGATCGCTGGCAGGATATTGGACTTGTAAATTCCCTTGATCATCCAATTGGCCAAAATCAGGATCCAACAAAAAACCAAAGGGGTTAAAAGTCCTATAAAAGAGTTCTATATCCACATTGATTTGAAGGGATTCAGTGGGCTTGTCAAACCAAAATTGTTGAAAAGGATTTCCTTCCAGACTGATTCTTTCAAAGGTACCTGCAGGATTTGGAGATATTTTGATGTCATAATGGTTGACCCGGAAATAGGTTCGCAAGGAGGGAATTAAAAATACCTGATGGGGGTTCAGCTCCACTGGCTTACTGTAATGATAGACAGTTTTATGCCTGATTTGGAGATTATGATTATAAATCATTGCTATGGGGTTCTTGGTCTACAAAGGCTTTTTGTAAAATTTCAGCAGGCAAATCGTTAATGGATTCCTTTAAGCGGTTATTCCAAAAATTGGAAATATGAATCAATTCATCCAGTTCAAATCTTCTTTCCACCACATGAAATTGGTCGTTTTCCAAGATTACAGTGTCAATGGGGAAATCCACGTCATTTACAGAAATCCGGGTAGCATCAAAAGCCAAAAATGCGGTCTTCATGGCAAAATCCAATGATTCTTCATAAGAAAGCGACCTTCTAAGTACAGGATTCCCAAAACCCGAATTCCCAATGATCACAAAGGGGGTTCCCTTTCGTATTTCGATCCAGTTTCCTTGTGGGTAAAGCAGGTAAAGTCTTGGTTCATCATCCTCTTGAAGTTGCCCTCCAATTATTGAATGAAGGTTAAACGTCATTCCGGATTCTTCCAAAGCTTCTTTATCTTCACGAGCAACTCGTCGTATTTGGCTGCCAAATTCATTGACGGCTTTATAAAGTTTATTGAAATTGTCATCTTGCTGTTCGATGACTTCGGTAAAGTAAGTAATGGCTTTATCCCTGACCGAGCGTAATCCAGAAGTCATGATAAAGAAGGAGTGTTTTTCTTTATTGACCACAAACACCTTTTTGGAGGTGGTTGTTTCTGTACCCGATGTTATCCTGGTATCGGAGAGGCCGATCAAGCCAAATTGGGTTTTGATCCCTAAACAAAAAGTCATGCTTGTTCCTGATTTTGAATGCTAATATTTTCTTTTACCTGGAAGAAATGTTTTTCAATTTCAATGGAGAGTTTATTTAATTTTTTTTGAAGGTTGTCCATATATTCATGGACACCGGTATTGATAAGATCGTTTACATCTCCAAATTCCAATTGGGACCTAAGGCCTCCCAGTGATTTTTCTGCCTGATTAATATACCCCTCCTCAGGGGATTCTGAAATTTTGCGTAAACATAATTCTGCTTCTTTCATGCAAAAATATATGGACCTGGGGAAGTATTTATTGAGGGTCAAAAATTCCACTACATTTGAAGGTTGTATATGTCCATACAACCTTCGGTAAGTGTTGAATCCCGTTACCGATTTCAATAGGGCCATCCAATGAAGGTAGTCAAGCGGAGTTCCTACCTCCTGGGGGGAAGGAAGTAAAATATGGTATTTTACATCCAGGATCCTGCTGGTTTTATCCGCCCTTTCCAGGTAAAGTCCCAATTGCCGAAAATACCAACCTTCTGTCCTTGCAATGGTGGCCTCAGCAAGTCCATACAAAAGAATTACCCTATTTTTGACTTCATTAAAAAATTTTCTGGGATCATCTTTTTCCCAGATTTCCTTTTCAATTCCTTTTTTAACAAAATGGTAAAGCTCATTGATTTTTTCCCAGGTTTCTTTGGTCAGGTTTTCCCGGATAATCCTTGCATTTTCCCGGGCTTTGGTCACGGAAGAAAGGATAGAATTGGGGTTGTCCTTATCCATTCCCAGAAAGTGAATGACATTTTTCCGGTTTGGAGTTGAATATTTGGATTGGAAAATGGGCTGGTCACCAGAAGCAAGCACCAAGGGCTCCCATTGTTCTTTCAAGTCCGATGGCAGATCTTGCATCAGGTTGAAATTTACATCAATAAATCGGGCATAATTTTCGGCCCTTTCCAGGTACCTACCCAACCAATAAATAGAATTTGCAACGCGGCTTAGCATAGGCTGATTAGTTATATAAAACCCAAGTATCTTTACTACCCCCCCCTTGGGAGCTATTGACTACCAAGGAGCCTTTTTTAAGGGCAACCCGGGTCAATGCCCCTGGAATTACTTCGATTTCCTCCCCAAACAAAATATAGGGCCTTAAGTCCACATGCCTTCCCTCAATACAACCATTTTCAGTAAAAGTAGGGACAGTAGATAAAGAAAGGGTTGGTTGAGCAATGTAATTGTTGGGGTTTTTCTCTATTAATTTTTTGAATTTTTGATGGTCTTCTTTGCTGGATTTTGGACCGATTAACATTCCGTATCCTCCTGCAGCATTGGTTTCTTTCACTACCAATTGGTCAATATGTTCCAAAACATATTTCCGGTCTTCCTCTTTTCGGCATAAGTAAGTAGGGACATTGTTGAGTATGGGCGCTTCGTCCAAATAGTATTTAATAATATCCGGCATAAAAGCATAAACTGCTTTGTCATCCGCTACTCCCGTACCTGGGGCATTGGCCAAGGCAATATTTCCAGCTCTATATGCATCAAATAATCCAGGTACTCCCAAAACAGAATCAGGATTGAAAGCCATTGGGTCCAAATAAGTGTCATCTATCCTTCGATAAAGCACATCAATTTGTTCCAAGCCTTTGGTGGTTTGCATATAAACTTTTTTGTCCTGAACCAATAAATCCTGGCCAATCACCAATTCTACCCCCATTTGCAAAGCCAAATAGGAATGTTCATAATAGGCAGAATTATAAATACCAGGAGTCAGCACCCCAACGACTGGTTTGGGCTTATCTGACAAATACTGCAACATGTTCAGCAGCTTGGTGGGATAATTTGATACGGGTCTTACCCCCAAATGATTGAAAAGGTCAGGGTAGGCCCTTTTGATGATTTCCCTACTTTCAAGCATATAGCTTACTCCTGAAGGACATCTCAGGTTGTCTTCCAAAATATAATATTCTCCTTTATTGTCCCGGATAAGGTCTGTACCTGTGATATGGCACCAGATGCCTTTGGGTGGAGTCAGTCCAATGCATGGTTTCAAATAATCCTTACTCCCAAGGACCAAATCTTCAGGAATGATTTTGTCTTTTAGGATTTTTTGTTCATTATAAATGTCTTGAATAAATAAATTTAGTGCATGGGTCCTTTGCTTAAGGCCTGCTTCAATATGTTGCCATTCTGAATTGGAAATGACTCTTGGAATCACATCCAAATGCAATATTTTTTCCAGCCCTTGATTATCATGATAGACATTAAAGGTCATGCCCATGGAAACCTGGGCTTTGTTGGCTGAAAATTGTAGCTGTTTTAGCCTTTTTTTGGATACGTTTTGGAGAAATTCCTGAATGGAATTGTAGTGTTGCCTGCAATTTCCATCCTCCAAAAACATTTCATCAAAAAATCCATTATTTTGATATTTGCTTAAATCCATAGCTTACTCAATATTTTATGGTGATTGAGAATCCTTATAATTTATAATATATTTTGAACTATTGGAAGGTTGGGGGTGAAAAATATAATGTAGGGCCAGTTTTTTTGGATTTTGAAGTATCTCAAAACTAAAATTACCCGAATGGCAATTGGGCCAATATGGATTGGGGGAGAGCTCAAAGATTTACCCAAAAACTCTGACCAACCAGTGGAAGAAGTTGAATTGATCCCTATGGGTGGAGCAAGGTTGAAAATCAGTGTTTTTCCTGAATTAAAACAATAAATTTAACTATCAAACTAAATTAAACCATTATGAAAAAATCGTTTATACTTGGCGCAATTTTGCTCCTTACCCAGTCGGTAGTCTGGGCTCAAAATGGAGGCTGGGAGCCTGCCAAAGGGAAAATTATGACTGAGTGGGCGGAGGAAATTGACCCTGAAAAGGTTCATCAGGAGTACCCCCGGCCCCAAATGGTCCGTGAGGACAATTGGCAAAATTTAAACGGGCTTTGGAAGTTTAAAATTCAAGCCAAAGGGAATGCAAATCCTTCTGATTACGATGGAGAAATTTTGGTTCCATTTGCAGTGGAATCCGCACTCTCAGGTGTTGGAAAAAGGGTAGGAAAGGGAAATGAACTATGGTACAGAACCAGTTTTGATGTAAAAACCTCTCGGAGAGAACGTGTTGTATTACATTTTGGTGCTGTGGACTGGGAAGCTGAAGTGTTTATCAATGGAGAATCAGTTGGAATCCATAAAGGAGGCTATACTCCTTTTTCCTTTGACATTACCGATAAGCTAAAAGGAAGACGAAACAATGAATTGGTAGTAAGGGTTTGGGATCCTACAGACGAGGGGCCTCAACCCAGGGGAAAGCAAGTTAACAATCCAAATGGAATTTGGTATACTCCGGTAACCGGGATATGGCAAACAGTTTGGACTGAAACGGTTCCAGAAAGCCATATTGTCGCCACAAAAAACACTCCTAATGTGGATGCCGAAACTTTGACTGTTGAAACAGAGGTTGCCAATTCCCAAAGCAATCAAAAGGTAAAGGTGAAAGCTTTGGCAGAAGGAAAAGTGGTGGCTGAAAAAGAAGTAGGAGTAGGGGAACCTGCTGTACTTAATATTAAAAATCCCCAACTCTGGGGCCCTGGAAACCCGTTCCTTTATGATCTGGAAGTGAGTTTGGTGAGAGGAAACAGAAAAATTGATGAGATAGAAAGCTATGCAGCCATGCGAAAAGTCAGCATGGAAAAAGATGAAAATGGCGTTCTGCGCATGTTGTTAAATGATGAATTTGTTTTTCAATATGGGCCTCTGGATCAGGGATGGTGGCCTGATGGCCTTTATACTGCTCCAAGTGAGGAGGCCTTGGTTTTTGATATTATCAAAACCCAGGAAATGGGATTCAATATGATTCGAAAGCATGTGAAAGTGGAGCCTGCCAGATGGTATTATCATTGTGATAAAATGGGAATGCTGGTTTGGCAGGATATGCCAAATGGCGACCATGGAAACCAATGGAACCCAAGACCTGGAATCATAGGTGTAGGAACTGAAAGAGATAGAAGCCCAGAGTCTGAGGCGATATACAAAAAGGAGTGGAAGGAAATTATCGACGCCAATTATAATTTCCCATCTATTGTCGTTTGGGTTCCTTTTAATGAGGCTTGGGGGCAGTTCAAAACTGTTGAGAACGTAAACTGGACTGTAAATTATGATCCAACCAGACTGGTGAATGGTGCCAGTGGAGGAAATTTCCACCCTGCAGGTCAGATCATGGACTTACATAATTATCCGGATCCCGCTATGCCGGATCCGAAATTATTCGGGGATAAAATGGTTTTGACCTTGGGTGAATTTGGCGGACTTGGCTTACCAGTGGAAGGCCATACCTGGCAGGATAAAAACAACTGGGGATATCAGAGTTTCCAGACTGTTGAAGACTTGCAAAATCGCTATGCCCAAATGATGGAGAAAATAGCTGAGCTTATTCCCAAAGGTTTATCTGCAGCAGTTTATACTCAAACCACCGATGTGGAAGTAGAAACCAATGGATTGATGACCTATGATAGAAAAGTGATCAAGCTGACCCCAGAGTTTTTAAAGAAAGTACATGAAAAACTTTATCAGGCAAAATAAATTCAATTAATCGGTATTGGCAATTTTTCAAAAATCTCAAAAAAATGAGATCCACGAAACCGCCTCAGCGGACAAGTTTACACCAATTAGCACGAATTGAATTTATTTAACTTCGAACCTCCAAAAGCCCTCATTTTCCTTGAGGGCTTTTTTGGTTTTAAGCATATTAAGTTTTATTAAAAATGCCTAAGTGTAACGGTAAACAAATTAACATATAACCATTCTTTCTTATAGGGTTATTCAAATAATCCATATAAATTAATGACAGTTTTATTTTTTAACTGATTTGATTCAAGTTGAGCCGAAATATGAAAAAGACTTTTTCCTGTATTGATGCCCATACCTGTGGAAATCCGGTGCGATTGGTAATCGGAGGGGTTCCATTTTTAAAGGGAGAAAGTGTAACCGAAAAACGGCTGTTTTTTATGGAGCATTATGATTGGATCAGGAGGGGATTGATGTTTGAGCCCCGGGGTCATGATATGATGTCCGGGGCCATGCTTTTTCCTCCCCATGATGCTGCAAATGATTTGGCTGTATTGTTTATCGAAACCAGTGGTTGTTTGCCCATGTGCGGTCATGGTACCATTGGTATTGTCACCATTGCCATAGAAGAGGGCTTGGTAATTCCCAAAGAATCAGGCAAACTACGCCTAGAAACTCCTGCGGGACTGGTTAAGGTGACTTATCAGCAAAAAATTGAAAAAGTTAAGTCGGTGAAGTTAACCAATGTGGCCAGTTTTTTAATGGCTCAAGATCTGAGGATTAAATGTGAGGAGTTGGGAGAACTGAATTTTGATATCGCCTTTGGAGGAAATTTTTATGCCATAATTGAACCCCAGGAAAATTTCCCTGGATTGCAGCACTTTTCTGCAGAACAATTGATTTCAATGAGCAGGAAGTTAAGGAAAAGAATAAATGAAGCTTATGATTTTGTGCATCCGGAAAACTCCAACATTTCGGGGCTAAGTCATATCCAATGGATTGGGGGGCCACTGGATAAATCCTCCAATGGTAGAAATGCAGTTTTTTATGGAGATAAGGCCATCGACCGTTCACCTTGTGGAACAGGTACCTCTGCAAGAATGGCCCAACTTCATTCAAAAGGCAAATTAAAAGTGGGGGAACCTTTTGTCAATGAAAGCTATATTGGGTCCAAATTTTCCGGGGAAATCCTGGCTACAAGCCAGGTGGGTGAATTTCCGGCCATAATTCCAAGTATTAAAGGGTGGGCTATAATAACGGGATACAATACAATTTTTTTGGATGATGAAGATCCTTATGTGTTTGGTTTTCAGGTGTTGTAGGTAGGTGATTTGTTATTTAAAAATTGTCATTAAGAGGGATAAATGGTTGACAGTCGACTGTGGACCAAAATTAATTTCCATTGATCTAAAATCCGATAAAATAACGTGATTGGTAAATTAATTATTAACCGATCCTCTAAAAAAGAAAAGCCCAGGGAAATCCCTGAGCTTTTGAACAAACCTGAGCACACTGAGTTAATTAACCATTTAACCTTTATTTATCTACAGAAAGCCCATTTTTTGCTAATGTGTCCTCGTTATTGGAGAGGTCAGTCCAATCAACCTGTCGCTTAGGGTTAATGCCGTTGATATATTTTTCGATGTTGGTATAACCGTCACCGTTGAGATCGCCATTGGCATCAGTTGCATTATTGGGATCCAATCCGTGTTTTTTCTCCCATTCATCAGGCATACCATCCTTATCCGAATCAACATATGGAGTTCCATTGTATTCAGGATATCCCCCTACTTGTCTGATGTCTGTGATGATACCTTTTTTATAAGAATCTGGTTCTAATCTTCTATGTTCAAATTGATAAAAAGAATCTGGATCCAGGCCTTTTACATATTCTGCCTCTCCAGTTTTTACGGTTCTGATGATTCTTTCATCTACAGGGTCCCTTTTTGGTAGAGTAGCTCCAGCATTTACCATTACATGGTCAAAAGTTTTTTCCTTCTCGAGAATGGTCAAATGAGGCATTGGGAATGGCTTGATGGCTTTCATTCTTGGGAAGAATCTTTTTGCTTCATCATATTCCATCAACTGGCCATCTTTTCCTTCCACCTGAACGCCGCCTTTCCAGTTGTCCTGGGTAACGGTTTCATTTCCTTCAACAATATTTCCATTTACATAAGCACGTCCAAATACCATGGAGTCCAAATCACTTCTTCCAGACTCTGGTTTTAGAATCCTGTAACTTACGGATCTTGATTGATCGGTAATCGGTCCTGGTTTATAATAGTTGTTGATGATGTTGTATTTGGCTTTGTAATCACCACCATCTGTAGTTCTATGGCTCCAGTTAAAGATCACATTATTGGCAAAGTTAAAGATACCATTCCATCCGATAGAAGGGTTCCTTCCGGCATTGTTGGCCCAAAGGTTTCTCATAAAAGAGCAGTTTTCACCTCCCAATGTACTTCCCAAAGAGTGGTTATAAGTATCCAAGTCTTCAGAGAAAATACTGTTTTGGATGGTTACATTGACGGTTGGCAATTTTTCGTCTTTATAATCAGCTCCCGGGTTGTACATGTGTCTATAAATGGACATGTTTTCATCCAAACCCCAGCTGGCGGAAACGTGGTCGATCATGATATTTCCAACTGGATTACCCCCAATGGCATCATCCCTTCTTCCTACAAAAGTTTCACCTCTTCTGAATCTCATGTGTCGGATCACCACATCATGAGTATCAATCCAAACAGTTTCTCCTGCTACACAAACCCCGTCACCTGGAGCAGTTTGTCCGGCAATGGTCACATAAGGTGCCCTTACAATCAATGGACTTTCCAGTTTAATGATCCCGGCCACGTTGAAAACAATGATTCTGGCACCACCGGTTTCCAATGCTTCCCTTAGGGTACCTGGTCCTCGGTCAGCTAAGCTGGTTACAGTAAGAACTTTTCCACCGCGGCCTCCGAAAGAGTACATTCCACCACCCTCTGCACCTGGGAAGGCTGGAATGTCAGCCTGTGGCAAATCAGTTGGTCTAAAAGCCCAAGGGATATATGGCTTTCCTTTTTCTTCTTCTTGAAAAACGATGTGCCGGGCTTCTTCCCAAGCCTCATCAGAAAGTCTTAAAGCTGTTTTCTTTATACTGTCTGCTTTTGCTCTTTCTTCAGATGATACATCTGGGTACTGCGCAAAAGCACTGGTGGCAGCTGCAAATACGAATAAAAATGATAAAATACTTTTTTTGTGATTCTTCATCATACTTTGGTTTATTGTGTTCTATGGCCTCAAATTAAAAAGGCCTAAAAAGATTGTTTCATCTATGGAGGGATCATCCTTCAATGGTTGATAAAACTCCCCTTTTGTTTCAGAAGTTTAATTTAAAGTGAGTTGGAAGGAATATTAAGGTGTTTTGGATCAAAAGGGACAAAAGAAGATTGAACCGGGATATTTCCCTGCCGGAAAATTCGTGTTTTTTTAAGAAAAAAATGGAGGTTTGATTATCGGTCCAACCAGGATTTAAAGGAAGGTGTCTTTTCGCTGCTAATGATGATTTCTGTATCCAATGCAGGTTTTAACTCCAATTTAACCCTTCCTTTGAAATAGGGGTGGATTTCTGAAACCGCATCTATATGAAGAATCAATTGCCGGTTGGCCCTGAAAAACACTTCTGGGTCTAAAACCTGAACTAGTTCATCCAATGATTGGTCTAAGGGGTATTTGTCCCCGGCAGTAGTTACCAGTAAATTGAGTTTCCGGTCGGTATAGATGTATGCTATGTCTGTGGTTTTTACTGTCCGGATTTTATTTCCTGCCTTGACCAAAAAGCGGGATTTATACTGGTTTTGCTTTTCCTGAAGGGCATCCATTAACCGATCCAGATCAATGCCTGGGGACGAGGATTTATAGGTTGCTTTTAAATTTTTTAGTTTATCCAGGCTGAAAGCCAATTTTTCATATTGAATAGGTTTCAAAAGGTAATCAATGCTGTGGACTTTAAAAGCTCGGATTGCATATTGATCATAGGCAGTTGTAAAAATGACGGGGCATTCCACCTGGGATTGGTGAAAAATCTCAAAAGAAAGTCCATCATCAATCCGGATATCCAACATCATCAAGTCAGGGGCAGGGTTGGAAGCTAGCCAATCAACGGTTTCTTTAATTGAAGTTAAGTTGTCCAAAACTTCGATTTTATCATCATATTGTTTTAGCATTTTGGCCAGTTTCTCGGCTGCTAGACTTTCATCCTCAACTATTAATACCTTCATTACTTAGATTTTTTTGGTACTTTAAATGGCTTTGGGGTTAAAGGTTGGATCTAACAAAACATTGTCATCATCATCTGCCTCTAGCAAAGGCAGTTTTACCGTGAAATATTGCTCATCCTGATCCACCACTACTTTTTCATCAGAAAAATAGGCAATTCTTTTTGAAATATTTTCCAGTCCGGTTTGGGGTAAAGTGGATGGCTTTTTGTTTTTAGGCTGGAAAGAATTGCGAACCACCAACCATTTTTCCTCCTCCGTAAATATTTGGACATGAAGTGGATGGCTTGCTGTTGCAATATTATGTTTAATGGCGTTTTCTACCAACATCTGTATGGAAAGTGGAGGCAGAAAATAAGCTTTTTTTAAAGGTTGATATTGGATTTCAATTTTCAATTGCCGATTAAGCCGTTTTTGAAATAGGTAAATATAGGATTGGATGAATTCCAATTCAGTATCCAATTCCACCAATTCTTCATTCCTGTGTTGAAGAACGTAGCGGTAAACATCTGCAAATTTCCCCAGGAATCGATGAGCATCCTCCGTGTCTGTGTCGATCAGTGAGGACAACACATTGAGGTTGTTAAAAAGAAAATGAGGGTCAATATGGGTTTTTAAAGACTCCAGCTGGGAGCGCATATTTTCTTCCTTCAATTTTTCACTTTGGATAAATGCTTTTTTCCACCGCTGCATAAAATAAATACCGAAATTGATGGAAATGATAGGAATGATAAATAAAAGTCCATAAAGATTTAGGACAAAAAACTGTTCCCCATCAGGGGGCATGCCCAGGAAAAGGGTTTTAAGAAAATAATAGCAAAAGTTGACACAGGCCAAGGAGTAAACTCCGCTGATCAAAAACTGAATCAGGAATCTTTTTAAAGGGAACTCTGTCCAAGGCCGGAGTTCATTTAGTTTTTTGTGGATAAAGAGATTTCCCCAAATCAACAATGCCAGAACAGCCACAATCCAAAGTAGGGGCGCCGCATATTCATTACCCATGGCCCAGGCCATTAGAATCAGCAAAATAAGAAAAGCTGTTCCCAATAGTGGTAAGCTATATTTTTTCCATTTATTCAATTTTAATCTTTTCTTTTAGGTAATTAGGACCTTTTGGAATAAGGATTTCTAACCCGAAGTTACAATTTTCTTTTGTTTTCATTTGATGCTGAAAATGGTCTAGCAGGACAGTACGTGTAGGTTTCTTGGTATTCAAATTCTTCCTAATTCCTTATGAAACCAATTGGAGTAGGAATCCATACTTTCTTCTGTAAGAATAGGCGAAAGACCAAAGAGGAAAGATCAAATAATTTCATCCCCCAACGAATTCTGGTGTATTTTACCTAATACCTGGTACACCCAAATCTTCTTTTAATTTCAAAATTTTATCTTACCCCTGAAATCCAGTGGAAAGCAGAAGAAGCAGAAGAAGCAGAAGAAGCAGAAGAAGAAGAAGAAGAACAGGCCTATCCTAATGGCTTAAATGCAGCAATTGCACCTCTTCCCAAGGGATGTATTGAAACTCCCCTTCATTCATTTTGACCATAATCCCCCAATTTTGATGGTTTACATCACTCCTGTCTCCAAGGGTGATTTTTTCTCCATCCCTCAAAAATATGGCAGAATGGGTTTGGCTAACCGGGTAAATATGATCAATTAAACGAAATGGGATTTGTCTTAATCCGCCACCCTGATCCCAACCATCCAGGGTTTCTATATCCCACCTTTCATCCAAATCAAAAACAAGGCTTCCTTTTATGTCCTGATTATTCTTTGTAGTTATTGTGCCTCTTAATTCTTTGGGTTTGGGAAAATCATTATAACCAAACCCTGCACCGGGAGGATAAGGTATAAAAGTGGCATTTTTAAAGCCTCCCCACCTCAAGTTTACCTGTCCCCATTTAGGGTTTCGGATTAAAATTCCTGCGTTCTTATTGGTTACATTGGTAAGCTCATGGAGGTAAATTTCCTTTCCGGATTCAAGTTGGACTATGGACCCCTGATTTTTCGGCCTTATCGATTGGACATCATAAAAGGGATAACGGGCTCTTTTATCATCAATGGTTATTCCATCCAGATATTGGGAGGACAAATGTTCATCCAAATCCCATTTGATCATTCCTGTATAGGTGAAATCAAAACGGGTGAGAACGGTTCCATATAATGGAAGTTCCATAAATTGGGGCAAATGAGTAGGAGTTGGAAAAAACTGAACTTCCCGGATTTGATTCCAATCGATTTCATTTTGCTCATTTTCCATGGTATGGATAAGTATGGGGTTGCCCAGTTGATCTTTATATTCAATATCATCATTGATAAAAACCCGTATATCCTGACCGTTTTTTAAGTAAACGGTGGCCTCCTCATCTCCGGTTACTTCGATTTTGGTGATATTGCCAAATTGGCAACGAAAGGTTAATTTCCGGTTGGGGTATTGGTTTTTCCAAAGGTTCATAAAACCCCAATCTGTTTGGTTTTTTTTTACCTCACTGAGTTTTTGTAATTCTTCTTCCGTGAGGTACTTCAGCATAGGATTGTCTTTTTTTTCAACCCTAAGCATATCCACCCACATGTTTTGCCCAGCGCTCCAGGTTATTTTACCTTTATATTGGGAGTTGTTCCTTAAAACTATTTCTCCAAAAATAAACCCTTCCTGCTGGGCCATGGCTTTATGGCCGAATGGAGCCAAGAGGATAACAAGGAGAAAGAAATATTTAAATAATATGAATTTCATTGGGTAATTTTTCAGAATATGAAATAAACTTATTTATGGCCATAAAACAACCTAGAAAGATTTAATCCCGATGTCTTGAGGCTGAAATGGGATAAGATTACCTTGAAAAGGATGGATAGGGTTATATTTCAGCTCCAATTTCAAATAAAGTATTGAGCTGTGAGTAATGAGGCTTGAGTTGTACGGATTTTGTACTTCTCTAAAAAAGATGACCATTGAAAGCAAGGGGCACTGAGAAGGTGGAAATTCGTTTTCTTAAATGCCATGTAGCCAGGGAGGACCAAATACTTATTTATTATAATCTTTGTACGTACTACCTGCGATATGTCTTGGGTTTCAAATTACGAACCTACTAACTTAACCCTATGGATTGGTTGGATAAAAAAAGAATGTTGGAAAAAATTCGGGGTGATTATTTCCCGGTTCAGAAGGCTTTCTTCCTATTTTAGGAGATTTGAATTAATGGTTGAAGGAAGAAAAAGTACCTTGTGGTCGATTTATGTCATTAACCTGCAAAATGGGACATGATATTACTTAAAGTATGACCTAATGAATATAAGGACGCCGACCATACTTTACTTTGAACAAAATAACCAATAGAAATTTTATGAAGTCAGTAAAGCTTAATTTTAAGAAGATCCAGCAAATGGGAAGCCTGCTTTTGCTGGGCTGTATTTTTCAGGTAACATCTAGTTTTGCCCAGCAGCCAATCATCAAGGCGGATTTTGATTTTGAAGGAAGAAGGGAATCTGAAGTTAACGAGCCAGGATATTTCCCTTGGAGAATTTCTGAGAATAAAGTCCAAAGCCAGGATTTTGATGGTGTAGAGATTGAAGTCAAAGGAAACATCCGTTCCAATTGGTACAAAGCGGGGGTCCAAGCTCCCTATTATGCCCGATGGGTCAATGACGGTTTGGTTTCTGACGGTCCTCTGGAAATGACCATTAAGGGATTGCCTAATGGTAAGCATTCTTTGCTGACTGTTCATAATGCATTTGACAATCCTGAAAATCATACTTTTGCTCCTTTGGACATTTACCTAAATGGAAAACAGGTAATAGATAACCTTCAACCTAGTGTCCGAGCAGAAAGCAATATTGAAGGAGAAAGTGGATATTTGACTTTTGAAGTGGAAAATGGAGAATCGGTTTCAATTCGGATTGAAGCGGACCCTGATTCCAATGCAGATATTAATGAAGTGGTATTGAATGGTTTTGAAATCAATACGCCCAATGTGAAGTTGCAAGCGAAAGTCCCTTTTCCAGAAGATGGTGATGAGCACGTGGAAACGGAAGGGATATTGACCCTCAATTGGACTCCATCCAAAGATGCTGTTTCTCATCAAGTTTATTTTGGGAAGAATAGGGAAGCTTTGAAAAATGCTGACAAAAAATCAACTGTTTATCAAGGCCAAATAAAAAGTAATGAATTTCAGGTAGGAGAACTTTACAGCATGGATACCTATTTTTGGAGAGTAGATGAGGTTGGTGAAGACGGTGAGGTAACCAAGGGAGATGTTTGGTATTTCCGGCCTGCCCAATTGGCTTTTCCAGGTGCTGAAGGATATGGTCGATATGCCCGTGGAGGTCGGGGAGGAAAAGTTGTAGCAGTGACCAACCTTAATGATGATGGTCCTGGAAGTTTGCGTGAAGCTGTAACCAATGATATTGGCCCAAGAACCATTGTATTCAATGTTTCAGGAACCATTGAATTAAAATCCAGACTGGTGATAAACGACCCTTATGTGACTATCGCTGGACAGACAGCCCCTGGGAAGGGCATCTTGATCAGTAGGGCACCTTTGGGAGTGACCGGTAATGATAATATTGCCCGCTTTATAAGGGTAGGAATTGGTGCTGGAAGGACATTTGATGGAATGGGATTAACAGGTGCCAACCATAGTATTATGGATCACTGCTCTATCCGTTGGACCATAGATGAATCTTTTAGCTCCAGAGGAGCTCATAATATTACCCTTCAAAGAACCTTGATTGCTGAAGCTCTCAATGTGGCAGATCACGGCAAATATGAAGGAGGAAAAATGCATGGATATGCAGCTACCATTGGCGGGGATATTGGAAGTTTTCACCACAATTTGTTGGCCCATTGTTATGGAAGAAACTGGAGCATGGGTGGTGGTCTTGATGGCAATGGTTATTACACAGGAAGATTGGATATCAGAAACAATGTCGTTTATAACTGGGGGCATAGAACTACTGATGGTGGTGCCCATGAGGTGAACTTTGTCAATAATTATTATAAACCTGGAGCAGGAACAACCTTGTTTTACGCTTTAACCATGGACCATGAGGGTGTTGGTTTGGGGTCCCAGCGTGCCTATTTTTCAGGAAATGTAATGCCAGGGCATTTTGATGCAGAAAATCAGGAAAAAGGGAAAAGGAGTCGAATCTCTAATAATGAAAAAGTAAATTATAAGACTTTTGTTGAAAAACCTTTTTTCCCTTCCCATGTGAATACCCATAGTGCCCGGGATGCTTATAAAAATGTATTATCTGATGTGGGAGCCAACCAACCTGAATTGGATGAACATGATCAGAGGATCATTCAAGAGACTTTGGATAGCACTTTCACTTATAAAGGTAGTATCAGTGGAATTCCAGGAATGCCTGATACTGAACAAGATGTGGGAGGTTGGGAAAATTATCCTGAAGAAAAAAGGTCAGCAGATTGGGATAGAGACCAAGATGGATTGCCAACCTGGTGGGAAATTGTACATGGTCTAAACCCCGATTCCAAAAGGGGAGATTTTACTGAAACCAACCAGGATAAAGACAAAGATGGCTTTACCCAATTGGATAATTACCTGGCTTGGATGGCAGAGCCCCATTATTTCCTGAAAGAAGGGGAAACCTTGGAATTGGACGCTGAAAAACTATTCCGTGGATATACGAAGAATCCGGTTTATTACGTTTCTTCTGTAGAAAAAGGAGAAATAGAAATCGAACAAAATGGTAAAGTTATTTACCAAGCTTCTTCCAAAGGTTTGGACACCATTAAACTGATGGTCAAAGACGATGAAGGAAGCAAAATGGCCAGAGAAGTAAATATCTATATAGATTAAAAATATTAATTTGGGTTATTGTTAATTGGGATGCAGATGGGGCCATGTGGCTTCCATCTGCTTTTTTTTTTGCTTTTTTGTTGACTTCACAATCTTTTTGAACTACCCAGAGAAATTATTCCACTAAGTTAAAGTTCGATCTATTCCTAAGAGATCATAAATCATTTAACAGCCCAATTACTCCAAATTAAAATACTACCGATTTTTCTACAATTTGGGGAGTAATACATCAAAAATAGGAGGCGTGAATTACTTTTTAAGGGAAATAGGGCGGTTTTTGGGGATTGGCACAACATGTGAACAAAGTTTTCCTGAGAACTTAACCAAAACCCTAAAAAATTAATTTATCATGAAAAAGATCGCATTAATCTTCGCTTTGGGAGTTTTTTCCTTTGCTGGAATCCAAGCTGCCCCAGTAGTAAATTCTAATTTCACTGTTGTACAGGAGATTCAGGATGAAAATGAAATAGCACCTGAAGACCTTCCACAAGCAGTAAAAGATACCATTGCTGAAAAAGATGAAACCAAAGACCAAACCATTGCAAAAGCTTTTCAACTTACTGATGAAGCAGGAAATGTGGAATACAAAGTGGTATTTGGAACTGAGGAAGAAGGTTTATCTAAAAAATATGATGCAGAAGGGAATGAAATTGTTGAAACAGTTTAACCAAATTTTTTTTAAAAATGTGAAAATAGCACCAGGCAACTGTCTGGTGCATTTTTTTGATCTTATGGAAGATAGTTTTCCAATTAATGGAAAACCCATCTTATAAACAATTTAAGATTCAAATCTTTTAACCTTAAAATATTCCAACCTTTTTTTATCTTTTTTACCCATGATATTTATCATTTGCTATTGAGGATTCTGGTAGCAATTTTATTGGTATGAGGGGGTATCATCAATTAACTGTTGAAGCTATTCTGAAGGAACTGGGAAGTTCTAAAAATGGTCTAGGTGAAAAACAGGTCCAGAAAAACCGAAGCCAATTTGGATGGAATGAATTGCCAAAGGAAAGGGGGAAATCCAAATTGGTTATTTTTATTAGACAATTCAAAAGCCTGATGGTGATGATACTTTTGGCTGCAGCGTTGATTTCATTTTTGACCCAACATTTTATAGATGTATATGTGATTTTGGCTGTAGTATTGGCCAATGCCCTTATAGGTTTTTCCCAAGAGATAAGGGCCCAAAATGCGGTTATTGCCCTCCAAAAGATGTTAGTGCAACATTGTCGTGTAATTAGGGATGGGAAAGACTTCAAGGTTCCTATCCGGGAGTTGGTCCCTGGGGATGTTATTATTTTGGAGGAAGGCAATCAAATACCTGCGGATGCCAGAATAATCCAATCGAATAACCTAAGGACCGTGGAATCATCTCTTACCGGTGAATCGGTGCCTGAAAATAAGCAGGAGGAGCCTTTGCCCATAGAAACCCCGTTGGCAGACCAGACCAATATGCTTTGGAAGGGAACCTTTGTGGTGGCGGGTTATGGGGAAGCGGTAGTCTGCCAAACCGGAAGAAATACGGCACTGGGTAAGGTGGCAGAATCACTTTCAGTAATCAAACCAGAAAAGACCAATTTTCAACGGAAAACAGACCGTTTGGCCAGGCAAATGGCTTTAATTGCCTTTGGAAGTACTTTATTGATTTTTGTAGCCGGTTACCTCTCTGATGCCATCCCCTTAAAAGATCTATGGATGATTTCCATTGCAGTAATGGTGGCGGCTATTCCAGAGGGCTTGCCAGCTGTACTTTCTGTTGTGATGGCAATCGGTTCCTTTCGGATGTCCAAGAAAAATGCCATTATCAGGGAAATCACATCAGTGGAGACACTGGGAGCAGTGACTACTATAATTACGGATAAAACCGGGACGCTTACCCAAAATAAGTTGACAGTGACCAAAATGATGGTTCTGGGTGAGCCCGAAATAGAAGTGTCCGGAAATGGTTGGGCCCCAGAGGGAAAATTTCAACAAAACCACATTGAATTGCAGCCGAAGTCTCATCCAGTTTTAGCCAAAGTTATGGCCATTACTCATTTTTCAAACAATGCAGAAATCCGCTATTTCAAGGAAAAAGAAAATTACGAATTGGTTGGGGATCCAACAGAAGGAGCTTTGCGTACCCTGGCTGAAAAATCCGGGGCTTTGGACTCCTTTGAAAACTGGAATAAAATTGATGATCAACCATTTGATTCGAAGCTAAAACTGAGAGCAACCCTATGCCAAAACCACCAAAAAAAGGAATTGTTGGTGGTAGGTGCACCGGAAAAACTCTTGACTATCTCCCATCAAATTCTGACAAAAGAAGGGGTAAAGTCCTTGGATGATTCTTTAAAAAGAGAAATTGAAACAAAATTGGAGGAGTGGTCCTCTGAAGCCCTGCGAGTTATAGGCTTGGCTTATAAGGAGGTCAACAATGGAAATAATACCATAAGGGAAGTGGACATTGGTGATTTGGTTTTTGTAGGTCTGGTTGGGATGATCGACCCGCCAAGGAAGGAGGTCCGGGAAGCTGTTGAGAAATGCAAAAAAGCAGGAATCCGGGTAATAATGGCTACCGGGGATCATGTGAATACAGCAATTGCTATCAGTCAGGCCATAGGGATACTGGAAAAAGACAAGCCCTCCTCGAAAAAAGCCCTAACTGAATCTGAACTGGAAAAAATGGATGATGAAGAATTTGATCAGGCCATTTTGAAAGTCCAGGTTTTGGCCAGGTTAAACCCTGAAATGAAATTAAAAGTAGCCAGCAGGCTTCAGGAAAAGGGGGAATTGGTTGCCATGACCGGGGATGGGGTCAATGATGCACCCGCGCTCAAAAAAGCAGATGTAGGAGTTTCTATGGGGATCATGGGAACAGATGTGGCAAGGGCTGCATCCAAGGTGGTTTTGGCAGATGATAATTTTGCCACCATTGTCAATGCGGTAGAAGAGGGTAGGATTGTGTTTTCCAATGCCCGAAAAACCAGCTTTTTTTTGGTGACTACCAATTTTGCGGAAATTGTGACCTTGGTTATCCTGATTGCTATGGGGCAGCCCATGCCCTTAACAGCCATTCAAATCCTTTGGTTAAACTTGGTGACTGATGGTGTAGGAAATATTGCCTTGGCCACCGAAAAGGGCCATGGGGATATGTTGAAGGAAAAGCCCCTGAAAAAAAGGGAGGATATTTTGAATAAGAAAATATTCCCTTTTTTACTGATAATGGTCAGTTCCATGAGTTTGCTTTGTCTGGGAGTTTTCTTTTGGTTTATTGATCAGGGTATAGAAAAAGCCAGAACGGCAGTTTTTATCACCATGGCCATGACCCAACTTTATAACTTGTATAATATGAGGTCTCTGAAGAAAGCCACTATTAGTATGGGGTATTTTACCAATAAGTATATAAATTTTGCCTTTATACTCAGTTTATTAATCCAAATCCTGATCATTGAAATCCCCTTTTTTCAGGAGATTTTTGATTTTTCCAAAGTAAATATTGCTGAATTTTCGGTGTTGGTAATATTATCTTCCACCGCCCTATGGATGGGGGAAATTTATAAAGCCTGGATAAAAAAACAGACCAAACTGCCTGAAAATTTGCAGGCATAAGATATGAGAATTTCCACAATAAGAATTTAGGGACTAAAATTTCTACCTTAGAAGCCACAGGGGGATATTGGGGAATAAAAAAGGTTTTTAAATAATTTAGCAATTTTTTATGGTTTTTTCCTTTCTATACTCAACTGGCGGTTGAGCAGAAAACCAGATTCCTAAACTTCTCACATGTTAAGTAAAGCATTCGGTTATTATCCGTATCAATGTCAAGAAATCTAAAAACTACAATTATGGTTTTAAGGCTTCTCTAATTTTTTATACAGTTAGTATTATGATAAAAATCATAAAATAAAAAGATCTTGCTTTTGAATTGATCGCCCCGTTTGCTTGAAATTTATCAAAAAATAGGGAAGTTATTTTCCCATTAATATTCTTTGGAATGTATTTAAAAGCCAATTATTATGAAAGTTACTGTTTTTAGTACTCATAAGTTTGAACGTGAATTCTTGAATCTTGCCATTCAGGACCATCAGTTGCACCTGTTGGAGACCAAATTGACCTTGGATACAGCTAGTTTGGCTGCTGGCTCAGAGGCGGTTTCAATTTTTGTAAATGATGATGCTTCAGGACCTGTTCTTCAAAAGCTGAAAGAAGTAGGGGTGAAATTTTTGGCTTTAAGATCTGCTGGCTACAATCATGTGGATTTGCAAGAGGCAAATCACTTGGGGATAAAAGTAGCCAGGGTGCCTGAATACTCTCCTGCAGCTATTGCAGAGCATACGGTAGCCATCATGTTGGGCCTTAATCGAAAATTGATCAAAGCTCATAACCGCGTAAGGGACCTTAACTTTTCTTTGGATGGTTTGGTAGGCTTTGACATGGAAGGGAAAACTGTCGGGGTGATAGGTACAGGAAAAATAGGCAGCAAGGTTATTCGAATCCTCCATGGGTTTGGATGTCGGATATTGGCTTTTGATCCTTATGAAAATAAGGATCTTAAAAACCAGTATCAAGTTCAATATGTGGATTTGGATACGCTCTGCAAGGAATCAGATATTATTAGCCTTCATTTGCCCTTGACCAAAGAATCCAAATATCTTATCAATGAAGGGAGCATTCTTCAAATGAAACAGGGGGTAATGGTGATCAATACCAGTAGAGGAGGACTGGTCAATACAGTGGATGTTATCCAAGGTTTGAAAACAGGGAAAATTGGTTCTTTTGGCATAGATGTTTATGAGGAGGAAGCAGAATTATTTTTCGAGGATCATTCCGAAGATATTTTGCAAGATGATGTTATTGCCAGGCTCATGACTTTTCAGAATGTTTTGATCACAAGTCACCAGGCATTTTTAACAAAAGAAGCCTTGACCCAAATTGCAGCGACTACTTCTTATAATTTAAATTGTTGGGAAAATTTGGAAAATAATCCCAATGAGTTGGTTTTTGAAGAAGTAAAGAAACCCTGACCCGCTTTACAATTGTAAAGAAAGAACAAACTGACTAGTCCTGAAAAAACAGCCCCCCAATCCAATACCTGGAGCGGGGCTGTTTTTTCTTAATGTTAGGGGAAAATTATGACAATAGTCTTTAAAGCGTAATAAGGACCCATTTTTAGAAAATTATTCAAAAATATTACGTGATTAAACTAGTGATTTTTAATGATGATAATCACTGTTAATTAAACGTTTATTATTGTAATTCAATTTTTAACCTATTACTAAAATAACCAAAGGGATAAAATAGAAAGGATCATACCTTTTATTATATTATGGAATTATCTAAATTTATCAAGAGGCTTAATCAGGCCAAATGCTCAATAGAGACCAGATTTGAAATCTATTGGCAAAATAATAGATTCTCATCCATTTTAATTATCTATGATTTTTCGTGGCAATCCGGCATTAAAATATTTGGCAGCAGGGATTCTGCTCATCCTATCTGTATTCTTTTTTTTGTTAGTAGAAGCCAATGATGATATGGAACGGTCCTTGGCATACCTGATTGTTATCCTCTACCTCCTTTGGATGGGAGGGAGGGGTAAATATTATACTTTTTTAGGGGTATTAAGCACAGGTGCTTTGGTCTTGGGCTATTATTTGTCCACTGCCCCGGAAAACAGAAGCCTGACCACTTTTTCGGCCAGTTTGGTAACTGTGTGTGCCATTTGGATTGTGATCTACTATACCCGGAAGCAAAAGAAATATTTGGCAAGAGAATTGAAGGATAAGAAGCGCTTGGATGCTATGTTTGAAAATGCCACCGAAGGGATTTTGATGACCAACCAGGCTGGGGATATAATCATGGTTAATAAATATGCCGAGCAGCTTTTTGGTTATTCCCGTAAAGAATTGATTGGGGAAAAAATTGAAAAATTGATCCCTCAAAGATTTGCCTGTAAACATGCCAAATACAGGGATAATTATCATAAAGACCCCCATAATCGTCCCATGGGTGGTGGAAGTGAGCTTTTTGCTTTAAGGAAAAATAAAGAGGAATTTCCTGTAGAAATTAGTTTGGGCTATTTTCAGGCTGAAGAAGGTATCCATGTGATTGCTTTTATTTTGGATATTACTGAGCGGAAAAAAGCTTCCGAACAATTGAAAAAAGAAAAGGAAATAACTCAAAGACTAAATGAAGAATTGGAGGTTAGGGTAGAAGGTCGTACAAGAGATCTGGAAGGCGCCTTAAGGGAATTGGAAGTAAGCAATGGGTACCTAAAAAAAATGGAGGAAGATTTATTGGTAGCATTGGAAAAGGAAAGAGAATTGGGGGAAATGAAATCCAGGTTTGTTACCACGGCTTCCCATGAATTTAGGACACCTCTAAGTACTATTTTATCATCTGTATTTTTGTTGGAAAATTATTCAGGTGAGGAATATGAAGATTCCAAAAAAACACATATCAAAAGGATAAAGAGGGCGGTTAAGAACATGACCGAAATCCTCAATGAGTTTTTATCCCTCAGTAAATTAGAGGAGGGGAGGATTAAAGCATCTTATACCCATACTGATATTCCTAATTGTATCGATGAAATCATGGATGAAATGGAATCAGTTAAAAAAACAGACCAACAACTAATTTTTTCCCATTCTGGAGATGTTAATGTTTTGATGTTTGACAAACAATTTTTAAGAAATATCCTCATCAATTTGATTTCAAATGCTATAAAATTTTCTAACAAGGGGGATATCGTTGAGGTGGAGTCTAATATTAAATCTGATAGATTGGTTTTGAAAGTTACCGATCATGGTATTGGTATCCCTTCAGAGGACCAACAATACCTATTCAAAAGGTTTTTCCGTGCCCATAATGCCCTTAATATTGAAGGGACCGGTTTGGGACTCAATATCGTCAAAAAATATGTGGACCTAATGAAAGGAGAAATAGCATTTGAAAGTAAACCAGGAGAAGGAACTTCTTTTACCGTCACTATTCCTACAACTAGTAATCTCCTGCCTGTAGAAAAGAACAACATCCCCAAAGTAAATTAATTAACCAAAATGATAACAACCATATTGGTCATCGAAGACAATCCGGAAATGTGTGACAACATTTCCAGTATTCTTGAGCTTAATAAATATAAAGTCCTTACAGCTATTGATGGAAAAACTGGTGTAGAACTTGCCTATGAAAATAAGCCTGATTTAATCCTATGTGATATTATGATGCCTGAATTAGATGGCTATGGAGTTTTGCACATTTTAAGCAAACACCCTGAAACTTCTGATATTCCATTTATTTTTTTGACAGCAAAAGCAGAGCAAACCGATTTTAGAAAGGGGATGAGTTTAGGGGCAGATGATTATATCACTAAACCATTTGACGGACTTGACTTATTGAGAGCAGTTGAAACACGCTTGAAAAAAAATGAGAAATTGAAATCTGCATTTGGGGGTGGACTTACCGAAGATATAGATCAATTTTTGGAAAAAGCCCAAAAATACGGTGATTTGGAAAATTTATCAGAAAACCGAATACACCGGACCTATGGTAAAAAAGAAATTATATTTAGGGAAGGACAGCATCCCACATTCGTTTTTTATGTAGTGAAAGGGGAGGTTAAATCCTCACGGGTAAGTTATGATGGAAAAGAACTGATTACCGGATTGTATAATGAAGGGGATTTTTTTGGATATGTACCCATATTAAAAAATACTCCTTATGAAGAATCGGCCATTGCTTTATCGGAAGTGGAATTGGGCATAATTCCCAAACATGATTTTCACAAATTGGTTTATACCAACCGGGAGATTGCAGCAAGGTTTATTCGAATGATGGCCAATAATTTATATGATACTGAAAAGCGACTTTTGGATTTGGCCTATCAAAGTGTTCGCCAACGGGTAGCCTCGGCCATTATAAGGTTATTCCACCAAGAGGACGAAAGGGCCAATTCTGGGCACCTAATAAAATTGCCAAGAAAAGATATGGCAAGTATTGTAGGCACTGCTTTAGAATCATTGAATCGTACTATTTCAGATTTTAAGGAGGAAGGTTTAATTGAAGTGGTCGGAAATGGTATTAAAATTTTAGAAATGGGAAAACTGGAAAAATTGGGAAAATAAATACGTTACAAAATCCCGGTTTTGTTGGTTAAGATTATTTAAAAATTGGAAAGCATCAGTTAATTATTGCTAATATCGGAATGATAAAGAAATCGGGGGATGAAAAAAATATTGGTGCCATGTGATTTTTCTGAAGCATCCCATGCAGCTTTTGCTTTTGCTTCCCAAATAGCCTCTGCCAATGAGGGAGTGGTAGAAGTGTTGCATGTATTGGAATTCCCATTTAATCTGGAACAACCTTATTATATGGCTTCATTTAACTATGACCTGGATGGTTTGTTCTTAGAATTGAAAAAAGGAGCTGAGGGAAGATTTGAAAATATGAAAGCCCCTCATGATTTAAAAGGAACACATGTGAATTTTAATGTTTTGCACGGTACAGTTGCAAAAAAGATTGAGGAGTTTGTAGGTGAGAAAGGAATAGAATTAATTGTTATCGGGACTGAAGGACACAGTCAATTGCATAATTTTTTCGTAGGAAGCAACACTGAAAAGGTCATTAGGAGATCGGAGGTTCCTGTAATTACGCTTAAAAAATCCATTCCATTGAACATAATAAAAGACATAGTTCTTCCCATTGATTTTAAGCCATTGGGTGAGGAATGGGAAAACAAGATCAAATATCTTCAGGGATTTTTTAAAGCCAAACTTCATTTAGTATTTATAAATACCCCAAGTTGGTTTATGGAAGATAGCCTTGCCCTTGATAAAATGAAACAATTTGCAGAGGACCATCAACTAGAGGGGGCTACCTTTAATGTACGGAACAATTATCATGTACCAGATGGTATCCATAAATTTGCACATGAGATTCAAGCAGGAATGATTGCCTTAGGTACCCATGAAAGAAAAGGCCTGGAACATTTTTTTGGGGAGGTGTCCAGGAAAGAATGGTCCATGGTTTGGAAGTTCCTATTTGGACCTATAATAGAAAATAATGGAAAATAACATCCCAAAAGTAAAGAAAGTGCTTTTAAGATTACACTGGTTTTGGTGATGGAAACCTAGCTAGTGCCACATTAACTTAGAGTAAAGCTTGTCAAGCCCTTAATTATGCTTTTTAGGAATTCATTTCTTTCAAATGTTGCTAATGGTTTAATCCTTTTGGTGTTGGGAAGTTATTTGTTGAAGCAGGCCAGTTTTATAGTTATTCCCCTGGCTTGGTCTGTATTTTTAAGTATATCTTTAGACCCCCTTTGTGATTGGCTGGAAAGGAAAAGGTTCCCCAGGGTATTGGCAGAATTTATCGTCATAATATTGTTGTCTTTGGTGGCTATGATTACCATCTATTATTTTGTGGATCAGGCCATGGGTTTGATGGAAAGGGGACCACTAATTGAGGGAAAAGTAAAGGAAAACTTTTCCCAATTGAATGTGTGGACCAGAAATAGGTTAGGTTTGGATATTGGGATTGATAATATTCAATTTGGAATATCTGAAATTTTGGATGGAAAGGTATTATCCAATTTGCTTCAGTCCACGGCCGAAACCATTTTGATGCTGGGCATTATCCCTGTATATATTTTCTTTTTTATTTACTACAAAGATTTCTTTTTTGCCTTTATCAACAAATTGGCCTATAAAAAAGGAACTTCCCCGCCAAAATGGTTCCAGGATGCACGGGGAATGGTTCAGAATTACCTTAAGGGGATGCTTTTTGTCACCATTATTGTTGCCATTATGGCAACATTGGTATTTTATTTCTTAGGGGTTAAATATTACCTGTTTTTTGCTTTATTTGTAGCCCTTTTTAATTTGATTCCCTACATTGGGGTGATATTATCTTCCGTTGTTTCAGTTTTATATGTTTGGCTAACTACTGATTCCATTTTATATCCTTTGCTAACCCTGTTATTACTTTGGTTAATTCAGATTATTGAAAATAACATCATCACCCCAATTGTGGTGGGGACAAAAATTAAATTGAACCCCTTGGCAGTAATTCTTTCGATTATGGTTGGCGGGTGGTTGTGGGGATTGTCTGGAGTGATTCTTTTTAATCCATTGGTAGGGGTTCTCAAAATTGTTTTTGACAATATAAAGGGGTTAAGCCCATATGGATACCTTTTAGGTACTGATATTCCAGTCTATGAAAGAAATGAAAACTTCCTTAAGGTGATCAAAAAAAGATTAGGGTTTTTTAAATGATAATTATCATAGGAAGTGCCTCCATTTGCTATTTTTTTTATTATAAAAATGATTAATTTTTGTTTATGTAAGAAAAAATTGTACATCCTTTATGGGACTGGTGTTTCCTAATGCCACTTATGTGATCCTTATTATTGGGATATAAGTAAATTAGGTAGTCGTCTAGAATTAAAATATTTAATAAATTCTATCAAAAAGGTAGGGGTCATATGGAGTTAAATGGTGTGCATGCTTCCCCTGTTTCTGATAATGCCCTTCAAATTCTTCAGGAGAGGTATTTGTTAAAAGACTTATTAGATAATTGCCTAGAATCCCCAGGTGAGATGTTTATGAGGGTTGCTAAATGGGTGGCTAAGGCGGAAGAAAAATGGGGAGACTTATCGTTGGTGAAAAAATGGACCATGGAGTTTAATAATGCCATGGTAAGCCTGAAGTTTTTGCCCAATTCTCCAACATTAATGAATGCAGGAAGAAAGAAAGGTCAGTTAAGCGCTTGTTTTGTTTTGCCAGTAGAGGATAGCTTGCCAGATATTTTTTCTACTCTAAAGCTAATGGCCATGATCCAACAAAAAGGGGGAGGAACAGGGTTTAACTTTTCCCACTTAAGGCCAGAGAAGGCTAATTTAAAAAATACTGGGGGATGGGCCTCAGGACCGATAGGGTTTATGAAGATTTTTGATGCAGCATCTGGGCAAATCAAGCAAGCAGGAAGAAGGAGAGGAGCAAATATGGGGATATTGGATATTGATCACCCCGATATTGAATTATTTATCAGCTGTAAAAGAAATTTCACCTCCCTTAAAAACTTTAATATTTCGGTGGGAGTGACCGATAAGTTTATGTTGGCGGTGGAAAGAAAAAAAGATTGGTTCTTAACCCATCCTCAATCCCATGAAATAGTAAAGACTGTAAATGCCTCAGACTTATGGAGAAATATTGCCCAAAATGCTTGGGATTGTGGGGATCCTGGAGTCGTTTTTTTGGATACTATTAATAGGCAAAATCCTCTATTATCTTTAGGCAAGATAGAGGCAACCAATCCATGTGGCGAGGTTCCTTTGCTTCCTTTTGAAGCATGTAATTTAGGCTCTATTAATTTATCCAAATTTGTAAGCAGGAAAAAAGTGGATTGGGAAGCATTGATGAAGATGGTTCATCTTGCTATCCGATTTTTGGATGATATAATAGAGGTAAATTATTATCTCCAAAGCGAAGTCAAGGACATTTCTTTAGCCAACAGGAAAATAGGTTTGGGGGTAATGGGATGGGCTGATATGTTGGTGAAATTGAATATTCCTTATGATTCAAATGAAGCCGTGGAATTGGCATCCCAAATAATGAAATTTATCAGGGACAATAGCAGGGAGGCATCCACGAATTTGGCAAAGGAAAGGGGCTGTTTCCCGAATTGGCCAAAAAGCAATCACTTTCCCCATAGACCATTGCGAAATGCTACTCTTAACAGCATTGCTCCTACAGGAAGTATTTCTATTATTGCGGATACTTCCTCTTCCATAGAACCGTTTTTTGCCTTGGCATTTCAGCGAAAAAATGTGCTAAATAATCATTCACTGATCTCGATAAATAATCAATTCCTGGACTTCTTATATGAAAATCAATACCCTGTAACTGAAATACTAGAAAAAGTTTTGGCCAATGGAAGCACCCAGGATGTGAAAATTCTACCCCCTGAAATAAGGCGGATTTATAAAATATCCGAAGAGATCAGTCCTGAATGGCATTTGAAACACCAGGCTGCCTTTCAGAAATATATAGATAATGCGGTTTCTAAAACCATCAATTTACCCGAGTCTTCAACTGTGGAAGAAGTGGAAAAAACTTTCTTCCATGCATGGAAATTACAAACAAAGGGTATTACAATTTTTAGAAATGTAAAAGGAATGAAGAAAGTTATTGAAAAAGGAATCACTGTCGAGCATAATGGATGTAGGATTTGTGTCCGTTAAGAAGGAGGTTAAATTTTGAATTTTAGGGTAACAGCATTTGGTAAAGCTTAGTGGGGGTGAAACTGCATGCAGAGCCGAACGGGAAATGGTGTATGTTATGCAGGGGAAAACAACTGCAAAAAGTGTTTTTTGATATTAGATACTAATTTTTCCGGATTCTTGAATCTGTAATACTGAGGAATTAAGCGTGTAGAAGTCCTAAAAGGAAATTTCCATAATCGGTTGAAGAAAGGATAAAAAAGGGGAGCGAATTACTAAAAAACGACTCCCCAAAAAAAATAATTGCCGTGGTTAAATTTGTATTTCCTTTTTAATTTTTAGACTCATAGGCAAGTACATTGCTCTCCAGCGGGATTTTTTGCTCTTCGCTGAAGGAAAACAATTTTACATTTTGGCTTTCCAGCAAAGTGTCCAACCTCATGGAGAAATCTGTAAGGATATTCATGTAATTTATAAATGCTTCAAAAGGTGTGTTATAAGGGTTGAAGTACTTATGGACATCCCCATCTGCAAAATATTTTGTGCACATGTAATAGAAGTGGTCACTTGTTTGGAGGTACAACCAATCTCTATTGATGGCTTCATTATTAAGAAACCTTACTTTATCCTCCAGTTTATACAAGGATTCAAAAGCATCGTTTTGCAAATCATTTCCCAACCAAGCTGAAAGGTCCCTTTCCTCATCAGCCCATGAAACGGGATGAGGGAAGGATAATTGGCCTGCAACAGGCATTCTCTCGACGGCTTCGGAAGGAGTTACAAACCCAATATTGGACTGAAGTGCTTTTTCTGGCAAGGCTCTAAGGAAATCAAATATTCCAGTTTCCGGCCACTGGTGTTCTCCAAAGGTTTCATAATCCATAAAGAGATTGATAATCTGTTCATTTTCCGGAATGGCATTTAGCCAATGGGTGTATTTTTCGGTTGTGAGAGGCCATTCTTTCCAGTTTTTGTCCGAAAATCGGAAAGCCACATCATCACTTAATTTGTAGTTTTTCAACAATAATTTCAAGCCCGGGCTGCTGGCACTTTGGTAAAGGAAATTAGGACTTTGCCAGCCTAATATTCTATCTGCCCCCTCCGTTAGCATGGCTTTATAACCCATTTCATGGACGATGTCTCCTATGAAATCGGCATAAACCAATTCCGTATTACGGAAGCAAGTTGGTTTTTGGCCAAATAATTTTTCTATTTTTTCGCCATGAGCTTTTACTTGGCGAATAAATTCTTTTTTGCTTTTTAGCACTGCCAGGGAATGGGAATAAGTTTCTGCTAAGAATTCCACATTTCCAGTAGATGCCAATTTTTGGAAACTTTCCAACACCTCCGGCATATACCATTCAAATTGATCCAGTGCAACTCCAGAGATGGAATAAGAAACCTTAAAGTCTTTTCCATACTGATGAATAAGGTAAAGGATCACTTGGTTGGCCGTCAAATAACACTTATGAGCCACTTTTCTAAGTATACCTGAATTTGCTTCAAAGTCGTAATAGTCACTTTTTTCCCCAATTTCAAAGAAAGGATAATTTCTCAACCTGAAAGGTTGATGTACCTGGAAGTAGAAGCATAGATTTTTCATAAGCTTGAATTATGGTTGTTGAAGGATTAATTCAGAATGGATTGGTAAAGGCTTTTCATTTTTTCAGTTTGGGTCACCCAACTCATGATTTCCACCTCCTTAGTGCCTCCTTGAGTAAGGGTTTTGGAAAGACTTTGGTACCTTCCCAGAGCTTGAATGGCATTGGCCATGGCATTGGTATCCCAGAAATCAATTTTGATTGCATGAGTTAAAATTTCCGATACACCTGACTGTTTGGATATGATGACGGGGGTTTGATTGAGTATGGCTTCCAAAGGTGAGATGCCAAAGGGCTCTGACACCGAAGGCATCACATAAACATCACTCATTTCCAGCATCTGGTGGACATGATCCCCCTTCAAAAAACCTGTAAAATGGAAATGGCTTGAAATGCGAAGCTTGGCAGCTAATTCAATCATTTTGATCAACATATTGCCACTTCCTGCCATAACAAATCGAAACCTTTTGTCTTTTCTCAATACTTTGGCGGCCGCTTCTATAAAATATTCGGGCCCTTTTTGGAATGTTACCCTGCCGAGGTAACAAATAACTTTTTCTCTGAATTTTTTTCCATTTGGATTTCCATTGATTCTGAAAGGTTTTTCCAGGGAATTATGGATTGTCGTGATTTTATCTGGATGGATACTGTATCGGTGTATAATAATTTGCCTTGTAAATTCGCTTACAGCTATAATATGATCAGCCTCCTCCATGGCCTTTCTTTCAATGTCATAAATCTGTTGGTTGACATGTTCTCCGGACCTGTCAAATTCGGTGGAATGTATATGGATAATCAGGGGTTTATTTTTCGCTCTTTTGGCAAGTAAAGCAGCTGGAAAGGAAAGCCAATCATGGGCATGAATTAGGTCGTAATCATTGTTTTCGGCGATTTGTGCACATACAAAGGCATAATTTCTAACCTCATCGAACAAAAAGTATCCGTATTTTCCAGAAAATGAGAAAGATTGCATTCCCGGGATATTTTTCATTTTTGAAACGGACTTCGTACTTGAGGTAGAATCAAATATCTCTTCTGGTTGGATATATGGGAAAACAGGGTTGTTAACTTCAAAATAGGTTAACACATTTTGAAGCTGTTTTCCATAGGAGCTCCCCATTGGAACAGGAATATCTTCGGCAGAAACTAATCTGAAGTTTTCTTTGGATTCATCGCCATGGACCTTAGGTACTACCATGATGACTTCCACATTGTTCTGAATCAATCCATTAACGATTCCCTGGCAAGCTGTGCCCAATCCTCCTGAAATATGTGGAGGAAATTCCCATCCAAACATTAAAACTTTCATATAAAAATATTTAGAATTTTTATTAATATCACCACCCCGAAAATTGGGTAAACTATCCCTAGTACCTATTTACATTAGGCTATGGAAAACCTCGCTCAGAGGTAATCTAAAGCCATAATTAATGCTAGTTTATTTTGGGGTTTGATAAATAATGGCTATCAATGCCATTATATCTTGGATTTGTTTTCCATCCTTGGAAATGGAATTACCCTTGGATTTCTTTTCGTTATCTTTCCTCAGAAGGGGTTTTATTTTAACCCGGAATCCTTTTGCTGAATCGAGAAATAAATTTCTTAATGAACTGACCGAATAGAAATGATGCCTATCATAGAGGGGTAAAACTTTTATCTGTATAGAGGAAAAATAGCCTTTGGAGGTTTGATTAATTTTAATAAAGTGATGATAAAATTTTGGGAATTAATGATTAATCAATTGTTTAAAAAATGGGGTAAAAAATAGAATGTTTTTGGATACAGGAGAAAATTTGAATAGGTAGGAGTTTGTTCTGGAGTGAGTTTTTACCTTTGGTCCGAGCTATAATTAAGCCCTCTTTGCTCATTCCAAATTATCAATTTTAATATTGTATTTCCTGCCTTTTTTCGGTTACATACAACCTAAAAAAGTTTCCAAATAGAATATTAATAATCAATTCAATGTAGCACTCCTTTGGAGGTTTCCCCGAATTAGCTCTTTTCAAACCGTCCTGATTTTTCGGTGATTTTTATCCTGTAAATCACTGCTTTTAGTTCCTTTTCCACCAAAACAGGAGGATTACTGTTGTTAGATGATTTTACAGTTTCACTGGTAACATAGGGTGCAAATCTGTCCGCTAAAATATGGATGGCCTCTGTTTGAGCCTCTTCACTTTTTAATTCCTCAAATTCCCCCCATACTAAAACACTCCTCCAGTTGGTCATGTTTTCAATGGAATCTACCTGAAAGCAAACTTTAGGGTTTTTCCGCATAATATTAATTTTGAGTCCTTCCTTGGAATGGGCATAAATGTATCCGTCTTCAAAAACATAGGTGACAGGAATAATATACATTTTGTCATCCATCCTACACCCCAACCGGCCAATAATAAGACTTTGGAGAATTTGGTCAATTTGATGATCGGATAAATTGCCAAGCATAATGAGGTTATTTTACTTTTTTTAAAATGGAATTGAATGAATGTAAACTTCCAAATTTCTTTTTCCTATGACCTGTATTTAATTTTAAAATGATAATAGTCAGCCAGAATTGACGGTGTTGACAAAATACTGAGGATCTGGGGCTAATTAACAGGCTGATTGCTTAGGATCACAAACTGGGTAGGGGCAAGCCGTAATTTCAGAAAGTGCCTGCTATCCTTTTCATCTTTTAGAACATGGATTTTTCCTTTTCCTCCAAAGACAAATCTGAAAACACTTCCCTCGGGGTTGATTTCCCTCTGAACGGTAATATAACCCTCAATTTCCAGATTGGTTGAGGTATTATAAGCGATAACCATTTCCTCATCATACAATACCCTGGAAAATGCCAGTAAACAATTGATATGCAGGGGCAATTGGAAGTTAATACCATCCTTGGAGTATTTCCGCATATACATTCTTCCAAATTTTAAAACTGCATTTTCATTTCTAATTTTGGCGAGGCTTGCTATTCCTTGGTATATGGGGTTATTTTTATCCAAAGCATTGTGCTCTGGGTCAGTGAGGTCAAACATAGGCTCCCGGATATTCCAATCACCGGAGCCATGGCCTTTGAATCCCTGTTCTGTACCATAATAAATGCATGGTGCTCCCAATGCACACAATAAAAAACCCATTCCTGCAATGATTTGGGAAGGGCTGGCTTCATACCCAAACCTGGATTTAAAAAACTGTCCAACCTGATCATGATTATCGATAAATGTGACTAAGAATTCACCGTATTCTCCCCTGGTGAGGGCATTTTTTCTTAAGGATTCATATCTTTCAATTAATCTTTTGGGGGTGATTTTCCCTAAAATTACTTGAGAAAGAATATGAAATAAGGGGAAATCTAAAACTGAATTTAACCCGTAATAAAGGGCTGTGTCGTCTTTGAAACTTGAGGTTTTGGGGCCAATATAGCGGTTGTAAAGTTTATCTGGGCCGATAAGTTCACCGAACAAGAAAAAACTATGTTTGCCCAACCTATAGGCATATTCCCGTATATGGGAACAAAATATACTGATGGCTTTTTCGCCCATATGCTTGACGGTATCCAAACGAAAACCATCCACATCTGTTTCTTTGATCCAATAACAATGGATTTTGGTAAGTATGTCCTGGACAAAATGCGCTTCTGGGGAATTATCATTTTTAAAAGTTTTAAGGCCAAAAAAATCTCCCTCCTGAGTTTCAGGATAGGAGTCAAAATTTCTTATTTGTCCTTTTCTAAAATAAAGATCAGGGTTCCTCAATTCATTTGGGCTGGGTTTATCATGGTATCTCCATTGACCAAATGGAAAGCTTTTTCCTTTATGATAAAAGTATTCTTTGTCAAAAGGGTACGCCCAATTGTCCCCGCTATGATGTAAAACCACATCCAAAAATACCCGCATGTTCATACTGTGGGCCTTATCTACTAATTTGGTAAGGTCCTCTTTAGTCCCAAATCTCGGATCAACGCGAGTGTAATCCTGAATAGCATATCCATGATAGGATTGGGGGTTGTTTTCAAAAACGGGGCTTAGCCAAATAGAAGTACAACCCAAGTCCCTAATATAATCCAGGTTGGCTGTAATCCCCTTTAATGTTCCTCCACAACTTTTTTTTAGGGCTTCATTATCCAATCCTTCATTAATAACTTTTCCTGGCCCAATGGGCTTTCTCGGCAGGTCATCATGAAACCGATCTACCATCAGGAAATAAATGAACTCCTCACGCCATTCTCTGTGTCCATTTTTCCAATAGATTTTTCCTGGTTTTGGGCTGAGGTCCAGGTCTTTAATGAAGGTGTAAGCGGAGCTCATGGATGAGGATAATCCTTTAAAATGTTTTAGAAGATATCCTGAATATGATAAGAAGTTCCCTTATAAATAAACATTTCCCCAATTCTTTTTCCCTTCATTGCTAAATAAAATGGACTGTCGGAGGAAAGTCCCATGAAAAATTCCCCATCCATTTGTACCTCTTCCAGGTCTGCGGAAATGAAGAAGGTTCCCAAATGGGTCACCACTGCTGCCCCCAATTCCACTTTATTATGGAGCAAATCCTCAATGGAATAAAGCTGATGTAATTGCTGCAATTCTTTGTTGGCGAAATTTAAAGCATTATTGAGCAAATTGGCTTCTTCAAAAATCTGAGGGTCCACAGGGGTAGATAGGGAATCCTGTAAGTTTCCTTTGGCTAAATTTTCATTTTCAAAAAGGCTTTTGATATGATTTTTTAAATCAGTGATCAGGGTTTGTTGCCTGGCAATGCAGGCATCTAACATTTTCCTTTTTACTCTGGTTTTTTGTTCTACGTAAATCATAAAACCAATATACCTTAGGAAAAAGAAGGGGGTAATAACATTTATTACCCGGGTAAAAAATATTTGTCATTTTTAGAATTGAGTTTTAACAGGTTTTTTTAATTTAAATTAAAATTTTGTTTATTCTGTTTTTTAATTATTAAAGTTTTGTGTTTGTTGTAAAAAGTTCTGTTGTTCGTTTTTTATTTTTCATATCTTGGATTCCCTCAAAAAACAAGTCCATTTTTTCTAGCTTATAATTAATTTTTGGAAGGGGTAAAACATAAGGGTAAATGAACTAATGATAAAAATTTATTTCCCAAAGGATTGGGGTCATTTTATGGTAGTGGGGGTTATCTATCTTTGATTAAAAATATAAGGATGATATTATGGAAAAGGAAATAAACCCAAAAAAATGGGAAAGGAAAAATTTGGAGGGAATATATGTCCTGACCGAGCATTGGCAGTCTGATTTATTCTTTTTTGATGATGAAATCAAGTTTTTGAAATTGTTGATGGAAAAATATTTTTTGTGGTTTATCGAGGAAATTAATATCGAATATAGCCGGGTTTTAGCAGGCAAACTGACTAGTTTGGAAAAAAGGAGGGCTGAATTGGTAAAAAAGGTGTCTGATCATCAAAAAGAAATTTCCCGTCCAATCCAAAACAATGAAAAAGTAGTTGGGGCCCAACTTCTTGATAACCATGAGAGTTTGGAGGTTTTGTGGTCGAATTTCATTAAGGATTTTCGGGTAGTTAAGAAAGAAATGTTTAGATTGGCTGAGGAGGGACTTAACTTTAACAAGGGAAGCCATTTGTTGTGAGATTAATAAGCCAGCCCCATTTTGGGCCCAAATGAAAGTAGCCATGATGATCATTGTTGCTGGATTGCCCGGTTCGGGAAAAAGTTTTTTTGCGGTCCGATTGGCCGACCGGGTGGGAGCTCAGTATATCAACAGTGACAAAGTAAGGAATGCCTTGAAAAAAAGAGGGCAATATTCATTGTCTGACAAATTCAAGGTTTATAGGGAAATGGTCCAATTGGCAGAAGAGGGGCTGCAAAAGAAATTACCAATTGTCGTAGATGCAACTTTTTACCTGAGGTCAATTAGGGATATGTTTTATGATTTGGCAGGAAAATGGGGTGTTCCGGTCTTTTTAATAGAAATAATTGCAAAAGAAAATTTAATCCAGAAAAGACTCCGGCAGGATAGGAAGGATAGCCAAGCTGATTTTTTAGTTTATCAAAAAGTTAAAGAAGCCTTTGAACTTATAGGTAGACCCCATTTGATTTTAAAATCCACAGATGACAATATAGAACAACTTTTAGAGGATGCACTACAATACGTTGGGGTAACTTATGGAAAGTAATGAAATTAAAAAATTGGCTAAAGAGGGGGAGTTTGAGGGGGAAAATATAAATGGGCTTTTAGTGGAAACCCATATATCCTGGGTGATTTTGGGCCAAGATTATGCTTTTAAGATTAAGAAACCTTTTAAACTTAATTTTTTGGATTATTCCACCCTGTCCCTTCGGAAAAAATTTTGTGAGCTTGAACTTTTGTTAAATGGTCGGTTTTCCAATATTTATTTGGATGTCCTGCCCATTTATCAAAATGGAGGCAAATGGAATATTGGAAAAGGAGAGGGGAATTTAAGGGATTATGCGGTTCGGATGAAACGATTGGATGGGAACAAAAGAATGGACCAATTATTAGAAACAGGAAAAATCAAGGATTTTCAAATAAAAGAATTGGCAAAGGAAATTGCCCAGATCCATCAAAATTCCCCTGTTATTGAAACCCCGTTTGAGCTGTCAAAAACCAAGGAATTTTTTAATGATATTGAAAGTATTGATGTCTATTTGAAAAAAAAGTTTGGCAATGAGTATAATGGATGGATTGAAAAGGGGATTGAATGGAGCAATGAATTTTTGGAAAAAAACGAGAAAAGGTTCAGGGAAAGGATAAAGGAAGGATACCAGAGGGATTTGCATGGTGATCTTCACAGTGGTAATATATTTTTAGAGGAAAAACCCGTCATTTTTGACTGTATTGAATTTGAGGAAAAGTTCAGGCAGATTGATATTTTATATGAATTGGCATTTTTGTGTATGGATCTGGAGAGTTTCAATGAAATTGATAGGGCTGAACTTTTTTTATCAACCTATAAATCTTTTTATAATCCGTTTAAACTTGAGAAAGACAAAGAGCTCTTTTTTTACTATAAATGCCTTCGAGCCAATATTAGGGCAAAAGTCCAGGTTTTGGGGGCGGTGGAAAAAGGGGTAAATCAAAAGTCAGGAGAAGATAAACTTTGGAATAAAGTGAAAAGGTACCTAAACCTTTTGAAGAGGTATTTGGGTGAAGCTGGCATTGATCTTTGACCCTTGAAAGGATTGGGAATAAAAAGCCCCTGGTGAAATTTTTTCTTACCTTATGACCAATATCATTTATTTGAATAGCCATTCATGTTAATTTATAACATCTGTAAATCAAAAACTTAAATATATAAATATGGATATGGGCAAAATTTTGCTGGGCACTCTGGCAGGAATTGTTACGGGTGTAGCTTTTGGTGTAATGATGGCCCCGGACAGGGGTAGCAAAACACGAAAAAAAGTATATAAACAAGGAGAAGATTTGGCCAAAATGCTGAATGAGCAATTGGATGTTAAATTTAATGAATGGAAGAGTTCAGTTAATGAACTGATTAAAAAGAAAGTTGAACAAATTGAAAATCTTGAACCTAAAGACAAATCTGAATTGGCCAATTAAATTATGATTTGACTGATGAATTTAAATGAAATTGAAATGGACTATAAACTATTGCAAATAAAAAGTGAGGCTTTCCCAGCCAATGGTCCTATTCCCACTAAGTATACTTGTGAAGGAGAAGATATTAATCCACCTATAGAAATACATAATATACCCTCCAATGCAAAAAGTTTGGCCTTGATAATGTTAGATCCAGATGCTCCTGGGGGAACTTGGACCCACTGGGTAGTGTGGAATATCCCTATTACCCATTATATTGGTGAGAATGAGATTCCTGGAGAACAAGGGGAAAATGATTTTGGTAAAGTTAATTACGGTGGACCTTGTCCACCCTCAGGTACTCACAGGTATTTCTTTAAGGTGTATGCCTTAAATGATCTGTTAAAACTTCCGGAAGGCGCTTCTAGGAGAGAAGTAGAAGAGGGCCTTCGTTATCATATAATAGCTTATGGTGAGCTGATGGGAGTTTATTCCAGGGTTAAGGAAGAGGTTGCTGATTAAATTTCGATTGGTATATCCAATTAATAAAAAACCTAAATCCTTTAGAAATAATAAATAAGATTAAAATTTGATTTAAAGAATTTCCCAGGCTAACTGTTTAGTTTAGCCTGGGTTTGATTTTGAGGCTTCGATTTATAAGTGTATCAAGGAATTTAAAATAATAAAGGTCATGAGTAAAATTCCATTTGAAATATCAGATTACATCAAAGATCATTTTAGAGAGGGTTGTTTAAGTGAAATAAAAAAAGAAAAGACCGAAAGTGGCCACCTAAAATATAAGGTTAAAGTTTACGAAGACCAGCTCATTCATTTATTGGATTTCAATGAAAAGGGCCATTTGGTCAAAAGTGAAGAAAGACCAGTTTATGATGAGGATTATTTTGAAGGAATGTTTTATGGAAATAAAGAAGAATAGGGTTTATTGACTTTTTTCTTACCCAAAATTTTTTCAATATCTTCTTTATGGAGGATTTCTTTATCCTTCAAGGATTTCGCCAGTTGTTGCAACTGATCTTGGTGATCTTGAAGGATTCGTTCTGTTCTATCAAAGGCATCGTCTATTATTTGCTGGACTTCTTTATCAATTTTTTCAGCCGTATTTTCACTAAAGGGCTTTTGGAGGGATTGTTCATATCTACCCGTTGAATCATAATAGCTAAGGTTCCGAAGTTCATCACTAAGACCATAATTCATCACCATGGCATAGGCCTGTTTGGTGACCTTTTCCAGATCATCCAGGGCATTGGTGGATACTTCATCAAAAATTATTTTTTCTGCAGCACGACCACCCAAACCAACACAAATGGCATCAAACAATTGTTTTTTGGTAATTATTTGGTGCTCTTCCGGAAGGTACCAGGCTGCTCCCAGGGATTTTCCCCTAGGGATAATTGAAACTTTTAATACCGGGTAGCTATGTTCCAAAAACCAACTTACTGTAACATGGCCTGCTTCATGGATGGAAATTCTTTCTTTTTCTTCCGGAGTGATGATTTTACTTTTCTTTTCAAGCCCACCAATAATCCGGTCAATGGCATCCATAAAATCATGTTTGTCCACTGCTTTTTTTTCCCTTCTGGCCGCAATCAGTGCTGCCTCATTGCAGATATTGGCAATGTCAGCTCCGGAGAAACCAGGGCTTTGGGAGGCCAAAAGTTCAGGTTCAATATCAGGTGCTAATTTTAAATCCCGCATATGGACTTTAAAAATGGCTACCCTTTCCTTGAGATTTGGTAATTCCAGGTGAATGTGCCGGTCAAATCTGCCGGGTCTTAAAAGTGCTGGATCCAGAACATCTCCCCGGTTTGTGGCTGCCAGGACAATCACCCCGGTATCTGTGTCAAAGCCATCCAGTTCGGCCAAAAGCTGGTTCAGGGTACCTTCTCTTTCATCATTGGACTGGAAAGCATGGGCTTTGCCCCTGGCCCTACCAACGGTGTCTATTTCATCTATAAATATTATGCTAGGTGCTTTTTCTTTTGCTTTTTTGAACAAATCCCTCATTCGAGCTGCTCCGACCCCAACAAACATTTCTACAAATTCTGACCCCGAAAGGGAAAAGAAGGGTACATCTGCCTCACCTGCTACGGCTTTGGCCAGCATGGTTTTCCCGGTCCCCGGAGGTCCGACAAGCAAAACTCCTTTGGGAATTTTGGCCCCTAAGTTTCGGAATTTTTCAGGGGATTTCAGGAACTTCACCATTTCATAAATTTCTTCCTTAGCTTCCTCCAACCCAGCAATATCATCAAATACGACCTTGTTTTTACCGCCTTTTTCCATTTCCCTGGCTTTGGACTGGCTGAAATTAAAAACAGATGATCCCATATTTTTCATTCTGGAAGCACTTCCCCGAATTATGAATATCCATAAAAATATCAAAAAGAAGAAAGGCAATAACCAGATTAAGTTGGTCCACCAATTTGTCTCCTGTCGGTATTTAACAGGCACATGATCTGAATGAGGTAGATCAGCTTGTGCTTTTTCCAATTGGTCGTGAAATACTTCAACTGAACCTATGGTGAAGAAAAAATGTGGTCCCTCACTTGGTGTACCTGTAAAAATGTTTTCCGGGAGGTTCTGATATTGAGGATCATCAAGGTGCTCTTTTTTTATATACACCTCAACCCTTTGTTTATTGACTACAACCAATTGGTCAACTTCCTGATCCTTTAAATAGTTTTCTTCAAACTGTTTCCAGGTAATTTCCTGAATACCAGTCTGGCCACCTGAATACCAGAAGGAAAAAAGGATGAAAAGTAAAATCACATATATCCATCCTCTCCCCAGGTCGGGCTTTTGATTGCGCTTCTTTGTTAAGGGTGGTTTTTTTCCAGTCATATATCAACTAGTATATTTCTAAAATTTTGTACCGCTCTCCTTTATATTCAAAACTGTCGCCAACCTTTTTGTCTTTCATCAATTGGTACAATGGGGCCTGTCCGGAAATGCCAAATAGTTCCTGTCCATTGACACTGAAGTTTTCCAGGCTGACACTTGGAAAAAAGGTTTTTTTATTGGTTTTTACAATAGATCCCAAAGAAACCCTATCTAATGGCTTTTCACCCACCTGCATTTTTTGGAGAAAATTTAGTTCATCCAAGGCAAAATTAAGCTCATCTGCCAGGTGATTGATCATGTCATTTGTACTGGAATCAAGCGATTGCTGGTCATACTCATATTGATCTTCATTGATCATGATTTCACTGTTTTTCAGATCCTCAATCCTGGACTTGAAATCGTTTATGATTTGTTCTTGCTTTTTTTTGGCCATTTCCAGCACTTTTATTTTAAAATCATGCTTTTTCATGGGCTTGATTACTAGTTTGTTATCTATAATATAAC
The DNA here is from genome assembly GCF_030409905.1 of Echinicola jeungdonensis. Lineage (NCBI taxonomy): Bacteria > Pseudomonadati > Bacteroidota > Cytophagia > Cytophagales > Cyclobacteriaceae > Echinicola > Echinicola jeungdonensis. The sequence continues at coordinate 309,089 of NZ_JAUFQT010000002.1, forward strand.
ATTTTAAAATGGTATGCGCTAACGAAATGGGCCCTTATTGGTTCCTATCTTCATTTCCTAAAAGGGTGGTTTTTATAGGTATTCAAAGCTTTTGGTTTCAATAAAAAACTATGGTAAAGTGACCTCTGCAAAGGAATTTCCCGCATTTATTAAATGGGTTAGGCGAAAAATTGTATGAGGTCTCCTTTTTCGCCCATATGGGTGCCAAATTCTGCGGATAATTTTTTCATCCTTCGGACTGTTTCTTTATACTCTTCTCCTTTAGCTTTATTTACTTGCATATTTCTGATAAATACCGGGACGAGTTGAACTTTCTTTACCCCACTTTTTTCAATAGAACATAAAAAGAAAAATGAACGGTCGTTTCTTAAATAGGCACTTACTGCATAATCATCAATAAAATCCCCGGTGTCATAAAAAATCAATCCATTTTGGTACAATTCAATCCCCTGGAAAATATGGGCACTGTGTCCATGAATGATATCTGCCCCCAGTTCTATCAATTGGTGGGCAAATTCCACAAATTCAGGTGATGGCCTTTTTTTCATGTTTGGTCCCCAGTGAAGAGAGACGATTAGGAGGTCCACCTTTTCCCTTAAAGGAATCAATGACTTTTTTACTTTTTCTATATCTCCCACCTTAAGGTAATTGATTCCTGGTTGAGAGGTTTGAGCCTCCCAATCTGGTTCGTTATCTGTATAACCTAATAATCCTATTTTTATCCCATTTTTTCGGATTATGAGTGGTTTTTGGGCTTCAATGTCATTTTTTCCTGCACCTACATGTTTGATTTTTGCTTTGTTAAGTACTTTAAGGGTCTCCATTAAACCTTCATTTGAAAAATCCAGAATATGGTTGTTGGCCAAGGTGACATATTGTATATGTGCCCTAGTTAAACATTGAACCTTGTCCGGATCTGCTTTAAAATTAAAGGTTTTCGGAACACTGTTATTACTGGTAGTAAAGGTGGTTTCAAGGTTTATGATATTCAGGTCAGTTTTTTTTAAGAGGGGTAACAAATTCCCCCAGGGATATCTGTAATCTGTTGCAGATATTTTTTTATTTACAAGTCTGCCTAGCATGCTATCCCCAGCTAATCCAATCAGCAATTGGGGTTGCGCCTTCTGGATATTTTTGGAAAGCACCATGTTTTTTTGGGTTTTCAATGAATGTAAGTTACCAAGGATCGATTTTATGAACCCCTTTGATTTTCATAACAATAAATTGAGGTGATTAGATGCAAAAATTGAGGGATTTTTGGATTTAGACAACGGAAGTAATAGGTTTTCAAAAAATGATCCTGGGGATAAGGAAGCAGGGTTTTATTAAATGGATATGAAAATAGGTAAAAAGGGCTGATCAACACAGCCCTTTAAACCATTGCATTTTCGGTTTATGAAATGGAAATTTCTTTAATAGGTTTTTTCTTTGAAGCTTCAACTTTTGGCAAGTGAACCCTGAGGATACCATTTTCATATTCTGCCTTTATTTTATCAGCTTTTATAGTTTCAGGCAAATTAAAAGAACGATAAAAGGCCGAATAATCATACTCTTTGCGAGTGTAATTGGTTTTTTTGACATCGGATTTTTCCTCTTTTTCTACCTTGATTTCCAGTAAATTATTGTCTACATCTACATGGAAATCATTTTTTTTCATTCCTGGTGCTGCTAGCTCAACGATAAATTCGGCGTCGGTTTCACAGATATTGGTAGCAGGAACCCTTGACATTGATCTTCCTCTCCACATGGAAGAGGTGTCAAAGAAGGGGGAATTAAAAAATGGCATGTCAAATAATTCATTTAAGCTGCTGTTGAAGGTAGGGAATAAGCTTTCCTCACCATTTCTTTTTGAGGTTTTCATTGTTTATTTTGTGTTCTTCCAACCTTATTTGGATTGGTTGTGGTTAATAGAAATTTATTGTTTTTAAGTGACCCATTGAGTGAATATTTCCAATTTGGGGGGTAGCCCAGTTTTTCGAAATATCTTTTCCCAATGTACCCGGGAAACCCCAATGTAATATTGAGGTTCCCTTCCTTGCATTTGTCATTTTTTTATGAAATTTTAGGTTTTCGTTATATCATAGGTGTAATTACTTTTCTTTGTTTATCATAGGTTTATGTATAGGCAGTTTTTGGAAACTGACTATTTTTTGCAATTAATCCTCCGTTTAGATTTTGGAGTTGGATCTTACTTTAAATTCCCTTTTCTAAATTTTTTCTGATCCTTAAAATTGCAACATTAATTTAAATTGATGCCTAATGATATTCAATGATTAATGTCGGATATGTGTCCGATAAAAGTTACTGTAAATGAGTCTTATAGGCCTTGTATTCGGGGTTTGAATGAATCAATAATTAATTAAAAAAAATGAACTGAAAAATGACAATTGAGAACATTCAATTCTTTCCCATTTATTATTTTGGATTCCCTCATGAATCATCTATCCATAATTTCTACAACCAAGTAAATTCGGCCTATCCAAAAAATCTTTAGGGTTAAGGTATCTTAATAAATGGTTTTATATCAAAAAGGTGCCCAATTTGATATGATGCCCACCGGAGACGGGGTAATCTCCTGCTTTTGTGAGGTCAAGGTTCTCGAATACTTTGCTTTTGTAAATTACCTGCCCGTATTTTTCCACTGTAAAGTAAATATCCGGTTTTTCCTCAAACGGAGAATCTTTGGATTTAAAACTTTTTTGGGTTATTGGAAAAATGGCATGGCCGTTATCATCCAATGTGGATTCACCCAGGTAATCATCTTTTAAAATATCTTCGTCGTAAAATTTAACCCTGTATTCATTCCCCGACAAGGGAATATCTGACCCCTTTATCAAAAGCTTAACATGTATTCTGACTATATCTTGCATGGTTATTAGGGAATAATGAGGATGATAATTTAAATTTTCACTTCAAAACTGAGCCATATTAATTCTTTTTTAAGATTTATTTTGGAATCCTGCCTTTTCTGCTTCTTGAAGTAATTCCAAAACTTCATCATCTGATACCTGATAGAAATTGTAATAGAACTGCCCCACCGCATATAAACTTTTTGGGATTAATGGACAAATAATTTCATCGACCGAGGAAGCTAGCTGGTCCAAAGAATCTTGTGGTGCAACAGGAACTGCCAAAATGATGCGGGCAGGTTTTTGGTGTTTGAGTACTTGTATGGTCCCATGTAAGGTAATCCCGGTTGCAATTCCGTCATCTATGAGAAGCACAGTTTTACCCTTTAAGCTTAGGGGATTTCGGTTCCCGTTAAATTTCTTGTCCATTTCCTGAAGCCTATCCCTTAAATCTTTTATCTCCTCCTGAATATACTCTTCTGGAATGTGGCTTTGGGTTGTCAAATAAAGATCCTTCAAGCCAACAGCACCAATCGCATATTCTTTATTTCCAGGATAGCCTAGTTTTTTGGTAAGGATGATTTCAAGAGGAAGGTGAAGGGCTTTTGCTAATTCGTAGGCCACAGGCACTCCTCCCCTGGGAATACCAACCACAATTGCATTGGAATCCTTGTACTTGAACAATTCCCTGGCAAGAATAACACCTGCCTCTTCACGATCCTTATACATTAAAATTAACTTTTGAATACCAATTTTTCCCAACTGTAGTTTTACCAATAATGAATTGATAAGGTAGGGAAGGAAATTGTTTTTATTTAATTTGAATCCCTTAAACACAAATTCCCCCTTTTCTCGAAAAGAGTTGATTTCCAATTAGAGTAGATGTTGCTAATTGAATATATCAGTAAAAGGAAGGTAACTGGAAGAAAAGTTATAAAAAATGATTTTGCTCATTAGGAAGGAAAAACCTTGACCAAATTTGTTTGATCAAGGTTTGCATGTTAAAAAAGAATAAATTACTTCTTGGAATTTTTAATTTCACTAACCTCAGTTCTGATTTCCTGGGCAAGTTTTTTAATATCCAACATGCCATTTCTTACACGTGTACCGGCCGCTTTATTACCTTTTTCATAAAATTTCTCAAAATCTTCTTCAAGAGAAGAAACTAGATCGTGAACTGCACTAAATTTGTTCATTGTGATAGTGATTTAAGTTTTTAAATAGTTTGAATCCCTGAATTTACAGGCTTTTTGGACAATTACTAATTTATTAGGGGTAAAAAATAAAAATTTAAAAAGGAATTATAGGCTTTTAATTATTTTTTAACTCTGATTGAATATTTGGTTATAAATCAAATATTTTTTTAAGTGGTTGTAAATGAAATGAATAGAAAGGAGTTAGGTTATTGTTCTTGTCCCTTGAACCGTTAAGAGGCTTGAAGAAATCATTTTGAGCAAAAGTATTCCCTTTGAATAATACCGCTCTGTGAAATATCGAAAATAAAATTGATGGGATAGCTGCTATTGGGGAGGAGTTTGAAAGATTTAATTACTGGCTTTCTTAAGGATTTATTTTGATATTTGATAAACCTTGTTTAATGAAGATGTTATCTCTTTAATATAGTATGTGGGATTCATTTATACTAAATTAACTATATAAAAAAAGATCATTACACTTTTATTAAAATGATGATCCAAGTTTTAATTATAATACAAAAATAGCCTATGGAAATTTTGGTAATAGGAGCCAATGGTCAAATTGGCAAGCAGGTGGTTCAAATTTTAAAACAGGAAGGAAAGCATGAAGTAAAGGCCATGGTCAGGAATGAAAATCAAATTGAAGAATTTGAATCCATGGGAATTAAAGCTGTTCTTGCAGATTTGGAAGACAGTGTCGAATTTCTTTCAGAGGTGTTTAAAGGCTGTGATGCCATTATTTTTGCGGCAGGATCTGGAGGAAGTACGGGGCCGGATAAAACTTTGCTGGTTGATTTGGATGGAGCAGTTAAAACCATGGAAGCTGCCCAAGAGGCAGAGGTAGAACGCTATATTATGGTTAGTGCACTTCAGGCCAATAACCGTGAAAATTGGAACCCAGTGTTAAAGCCCTATTATGTGGCCAAACATTATGCAGACCGGATTCTTGAACAAAGTGAATTAAACTATACCATTGTTAGGCCGGGCAGGTTGTTAAATGAAGCAGGAACAGGGAAAATTAAAGCTGGAATTGAACTTGAGCGTTCTAGTATTCCCAGGGAAGATGTGGCGAGGACTCTAGTGGCGGCAATAGATAACCACCATACTTTCAGGAAATCATTTGATCTAACTTCTGGGGAATTGGATATTAAGATAGCATTAAAAAAGCTTTAAAAATAAAATGGAAAAGCATTTTAATTTTCAATATTTATCGTAATATTGCAATTAAATGATGGTTTAAACATGGGAGTTACAAAATCAAGTTTGTTTACGGATGCCCAAAATGAATTGGCACAAGTGGCAAAGGTGTTTGCTCACCCAGCCAGAGTAGCTATTATTGAGCATCTCTTGAAGTCCAAAACTTGTATTAATGGAGATTTGGTCCAGGAATTGGGGCTTGCACAAGCTACCATCAGTCAACATTTGAGGGAGCTGAAGGAGTCAGGGATTATCCAGGGAACCATTGAAGGGGTTTCGGTTAGCTATTGCATTAACCCCAAACGTTGGGCAGAAATTCAGGATATTTTCAATCTGGTTTTTGACCAATTTTCCCCTCCAGGAACTGAAGGGTGTTGCTAAAAAAAAACGCTCCATTATATCGTAATATTGCAATATTAAATTTCTACAATTATGAAGACCAGTGAGTTTATTAACATATTAAAAGAAAATCCTAAAACCATTTTATCTTTTGAATATGCACCTGGACAATTTGTTCGTCCTGATTTTCATATTACAGAGGTGAAAAATGTGGATTTTGATACTGTGGATTGTGGGGGAGTGGCCAATAATTGGTCAGAAACCCATGTTCAACTTTGGGAAAATGAGGTGGCTGAACCAGGTCATCTGGTTGACAGCAGTAAAGCATTTAAAATTTTTGAGGTTGTAAATAAAGTTAGGTCTACTTACCTGGATACTGAAATCAAATTTGAGTATGATAATCCATCTTTTAATACCGCTGTTTTGCCTGTAGCTTCTATCGTCAAAGGACCTGAAAAGATAATTGTGAAGCTGGGAAGTGATCATGCTACTTGTAAAGCAAAAGACCGGGCAAATACCAAAGAAGAAAGAGACCAGGCTTGCTGTGGACCTGTCAAAACCAGAAAGCCTAAATTTAGATTGAAAGCAAAAGAAATCTCTTGTGCAGCAGGAACTGATTGTTGCTAAGGTTAATGTTTCAAAAAGATATTAAAACCATAAAAACATTTTTGTGAACAAAACTGATTTATTTCCACCCTTAGTAAAAAAGGCTGATCAATTTCTTGATGTTAAAATCTCAGATGACCGGAAAAAGATTTTGGAACCTTTGATTGAGTATATCCAATCTCATAAGCATCAAGGCAAACCCATTCATTTGAATTTTATCTGCACCCACAACTCTAGAAGAAGTCAGCTTTCCCAGGTTTGGGCTCAGGTTGCAGCAGCATATTTTGGGATAGAGGTATTTTGCTATTCCGGAGGTGTGGAGGTTACCTCTTTTAATGAAAGAGCAGTTGAATCCCTAAAACGCACAGGGTTTAAAGTCGAAAATAAAGGCAAAGAGAACCCAAGATATCAGGTTTTTTATTCTGACAATGCCCAACCCATTGTTGCCTTTTCCAAAACATTTGATGATAAGTATAATGCAGTTTCGGAATTTGCTGCGGTGATAACCTGTTCCAATGCTGATGAAAATTGTCCTTACATTCCTGGGGCTACAGCAAGAATTTCGGTTCGCTATGAGGATCCAAAGGCATTTGATGGAACATCGGAAGAGGCTATAAAGTACGATGAAAGATCCCACCAGATAGCTGCAGAAATGTTTTATTTGTTTTCAAAAATAATTTGAGCATGAATTCAAAAAAGAAATTAGGGTATTTGGACCGAAATCTCACCTTATGGATATTTTTGGCAATGGGAATTGGTGTAGCAATTGGATTTTATTTCCCAGCCACACCGGATTTTATCAATTCATTTAGTCAAGGAAGTACAAATATCCCTATAGCCATAGGATTAATCCTGATGATGTATCCACCCTTGGCAAAGGTGAATTATAAGTTACTCCCCAAAGTTTTTAAAAATGTGAAAATATTGGGGATTTCTTTACTCTTAAACTGGGTAGTGGGACCAATATTGATGTTCGCCTTAGCTTTGTTGTTTTTACAGGACCACCCCGAATACATGGTGGGTTTGATTTTGATTGGGCTTGCCAGATGCATAGCTATGGTATTGGTTTGGAATGACCTGGCGGATGGAAGTAGGGGATATGGCGCGGGTTTGGTGGCCTTAAATAGTGTTTTCCAGGTTTTTGCTTACAGTTTTTATGCTTGGTTGTTTATTACCAAGTTGCCTCCGTTGCTTGGGTTTCAAGGGGCCATTGTGGATATTTCTATTGCCACTATTGCAGAAAGCGTGGCTATTTATTTGGGCATCCCATTTTTGGCAGGGATGCTTAGCAGGGTCATTTTGGTAAGACTTAAAGGGGAGTCATGGTACAATAATACCTTTATCCCAAGTATTTCCCCTTTGACCTTAGTGGCATTATTATTTACCATAGTGGTAATGTTTTCCCTAAAAGGGGAACTGATTGTTCAAATCCCAATGGATGTGGCAAGAATTGCGCTTCCTCTGTTGGTATATTTTGGGCTTATGTTTTTGTTGGGCTTTTTTATCAGCAAAGCAAGTGGAGCCGATTATAATAAAAATGCTGCCATTGCATTTACAGCTGCAGGAAATAATTTTGAATTGGCCATTGCTGTTGCCATTGCAGTTTTTGGCCTTAATTCCGGGCAAGCTTTTGCCGGGGTGATTGGTCCTTTGGTCGAGGTTCCTGCATTGATTTTGTTGGTAAGGGTTTCCTTTTGGTTAAAACAAAAATATTATCCGGCAAGGATAAAGGTTTAAACGAAAAGAAAGAAGGAGTTAGCCGAGATAGGGAAATTGCAAAGGACGCTGGGCAAGAAATATGGCCCTTGGTTCCTTTGTGAATTCTTTAGCGTCCCGTGTGGTAAAAAACCTTTACCGATTCTTGTAGGATCCTTTATCCTCTGGGAGGGATGGAAAGTAACAACTGGAAATTTTTTACCTTTAGTAATCAAAAAACATGTAGATTTTAAATTTAGTCATTTGTACTCATTGATATTTTGCCATGTTTGAAGCCAAAATTTATCAGGAAAGGAGAAAGAAATTAAAGCAAGCCATGGGGACTGGTCAACTTTTGTTTTTGGGCAATGAAGAAAGCAGCCGCAATTTTAAGGACAATTGGTACCCTTTTAGGCAGGACAGCACTTTTCTGTATTATTTTGGAATTGATAAACCAGGAATGATCGGCCTGATCGATTGTGATGAGGATAAGGAATATTTGTTTGGAAATGATCTGAAAATCGATGAAATCGTTTGGACCGGTCCCAAGCCAACCATGGTCGAATTGGGAAAAAAGGTGGGGATTGATCAAAATGCCCCTCTTAAAAAATTAAAAGATTTAATCCGCCAAGGTTGTCATGTATTGCCTCCTTACCGGGGAGCCCACGTTTTAAAATTGCAGAAGCTCTTTAATAAGCCAATCGGAGAAGTGAAATCTATGGGATCTACCAAATTTATTAAAGCAGTGGCCCAACAGAGAAACATCAAATCTCCAGAGGAAATCGAAAAGATGGATAAGGCGGCAAGTATTACTGCTGCCATTCACTTGGAAGTGATTAAGGCCGCCCATCCTGGCATGAAAGAATTTGAGCTTTTGGCTGTGGCAGAAAAAGTAGCCAGGGAGCATAATGCAGGATTTTCATTTTTGCCTATTGTTACTGTGGATGGGCAAACTTTACATAATCATTATTATGGAAATACCATTAAAGCTGGCGATATGGTTTTGTTTGATTGTGGCGCCGAATCAAGTGATTATTATGCCGGGGATATGACTCGGACTTTTCCTGTGAATGAAAGTTTTGGTCCGCGTCAAAAAGAATTGTACGATATTGTATATAAGGCCCAAATGACAGCCATTGAAGCCTTAAAGCCTGGAATTCCATATTTGGATATTCACTTGTTGGCAGCTGAAAAACTGGTGGAAGGTTTGAAGGAAGTGGGTTTGATGAGAGGGGATCCTAAGGAAGCAGTTGCACAAGGGGCCCATACCATGTTTTTTCAATGTGGTCTGGGTCATATGATGGGTATGGATGTCCATGATATGGAAAATTTGGGAGAGGAATATGTTGGTTATTCGGAAAAGATCAAAAAGTCCAAAGCATTTGGATTAAAGTCCCTTCGACTTGGAAAAGAGTTAGAGGCCGGTAATGTAGTGACGGTGGAACCTGGAATTTATATTATTCCCGAACTGATAGATTTGTTCAAGTCAGAAGGGAAATTCAAAGATTTTATCCATTATGACCGGTTGGAAAGTTACCGGGATTTTGGAGGTATTCGGATAGAGGATGATTTTCTCATAACCGATAATGGAGCAAAGCTATTGGGAACCCCACTGGCCAGCGCATCTGAGGATATTGAAAAGATTAGAAGGGAGTCCACGAATTAGCACCAATTTTTTTAGACCAGTTGATTCTTCACTTTTTTATTTAAGCCCTTGGCAAGGAGCTATTCAAATAGTTGTTTTTCTAAATGTGCTTTGAACAATTTATTTTTATACTTTCGTTCAATATTCAATAATAAAAATGGATGAAAAAAAATCTCTCCATCCTTTTTAAAGTTTAATTAATAAATAAAACATGTTTACCCAAACTAATCGAAGTATCCCTGCCTACCTTTTGATGGCGCTTTCCCTGACTTATTTTCTTACAAGCTGTTCCTCCGAGCAACGCTCTTCCAAAAGAAAAGAAGAGAAAATTACTGTTATTCAGACAGATCCAAATAAGAAAACCCCGGAAACGCAATCAAAAGCGCAACAATGGCAAATTAAAGATGGGATGGTGCGGATTCCAGGAGGTACTTTTGTCATGGGAGGAAAAACTGATCAGGCCTCTGCTGATGAATTTCCGAAGCACCAAAAAGAAATCCAACCATTTTGGATGGATCAACATGAAGTGACCAATAGGCAATTTCAGGAATTTGTGGAAGCCACAGGTTATGTGACCACCGCAGAAAGGGCTATAGATTGGGAAGAAATAAAAAAACAACTTCCCCCAGGAACTCCTAAGCCTGCCGAAGAAATGTTGCAACCAGGTTCAATGGTGTTTTTTGCCACGGATGGGCCTGTGCCCATGGATAATCCAAGTAGATGGTGGAAATGGGTGATTGGTGCAAATTGGAAACATCCTATGGGACCTGATAGTGATTTGGAGGGGAAAATGGATCATCCGGTAGTTCATGTCTCTTATGAAGATGCTAATGCTTATGCTGAATGGGCTGGTAAAAGATTGCCCACAGAGGCAGAATGGGAATGGGCAGCCATGGGAGGTAAAGATGATCCGGTATATCCCTGGGGCAATGAACCTGCAAAAAATGCCAGTGATAAAGCCAATTTCTGGCAAGGACTTTTCCCTTTCCAGGATAGGGGAGAGGATGGTTTTACAGGAACCGCTCCATTAATGACCTATCCACCTAATGGCTATGGACTTTATGACATGGCAGGCAATGTCTGGGAATGGTGTGAAGATTGGTACCATGTTCAAGCCTATTCATATGAAATCAGCGGAAAGGAAAGACCACAAATGTCACTTGATCCCGATGAACCCATGATACCCAAAAGAGTAGTTAGAGGAGGCTCTTTTTTATGCAATGATTCCTACTGCAGTGGCTACCGGGTATCCAGAAGGATGAAAACAAGCGAAGACTCAGGGTTGAGCCATACTGGTTTTCGTTGTGTGAGGGATGTTAAGAAATAGTAACCAATTAAGGAGAGGGTTTACAAAAAGAATAGATGAAAAGCATTAATTGAAAAAAATAATATGTATATCCGCAATGACACCAGTAGCCAAATAAATTAAAAGTGACAGTTAGTGTCAATAGCTTTAGTTAAGTTATTACTCTGTATAAATTGGGTCAAAATAAACGGTTTTGACCATGAATATAATCAACTTCATTAATCGGTTTCCTGACGAGTCTTCCTGTATTAAGTTCATTAGAGAACAAAGGACAAAATCGGGCATCATTTGCAAACGGTGCAGCTGTAACCGTCATTATTGGCTTGAAAACAAGAAGTCCTTTCAATGTGCTTCATGTGGGTTCAGGACCAGCATCAAGAGTGGTACTGTTATGGAAAACAGCAACCTTCCAATTAGGACCTGGCTGCTGGCCATGACCTTCATAACCGCCACTAAGAAGAGCTTCAGTGCCTCAGAGCTACAAAGGCAGCTTGGGATGAAGCGGTATGAACCTGTTTTCAGGATGTACCATAAACTCAGGAAGGTCATGGGACAACGCGATGATATCTATAGGCTTGAGGATATGGTAGAATATGATGAGGCCTTTGTAGGAAAAGCCACCAAAGCCAAATCCCAAAACAAGCTCAAAAGAGGCAGGGGCAGTCAAAAACAGTCCATTGTAGCGGTAATGGCCGAATCGACAGTTTTAGAAAACCCTGAATCCGGAAAGCTTGAAAAGAGCTGTAGATATTTTAAAATGAAGAAGATAAAGAACTTAGAGGCAAAAACAGCCCAAGGTCTGGTCAAAGAATTCATTGATCAGGACTCAGTGCTTCAAACAGATAAGAGTACCACCTTCTCAGATCTGGGTGACTGTATTGAGGTTCATGTCAGAGAGGTCTCTGGAACTGATAAAGGCCATTTTAACCTCAAATGGGTTCATATAGCCATAAGTAATTTAAAGAAACAGCTGCAGACATACCATATGATAAGTGAAAGGATGATGCAAAACTATCTTGATGAGTTTAGTTATAAGCTCAACAGAAAATATTTCGGTCAAAAACTTTTTGACCGGCTCATTATTGCTTCCATTTATCCTTACTGGCATGATTGCGGATAATCATAAAAAATAATAACCCCATTTAACTTTTAGTTCAAAACACTAAAATTCTTCATCTAGTGCTTTACTCTTATTACATTATTACCAGCTTGCCATCCTAAAGATCATTAAACAATTGGGAGATAAGGAAGCTGAGGTAAAACCAGCTCAAATTCAAGAGGCTTACCTTTATGATATAGACACCCAGCAAGGAGAGGTATATACTATTGTTTTTGAATAAAATGGACAAAATAGACCTTTTCCAAATTGGAAAGTTTTTATTTTTTTAAGTGGGACCTAAAGATTTTGCATTTTTTCTGGATATGTTTACCATGATCGGATGCGTTAAATTAATGGTTTTCAATATTTTTATATTGGGTGTGGTCAAAACTTCCTGTTCTCATTTACATCGCATAATGCTTAACCTCTCCTCTTTTATCATGAATAAATAGGGAAAACCTTTCCATGGCAGCTTTGATTTCTTCTTTTGAAATAAATGAGTAGACCAGGCGGAATTGCCCTCTTTTTTTATGCCCAAAACCTTCAGCAGGAGTGATAAGCATTCCCGTGTTTTGGTAAAGGTCTATCCATAATTGTTGTTGGGACTTGTCGGTGTCTTCTTCCAAAAACTCAGATAAGTCAAACCAAACAAAAAGACTTCCACGGGCTGGGCAATAGGGGATTTTCAGCTCTTTCATGGTGCTGGCTGCGACTGCATAGGATTCGGTAATACGTTCCTGGTTGATTTGGATATAATTTTTAATAAAGTTTTTATCTTCCAAAACTGATTCCATGATCCATTGGGTATAATTAGAAATGGAATGGGAGAAGTTGACATTTTTGTAAGCTTGTAAAAAGGCCTTATTAAAGGAATGGACTAAGCCCACCCTGAAACCCGAAATGCCAAAATCTTTTGAAAAAGAATACCAATAATGCAGGTAGGGGTTTTTTCGCTTATCCATTATTTTACCAAAAGAATAAAATTCAATTTTCTTTTGGTAATCCATGGATATATCTGGATGTTCAGTATTGATGATGGAAAGCCCATAAATTTCATTGACAATCAGGTGAATTTTATTTTCAATGCACCAATCTGCAATTTCTTCCAGTTGAGCTTTGGAATATATTCCACCTGTAGGGTTGTCCGGGTTGGTAATTACCAATATTTTGAATTTTTTGCCTTTATCCTGGAGGTTTTTTAGGGTTTTATCAAGGGTTTTTGAACTGACCAACATCCCATTTTTAAGCTCGTCCAATTCGGTATGGGTAATCAAGTCGAAGCGTTCCAGGCCTGAAAAAATTCCAATATCTTTGGTATAAACCGGGTAACTAGGTGCGGGAAAAACGACTACATCACCCGGGTTTCCCAGAATAAATGATGTAACCTCTATTACTGAAGTCAAACCTGCAGAAAAAGCAAGGCGGTCTTTGTCCACTTTGCATCCGATCAAAAAATCAGAGAGAAATTCTGCAACTGCTTCCCTAAAGGATGATACACCTGATGGATTTCCATACCCCGCCACCCATTCTGGAATAGGTTTTTCCTGGGTGATAGAAGCAATTTTATTTTTTAGTAGGTTCCAACAAAGATTGTTTTCGGCCACATTCATGGGGAAACTTCCATTTGGGTTTTCCTTTTTGTGGTACCTGTTTTTTAATGCATCAAAATAATATTCAAAATCTATTCTAATAGGAGAGGAAGCTGCGTCTATTCCTCTTTTTGATAAGTTTGAGGTATCCATTTGTAGGTGTTTATGGTAAAAAAACTAAAAATTTCAAATAAAATTATAATACTGAAATTACTCCTATATTATTTATCAATTTAACCAATTAGAAACAATTTTTAAAAAGCTATAGGAGTAATAGGTATGGTCCATAAATATTCAATAATTTCAATGGACCATAAGATTTAATTTTCTCAATTTTGATAAAAGGATTTTGCCTCCAAAATAATAAGGACTGCGATTTTAATTGACTGCCTTTAGCGGATATCCATAATTAAAACCACCTTCTGAGTGTTTTTTTGCTAGGGTTTAGGAATATTGGTGGATAATCCGGAGTAAACTGACCCCTCCGAATTAGGCAATTATTCAGGTACCAAAGTGGCTTTAAGGGCCAGAATCGCCTGTCATTCCGGCGGATGTTGACCCCCTGAAGAAAAAATTGAGCTAAATCCGGAGCAAGCTGACCCCTTTGAGGCTTAAATTCCGGAGCAAGTTGACCCCTCTATGGAATGGTTTTGGTTTTTTAGCGGACATTTTCGAAACCGCTAAGTATAATCCGATGGCAGGTAAACCAAAACCGATGAGTCAGATCAAGCAGATGATTATTTTACGGCAGCAGGGCAAGGGCATCAAAACCATAGCCCGCATGCTGGAGATGAGCAAAAACACAGTCAAGAGCTATCTTTTTAAGCTGGACAAGCTGTTGGAAAACAATAAGAAAACAGGGCTTACGACGGAGAAGCTCCTGTCCATGGAGGTACCTGAGATTGAGAAACAGTTCCTTTCAGGGGACCCTTCTTACAAAGATCCCCGGTACGAACACTTTATCTCCAACCTTGCTTATTATCAAAAAGAGCTCCAGCGCAAAGGGGTGACCAAAACTCTTTTATGGGAAGAGTACAGGCAGTCCTATCCCGATGGATACGGCCGTAGCCAGTTTTGCCACCACCTCAACCAACAGGATCTTGCCCGGGCAAAGCCATCCATGGTACTTGAGCATAAGCCTGCAGAGAAGCTGTATATAGACTTTGCAGGCAAGCCCATCGCCTACATAGACAGGGAAACCGGAGAAGAGGTCCGGTGCCAGCTGTTTGTGGCCTGCCTTCCCTATTCGGATTATGCCTTTGCCATGGCCGTGGCCTCCCAGACCATCCCGGACTTCCTATATGCCCTAAGCCGTTGTATGGAGCAGTTGGGGGGTGTGCCACAGCTGTTGGTCCCCGATAACCTGAAAGCCGCAGTGAACAAAGCCGACAAGTATGAGCCAAGTATCAACCAGGCCCTTGAGGATTTTGCCAACCACTACGGCACGGCTGTAGTGCCTGCCAGGGCGAGGAAGCCGCAGGACAAGGCATTGGTAGAGAACCAGGTAAAGGTCCTTTACTCCCGGGTATATGCCAGGCTCAGGAATATGCAGTTCTTCGATATACACAGTTTAAACAGGGCCATTGGCCAAAAGGTAAAAGCCCATAACCAGACCCGGATGCAGCAAAAGCCCTACTGCAGGGAAGAGAAGTTTCTCGCCGATGAGAAGGGCCTGTTGGGGAAACTCCCCGGGAACGCTTCGAGCTGAGACACTATGCCCGGCTGACCGTTGCCAAAAACAACCACATCTATCTGGCCCGGGACAACCACTATTTCAGTGTCCCCTATACACTGATAGGCCAAAGGGTAAAGGTGATCTATACACGGAGTATGCTCTATGTGTTCCATAAAGGGGAACGGGTGGCCATACACAGCAGAGGCTTCAATCAAGGGAGTTATTCCACGCTCAAAGAACACCTGTGTTCCCAGCACCAGCATTATAGGGACAGAAGTCCTGAATATTACCGCAGCAAAGCCGCCCAACACTCAAAGGTCTTGTCCAGGTACATCTCCCTGCTGTTTAAACAGGGCAAGATCCCCGAACAGCTTTACAGGACCTGTGACGGGCTGCTCGCCCTGGGCAGGAAGGTGGATAAGGAGCGACTGGAGAAAGCCTGCAATACAGCCATGGAGTACAAAGTATACTCCTATACCTTTATCAAGAACATGCTGGAAAACAATATGACAGAAGCTACAGCGGAGCCGTCTGCCAGGGAACTTCCTGAACACGGGAATGTCAGGGGAAAAACATATTATGACCAATATCAATAACTTAAACTTTAAACAACTATGCCCAATCCGATCGAAACACAACTTATCAAACTCAGGCTCCACGGCATGCACCAAACATGGACAACGCTACAGGAGACCCGTAAAAACCAAAGCCTCTCCCTTGCCGAAGGACTTGAGCTTATGTTACAGGCAGAAGAACAGGAAAGAGACAACAGGAGGTTTAAAAGACTGGAATCCAACGCAGGGTTCCGTTACAAAGCTTCACTGGAAGAACTCTCCCTGGACAAAACCAGGGGCCTGGATGATATGCTCCTGGCAACCCTGGCAACCGGGGAATATATAACCAATGGGGATGCTGTACTTGTCACGGGGGCTACCGGCTGTGGAAAAAGTTACCTGGCCTCGGCCCTTGGCCACCAGGCCTGTGTGCATGGGAAAAAGGTCGCTTACTTCAACACCCAAAAGCTCATGATCAAAATCAAGATGGTCAGACTGGACGGCACTGCCATCAGGTTCTTTGATAAACTGGCAAAAACGGACCTGCTCATCCTCGATGACTTCGGCCTGACAAACCTGGATAAACAGCAACAGATCGATCTTATGGAGCTTATCGAAGACAGGCACGGTAAAAAATCCACTATTATTGCAAGTCAGCTCCCTGTCTCAAGCTGGTACGATGTCATAGGTGAGCCGACCATCGCAGATGCCATTCTTGACCGGTTGGTACACGTCTCCTACAGAATCGAGCTGAAAGGGGAAAGTCTCAGAAAAAAAATGTAAAATTGTCAGGCCATCTGATTATTAAACCAAACCTCTCCTAAAGAGGGGTCAATATGCCCGGAACAGGGGTCAATATCATCCGGAATATCCAATATTGGGGTATAAAAAATACAAATAATGCGAATGAGCTAATTAGGGCTTCTTGTTAATTAGCTAAATCACTGACTCTTAATAAACAGGGTTGCGAAAAAATAACTCAAAAACCCCGAAAATCGTCCAAAAGGGCTTTTTCCGGGGTTTTCTTTTTCGTATTTTTTGTTTGCAGACAAAAATACTATGAAAGATACCATACAGCTCCCTATTTTCAAAGACTTTGACGGATACTCTCCAAAGTATCACTTTTTCAAGAATTCCTTGCTTGGCCAGATCCATGACAGCCTGCCATGGGAAAAGCTTTCGAGCCTTGTTCCTGAAAAGCTGCAGGGGCCTGGTGCCCCAAGGTGGTTCGGTGCCAAGGGCATGTTTGCCCTGATGTTTTTGAAAGCCTACCTGAATACCTCAGACCGCCAATTGATAGAGCGTTTCAATACCGACTGGAGCCTTCAGTATTTCTGCGGGAAAGTATTGGCAGCAGACCAACAGATCCGGGACCTTACCATTATGACACGGATCAGGGCCTACATCGAGGAACATTGCCACTGGGAACAGATCCAAGAGGTACTAATGGATCACTGGAAACAGGATGTGGACAACAGCCACGTCTTATTAATGGATGCCACCTGTTATGAAAGTTATGTCCGTTTCCCCACCGACCCCAAACTACTCTGGGAATGCTGCCAGTGGGTGTTTGAAAAGCAACTGTTCAAAAAATGTAAACAATTGGGCATAAAAAGGCCCCGGTCAAAATACAGGGAGCAGAAGGCCAAACAGCTTGGCTACTTCCGTAAAAGACGCAAATCCTTTAAGGAAACCCTCAAAAGGAAAAAATCCCTGGTCTTCCTGTTGGAAAAAGGACTTGGCCAGTTACAAGAGATCCTAGACTTTTATCAAGGGGCGGGGCTTAAACCAAATGACTTTGCCTGTCTGAAGACCATCAAAAAAGTCTTGGTCCAGCAGCAGTTTTTGTTGGAAAATCCTCCCTCCGAACTTAAGGACCGCATCGTTTCCCTCCATAAACCTTATCTCCGGCCGATCGTCCGGGGAAAGGAAAACAAACCTGTGGAGTTCGGTATGAAAGCCCATATCCTTCAGACAGGCGGGCTATCATTTATCGATAAACTGGACTTCAACAACTTCAATGAATGTACCCGGTTGAAAATATCCACGGTAAAACATACCCGGATTTTCGGACAGACTTCCCAGCTGGGTGCCGACCGGATTTATGCCACCAATGCCAACAGAAAGTATTGTACCTCCAAAGACATATTCACCGGCTTCCCCAAAAAAGGCCCCAAACCGCACAACAAAGCCGAAAAGATTCTGAGTGCTGAAGTCTCCAAACAAAGGGCAACGGCAATGGAAGGGGCTTTCGGCAACCATAAAAACCACTATGGACTGGTTAAAATACGAGTAAAGGGAGATAAAAGGGAAAAGCTGGCCGTGCTGTTCGGCATTATGGCAGCCAACGCCGTAGCAGTTGCCAAACGAAGAAACCAACAGGAATCCCCGCCCATCAACAAAGCTGCTTGACAAAAACTACCGCCGGAAAGAAGGATTACAGGACAGGTGTGTCCAATTGTCAAAACCACCCCAAAAATCAACCCCTTCAATTCAGTAATTGTACTTTTCCTTACACAAATTGTACTCTGAATTTTACTTCAAAGTACCCTAAAAACAAATTAACCTTTTAGTTAAGTCACTAAAAGGTTAATTATGTCTATTTCCCAAAGAGGCCTAATTACTTTTCCTAATTCCACAATTCCATGAGATTACAATTTATTTATTAAACTATCTTTTAAAATTTGATTCCGTCCTCTAATCTTTCACCATTATCTCCATAATTTTTTTTACAAAAATTATATTCGAAATTTAATTTTTGTGAGATGGTTTATTTATTGAAAACACAAGTTTTTGCTGGCTCATTAGGGTGAAGTTTTAGATTTTATGATAATTATCCGACATTTAAACCCATGCAGATCAACATTCAGTTTTAGCTTGAGAAGTGAAGCTGAAATCCAATGGTTAAATCAAATCTCTGATATATTTTTCCATTCTTTTAAAATGAGAGCCTTTCCAGAAAACTTTATCACAGTTTTTACAATAAAAAAACTCGTCAAATACCCGGGCAATCTCAGGTTTTACTTTTGGAAGTATTTTTGATTTTTCTATCCGGGTTAAGGGGTAATTGCAGGTCATACATCGGGAAAAGGATTTGAACTGACTGTAAAGGTCATACTTTTGGACAATCTCCCTAAGTTGTTCATGCTTATCAATCGCCCTTACAAAGTAACCATGGTTTATTTTTGATGATTTTAGTAAAAGCCTGTCCCGGGTTAGTATGATTCGATTTTCCTTTTGGGCAATTTCAATAATATCATCATCCTCAAAATCATTGCGGTAAAGTGTATCAAATCCCAACATACGGAGGTATTTTGCCAATTTTCCCAAATGAGCATCCAGGATAAACCTACTTTCTCTTAAGCCATGGTTTCTCACTTTCGTTTGGTTGGAGATATCCAATGATTCAAAAGTGGGATATATGGAGATTCTGTCCATTTCCTGAAGGAAATGAGAAAA
The DNA here is from genome assembly GCF_030409905.1 of Echinicola jeungdonensis. Classification (NCBI taxonomy): domain Bacteria; kingdom Pseudomonadati; phylum Bacteroidota; class Cytophagia; order Cytophagales; family Cyclobacteriaceae; genus Echinicola; species Echinicola jeungdonensis. The sequence continues at coordinate 328,298 of NZ_JAUFQT010000002.1, forward strand.
ACTAACGGACTGTCCATTGACCAAAATAAGGTCTACTTCTGATAAAGGGATTTTCCAAGAAATTAAAATTTCCTGAACAGTTACGGGAGTTTTGAATTGAGTGGAAAAGGTTTTTTGTCGTTTTTCAGGAGGAAGGAAATCATTCAGCTCCGCATAGCATCGTACAAAAAAAGTCTTTTTTAGGCTTTTATTTTTACCTGCCATGACTGATAGCGTATTTATTTTGTTTATTCAAAAAAGCCATAATAAGGCTTGTTTTCCCATTAATAATTAAGCTCCCTGGATGTGAAAATTAAAATTGGTATGACCCAAAGTTTTGTATAATCGTAACCAAACAGGCAATAACATTTCTGTTGCCCTGGCGGTACTGATGTCTCCCAGGTCAATAATGTTTTTATTTTTCCAGCCGATTTCTAATAATAATTTTATTATAGAATTTTTAGCTTCCTGGTCATTTCCGCTTAAAAAAAGATGATGGTCTCCAGTGATTTTATGAGGATGCATCATGATGTAGGCGTTCATAGTATTAAGACCTTTAACCACTTTGGTTTTGGGTAATTTTTTTTGGACCTGTTCTCCCAATGAATCTGTGTTACAAACAAATAGGCTAGGGGGAAAGCCCTTGGAAAAATCTAAAGGGTTGGCAAGATCCAAAAGTATTTTTCCTTCTAAATTGGATGCTCCAATTTCACTTAAAATATCTAGTGTGGCTGCTCCGTTGGTGGCATTTATCACCAAATCGGTAAATGTGCTGGCTGCCTTGAATGGAAGTAGTTTGATTCCGGAGTGGTCCTGATACCATTCGGCAAATGATTTTCCGGTAATTTGATTTGGGGATTCTCTTTTTTGGGTTTCTTTTGGGTCCCTGGTTCCCATAATTACTTCATGACCCAATTCAAACAATCGGGCAGCAATGGTTTGACCCACTGCCCCTGTTCCTAATATGGTTATCTTCATTGCATTTTGTTGATCATTTTTTTCCAGCTTTTACAAACTCCAAAGCTTCATCCAATTGTGAAATATCAAAATACCGTTCTATTCTCCCTTTGCTAGCCCTTTGAAAAAATAAATTGTCTATTGGAATCAAGGCTTTTACAATATTGGAATGGGCCACTACAGCTAAGTGGCCCACATGATTATAATTTCTAAGCCACCAAATAGCATCCTCAAAAAATGCCTTAATGCTGCTTTTAGAAATTTCCATTTCATCCAATTTCACCAATACATTTACAATTTCATAGCCCTGGTTCAATTTATCCTTTACCAGTTTTTCAAATAATTGCTCATCTACCTTTTTAAAGCCATCCTTTACTTCCAAGGCCAAAACATTGGTATCATAAACTTTAAATTGTTCAATCATTTTGAAATATCTTTTGGTTTCTATCCAGCCCTAGCTTGAAGCTTAAGGACTTTGCTTTTGATTTATTCCATATTCCTTCAACTTTTATTTTGAAGGGAAAATTATAAAACATTTCATTTTTTTATTTGAAGTAGGTTTAACCTAATTAATTATCGGATAGTAAAGTTGGAACCCATTTTAATTTCCCTCCATTATAATTTAATGAAAGTCAGTTGATTTTGCTATTAATAATGGCTGGGTTTTTAAGAGGGAATATGAAAAAAAAATAAGGGATCACTTTATCATGATCCCCAAAGGCAATTTAAATACTTTTATTCTCTTGATGGGATTACTCAGGAAGTGGCATGGTTTCATGGACCTCGATTTCACAGGCGGCATCCCATCCAGACAAATGCGGATGTCCCTGAAGTAATTTTTTAGCTTCTTCCATATCCTTTGCTTGTAATATGGAATATCCGCATACCTCCCTTTTGCTTTTTTCACTACTTCCATTAGTGGACAATTTTTCACCATTAGCCAAGGGGTTGCCGATGTCCACTAACTTGTCCCCGCATTTTTTTGCCCATTCCATCCATTTTTCCATCCCTTTTTTGGATTCTTCAGGGGAAGTATTTTCCATTTGTTCAAGGGCGGAGATGGGGGCATGATAAATGACAATAAATTTTTTCATAATAATTTTTCTTTTATGATTAGTCAAATGGTTTGTGATCGTCGTAAGGGTCTCCTTGGCCATTTTCCACCAGGTTTCTAAGGCTGATTAAGTATTTTGCCCAGGAAAAATTACATTGAGCAAAATAATCATCCTGTTGTTTAAAACCTTTATGGGTCAGTCGGATACGGGTTTTTCCTTCATGTTGGTCAAGATCAAAACTGATAATAGTTCCGATCCAGTCTGGCACAGAGTCCAAAACAGTCCATTCGATTCTTTTATCAAGTTCAAAATCGGTAACGTGTACTTCATCCTTGAAACTGTTTCCAAATTGAAATACAATGGTTCCATCCATACCAGGATTTCCATGGGTTTGAGCGGTCCACCAATGGCTCAATCCTTTAATAGTACTTAAGGCTTTAAAAACTGCCTTTTGGGAAGCGTCGGTATGGCAGATATGGGTAATGTGATAGGAATCTTCCATGTTGAATTTATTGGGTTTATTTTTTACTCTCCATTTATAGGAATGGAGTTGGATACAATTGCCGTTATGATGTCCTGTTTATTGATAATGTATTTGAATGTGTCATTTTCTACGATGGCAATATTGTCCATTTGTTCATCGCGCATTTTCTTAAGTACCACTGAGGTTTTTTCCTGAGGACCTATCTGCGTTTTTCTAATTCCCGCAAGGGAATTTCTAAGCTGGTCATATCCAAAAGTATTTTGCTGGAAAACTAACAATTGGCCTGAAAAAATGCTGCTTGCCATCCAACCGTCAAACTTTCCATCTTTAATGAAAACAATATGTTTGATGCCAAGGGTAGAGATGTATTTTTCTAAAAGGTCCTTGTAATAGATTTTGTTATTCGTGATTTTTAATATGTCAAAACTTTTGATTTCTGAATTTCTTAATTTTTCCTGTAATTCAATCAGGCGATTTTCCCCGCCTTTTTCTATTACGGATCCTGAACCCTCAACGGCTTCTATTGATAAATCCTTGGTGGCAAATTGATTGATTTCTGTTTGTTGGACTTTTTCCCCGATTTTTAACCAGCCAGCAATTTCAACACTCCTGCCCTCAGTGGCCATTTCATAAAGTCCATTGATTTTATCTCTGAAAACAAAAAGTAGAACAATGATAAATATGGGCCAGATCATTTTTTCAAGAATTGCTAACCAGGACTGCATATTTTTCTGTTTTTAGTGGAAAGGAAAAATTAGATTCTGTCCTCATCTAATATACAAAAAAATAGTTGATGCAGGTGTAAAGATTTTATGGAAAAAGGAAGGATGGATAGCATCCAATTCCATTTTTTTGAATAGGAAAATGAATTGGGATTATTGGTTATTATTGGGAAATTTAGATTAAGATTATTTCCATGAAATAAAAAAATGATAACTGGGCAGTTTTTATTAATGATTTTAATAATAAGAATACCCGTAATCGTACCTGTAATTTCAATAATCAATTGGAGGAATCAAAACCCTCCACGTGAATAAGCTTTTACGGTTTTTTACGATTTTATTTTAGCTGGCAAATAAATGGATTGTAGGAATATGATTATTAGATTTTCAACCAGATTATATTATTTCACCTCAAACCTGATTTTCTCTCCGGGCTTTTTTTGGGAAAGAATGGATAAAGCTTTTGAACCTAGCTGCAGCACGCGTGGATAACCTCCAGTAACCTGGGCATCTTTCATTAGGACCAATAATTTACCGCCAGGAGTAAGCTGGATAGTTCCAGGATAAACAGGGGAGGTTAAAATCTCCTCCAGGGTGTTTGGAAAAGTTTCTTCCAACTGGATTCCCATCCGGTCCTGTCTGTTGGAAAGGGTAAATGACTTTTCGAACAACTTTTCAAAATCATCCTTTTTCATTTTTTCAGCTTCAGGACCTGGGTAAACTTCCAAGGCCTCTTCCTGGAAATAAGTGTTGTCCGGTGCTACATGGGCATGAGTAGAATCCAGTTCTTCTTTAAAGACCTTATAAGGAATTTGAATATTTTTTTTTAACCTATGAGCAGAAGTAATACCTGGATACCAACTCCGGCTGCCAAGTATTTTTTCTGTTTGAAATCCACCTTTAATGCCAAGGTACATGCGGCAACCTTGGCGAAATGGTTTGATCTTCAGGACATCTCCAGAGGAAATATTGATGACCTGGTTATTAGTATATGGGGTGTCATTGCATAAAATATCCCCAAAAGCTCCGGTAAGGACGATTTGCGTGGGCTGTTCAAATAAAAATTGGCCACCGGTCATTGTCATTTCCAGACAGGCATCATTGGGATCGTTCCGCAATAAATGGTTGGCGAGGTTAAAAGCAAGTGTATCCATGGGGCCTGCACTAGGAACCCCCCATTGCCCCTGTCCAAATCTACCCTGATCTTGAATGGAACTGTACAAGCCGGCCTTAATCACTTTAATATGAGGCATGAGCAGGTTCGTGTTTGGGTTGAATATGTTGATGCTTTATTTTTTGTTGGAGGTCCATAAATTCCTCCTTTCCAATGGAGTAAAAACTGATTTCATCTCCAGGTTGGGCAAAAACCGGTTGGGGAGATTTAATATCAAATAACAATATGGGAGTTTTTCCAATTATATTCCATCCTCCAGGGCTATCCATGGGATAAATGCCCGTTTGTTTTCCCCCTATAGCCACAGAGCCTTTTTCTATTAGGGGATCAGGGACTTCTTTTCTTGGGGCAAATAGCTTTTCATTCAATCCTCCCAAATACATAAATCCAGGCATAAACCCATAAAAGTGAAGCAGGTAGCTATTGGACTGGTGCAGGCTGATAATCTCTTCCTGATCCAGACCGGTTTTTTGGCTTACTCTGTCCAGATCTTTTCCCTGATAGCAAACGGGAATTTTCCAACATTTCCTGCGGGAAGGTTTTGATGTTGGTCCTTCTTGATAAAACTCTTCAAATTCGGGAATAATATGATTAAGGTCCACCTCATGGTTGAAATGCAAACTTAAACGATGATAGCCCATGATGATATCCAGGAGCTCATCTTTCCAGGCTGTTAGGACCCTCTTCTTCATTCTCATAATTTCCAGCAAAATTTCTTTTTTCACGATATCCGGCCAGGAAATTTCAATGATCTTAGGAGCGATAAATTTATAATTTAATGAATAAGGCATAAGTGTTCATTCTTCCATCGGTATATTAACAACTTCATAAATTTCCTTCACCAAAGCAAGGGCGGAAGGATTATCCCCATGAACACAGACAGTATCCGCTTTTATAGGTTTAATTTTTCCTGTTACGGTTTTTACATATCCTTCAAAAACCATTCTATAAAGGTGATCGATAACTTCTTTTGATTCAATTAAAACTGCGTTTTTCTCCGTTCTGGGTACCAAGCTTAAATTGTCCAGGTATTTACGGTCTGCAAAAATTTCAGATTTGGTTTTTACCCCATGTTCTTTTGCCATTTTTTCAATAATTGAAGAATTAGGCGCAAAAAGGAATGTTTCCGGGAAATTCTCCACCATCAAGCCAATAATCACTTGGGCAATATCATAGTTTATTGCAGCATCATTATAGAGGGCGCCATGAGGTTTGATATGGTGGATTTTTTGGCCTGTTTTATTGGCCAGTTTTTCTAAACTTTTGATCTGGTTTAAAAGACTCATAGCCATTTCTTCTTTTTCCATTTTCATGGATTTCCGGCCAAAATGTTCCTTATCAGGATAAGAGGGGTGGGCACCAATATTTAATTGGAATTTTTTAGCCCTCTCCAAGGTTGCAGTCATGGTAAGTTCATTCCCCGTGTGACCACCACAGGCAATATTGCAACTGGTGATATAAGGCATCAGTTCCTCTTCATAAGGCATTCCCTCACCTAAATCGCTGTTGATATCTATTTTCATCATGGCTAATCTCTGATGATTTAAAATTCAAAATAAAGTTAATTAAAATAAGGGAGATTTTCTTCCTGAAAAATGGTTTTACCCAAATCAAAAAGTCAATAAAATATTGGAAAGTCAATGCTTTTATAGGTAAGACCTATCCATTACAATTATAATAAGGGTTTTGACATAAAATGTCCCAAAACTTTTATTGAACCTTAGGTAATACTTGTAAGAGGGATTAATTTGCCTTTCAGAATAAATGAAGAATTATGGAAGACTTGATCTTGGGCTTTTTGATTGTTAATGCAGGATTAATGTTGTTTTTGATTTGGAAGGTTTCAAATGGGAAATCTTTGGATAAAACGGTCACTGAGCATTTTGATGTCCTGAAAATGGAATTTTCCAGGCAAATGTCAGAAAACAGGGGAGAAATCAATCAAAGCATCCAACAGCAGTTCCAGATGGTTTTTGATACCCTGCGAGCCAATTCCAAGGACCAAAATGAGTCCTTGAGGGATTTTGGGAAACTATTCAGGGAAAATGTAAGGGATTTTAATGAACTTCAGCGGGAAAAATTCAGGGACCTTGAGAGGAGGCAAGAAAAAATGCTTCAGTCCACTGAGGAAAGGTTGGAGAAAATGCGGGAAACTGTGGATGAAAAACTCCAGAAAACCTTAGAAACCCGTTTGGGACAATCTTTTGAGGTAGTTAGCAAACAGTTGCAGGCTGTTCAAAAAGGCTTAGGAGAAATGCAGCATTTGGCCACGGGAGTTGGGGATCTTAAAAAAGTATTGAGCAATGTAAAAAGCCGTGGAGTACTAGGGGAATACCAATTGGAAAGCATATTAGAAAATATATTGGCTCCGGATCAATTTGACCGAAATGCAGCCATGAAAAGCAATTCTGCGGAAAGGGTGGAATTTGCAGTAAGGTTGCCGGGAAATAATGCAGATGAGCCTGTGTTTTTGCCCATTGATGCTAAATTTCCCCAGGATGCCTATCACCGACTATTGGATGCTTATGAAACTGGGGATCGGGCATTAACCGCGGCCAATAAGGTTGCCTTATACAAAGCAGTGAAAAAATCCGCCCAGGATATTCATCAGAAATATATCAATCCTCCCTACACAACCGATTTTGCCGTAATGTTCCTTCCTATGGAAAGTTTGTATGCAGAAATAATCAGAGATGCAGAGCTAACTCAAACTTTGCAAAGGGAATATAAGGTGGTTGTGACCGGTCCTACAACTCTTGCCGCTATGTTAAATAGCCTCCAACTGGGTTTCAAAACCCTGGCCATTCAAAAAAGGAGCAGTGAGGTTTGGCAGGTATTAGGCGCAGTAAAAACTGAATTTGGTAAATTTGGCAACCTGATTCAAAAAGCCCAGAAGAAACTAAATGAAGCCAATAACGATTTGGACAGCTTGGTGGGCGCTAGGACAAGGGTAATCCAAAGGAAATTGAAGGATATAGAAGAATTGCCAGAGAAAGAGCGTTCGAAGTTGTTGGGGGATTGATTGGTGAAACTGAATTAAAGGTTACAAGATATTAAGTAAGAAGAGATCAAAATACCAAATACTCCGAATAACAAATACTTGAAAAGGTCGGTAAAAGATGGAAATAGAAATTTGGGCATTTTAGGAATATGCAGGCAACTTTGGCCAATCTCCTTCGTTTTTTAAGTAAACGGAGGAAGATATGAAAATTCGGGTTTTAATAGCGTTGATCATTCCATTTCTGCTGGTGGTTTCCTGTAGTCCCGTGAAGATTTATACTGAAAAAAGCGAATTGAATTATGAAAAATCTTATAAGACTTTTGCCATCATCAATCAGTACAAAGGAAAAAATGCTTGGAATTCACCGGTTTTGGATCAAAATCTGGTCCATAACCTAACTGAAGGGATGAAGGAAATGGGCTATGAACCTGATAGAAATTCACCCGACCTAATACTGCGTTACAACACTTTGTTGAGTGAAGGGGAAAAAGAGGTCAGTCAATACCCTGGAAGTATGTGGGGATATGGTATGTATAACCCTTGGATGTACCGTATGCCATATCCATATTGGGGAAACCCTACCAAACTGGAAAAATATGATCTGGGTGAGTTGGTGATAGATTTTATTGATCCCAGAGCAGATCAGGTTATTTTAAGGATCAGTGCAGTGGGTGAAGTCAATAATCCAAAACAGAAATATAAAAACATTAAGATTTCAGTTGAGAAAATTCTACATGAATTTTCTAAAAAGGTAGAGGCTGGATAAAAATATTAAAAAAGCCACTGCCATTTGTACTTTTTTTAAGGTAAAACCATCCGAATACTTCGGCCATATAACTATAAGGGGTGGTTTTACCTTTTTTTATTTAAAATATAAGAGCAATGAATTACAACAATAAAAAGTTTCAGCCTATAACTGTTTCGGAAAATGGGCAAGTTTCCAATCAAACCCTTTTTACTTACCACCAAAATGGCAATTTGTTGACCTCAACTTATCAGGGGGAAAACATTGTATTGGGTCATCATATAGGTACTGTGGACGAAAAAGGGGTAATTGATATGCGTTACCACCAAGTCGATAAAAAAAGGGAAAATCATTACTGGGAAATGAAAATCCACCCCAGAAAAATTACCCTCCGGAAAAATCAGGCTTCATGAAAAATGGGAATGGACCTCAGGAGATTTTTCCTCAGGAGAGTCTGTTTTGGAGGAAATTTAGGTGTGATAAATTCTAATGATATAGTTGCGCAAGGTCCAGAAGTTCAGGAGGTATCATGCGATTTTCATGGCTGGAGTGAATTGAAAATTAGAATTTTCAATAAGTAAAGGAGTTAATTGAGGAAAAATATAATTTTTAATTTTGTCTTTGCTCCTAAAAAGCACTTATATTTACGGCTATGGCCATGAATATTGTGATTGCTGGTGCCGGTGATATGGGTTTCCACTTGGCCGAGCACCTGAGTTATGAAAACAAGGACATTACCCTTATCGATACCGATAAGGATGTATTGGAGACCGTTTCTGCAAGGTTAGATATTTTAACCGTATGGGGCGATTCTGCATCCATAGAGGTATTGCAAAATGCTAACGTAAAAGAAGCGCATATGGTAATGGCGGTGACTACCTCGGAAAAAACAAATCTAGTTACTGCCATGTTGGCCAAACAATTAGGAGCAAAACGGGTAATTGCAAGGGTAAGGAACCACGATTACCTTGAAGAGCAAAACATTAATTTTTTTCATAACCTGGGTATTGATAACATCATTTCTCCTACGATGCTCTGTAGTGGGGAGATTTATCGTTTGGTGAAACACTCTACCTTTTCCGATATTTTTGAATTTGACGAGGGGAAATTAAATGTGGTTGGAATTATTTTAGACCAATATTCCGCCTTGGTAAATAAAAAACTCTCAGAAACCAGGGCTTTGCCACTATTTGAAGACATCCGCATCATCGCAATAGTCCGGGACCAAATGACCATTATTCCCAAGGGGAATACTGTCCTGAGGAACAATGATCACGTTTACTTTATTTCCAATAAAAAAGCCAACGAATCCATCATTGATTTGATGGAGCAAAGGGAGGTCACCATTCGTAATTTAATGATCATTGGAGGGGATGACTTGGCTTTTACCTCCGCCCTAAAATTGGAAGAGGAATACCGGGTAACCCTTATCCATAATGATAAGGAAAGATGTAAGTGGTTATCGGAACGTTTGGACAGTACTTTGGTCATTCATGGGGATTATAAAAACATAGAGCTTTTGGTAGAGGAAGGTCTGGAAGAAATGCAGGCTTTTTTAGCCCTTACCGAAAGTTCGGAAATCAATATTATCACAAGTTTGAGTGCCAAAAACCATGGGGTGTATAAAACCATTGCCCATGTGGATACCCGTGAATATATCCATATATCACACAGTATTGGGGTAGATTCCCTTATCAATAAAAAGCTGGTGGCAGCTAACCAAATTACCCGCTTCCTCAGGAAAGGGAAAGTGGAGGCCATTTCAGGTATTTATGGGGTAGATGCAGAATTTATTCAATATGTCATTTCCAAAAATAACCGATTGACCAAAAAGCAACTGAAAGAGCTTCATTTTCCTGACACCGCTATTGTTGCAGGGGTGATTCGAGGTGAAGAAGTTTTTATTCCCGATGGTGATTTTAGACTCCAAATGAATGATAAGGCCATAGTTTTGGCCTTGCCCTCAGCCAAAACAAGTTTGGAGAAACTATTTAATTAGTGTATGATTCATTTTAAGGCAATTGGAAAATTAATGGGCGGCTTATTGATGCTATTGGGTCTTTTGATGCTGCCAGGAATTGGTTTTTCATATTACTACCACAGTGGGGACCAGATGCCCTTAATATATTCCTCCTTTGTCAGTATGGCCATGGGGGCACTTTTATTTTTTTCCTTTTCCAAACAGGACCAAATCATCAGGAAAAGGGAAGGGTATATGATTGTTTTTCTAAGTTGGTTGTTTATGTCAATATTTGGGATGCTGCCTTTTTTGGTCAGCGGGACACTTCCAAAACTGCCTGATGCAATTTTTGAGACGGTTTCTGGGATTACCACTACCGGCGCATCGGTAATCAATGATATAGAAAATTTACCTGCAGGAATACTTTTTTGGCGGAGCATGACACAGTGGATTGGAGGTTTGGGGATAATTGTATTAACTGTAGCAATTTTCCCTTTATTGGGAATAGGTGGGATTGAGCTATTTGTGGCTGAATCCCCAGGGCCTACCTCCGATAAATTGCACCCTCGCATCCGGGAAACTGCCAAAAGGCTTTGGTATGTCTATGTTGGCCTGACCCTTTTGCTTATGGGGCTTTACTATATTGGAGGAATGAACTTTTTTGATGCTATCAATCATGCTTTGACCACCATGGCAACAGGAGGATTCTCAACAAAAAATGCCAGTATGGCTTATTTTGAAATTCCCTTTATCCAATATGTGGCCATCCTTTTTATGTTTTTGGCAGGAACTAACTTTACTGTGATTTATTTCGGCCTGGTAGGAAAGTTTGACAGGGTTTGGAAAAGTGATGAATTTAAAGCTTACGTAATTGTTACCACTCTTATCATATTGGTATTGTCCTTTCCGGTCTTTCACTTCTCAGGAGAAAATTTGGAAAAGGCCTTTAGAGATACCGCTTTTCAAGTCGTTTCACTTTTGACTACCACAGGATATGTAACTGCTGATTATACTTCTTATGGCCATGGATTAACCATATTATTCTTTTTACTGTTGTTTGTTGGTGGCTGTGCTGGATCTACAGCAGGAGGGATTAAATTTATTAGGCACCTTTCCTTCTTTAAAAATACAATTCTTGAATTCAAACGAATTGTTCATCCAAGAGCGGTAGTGCCTCTAAAAATCAATGGGGACAGGGTTACAGGAAAGATCATAACCCATATTATGATCTTTTTGTTGATCTACTTGATGACTTTTGTAATGGGAAGTGTGGTATTGTCTGTTTTGGGATATGATATGATCACAAGCTTTGGGGCTGTAGCCACTTGTTTGGGAAATGTTGGGCCTGCAGTAGGCTTGGTAGGACCTTTGGATAATTTTTCCTTTTTCTCCCCAATAGCCAAAATATTCTTAAGCATTATTATGTTATTGGGAAGGTTGGAACTGTTTACCATATTGGTGATTTTTTCTCCCTATTTCTGGAGAGCTAATTAGATATATGAAATTTAGTGTGGAATATTTAATACTTAGAAATTTGGCCCACATTCGGAGCCAAAGAGCCCGCTTCATTGATTTAGTCACAAACCACGGATCTACTATCAAAATTTTTTCTAAAATCTAAACCCAGGGATTAGTATTTCAATTCCAATCACTGGGGGGCTTTTAATCTTACCAGGATTGCAAGCCCTTTTTATTTGGGATTTAACAAATCATTTGCACATAGCAGAAGTTATTGGAAATTAATTTGGGGAACCGAATCCACTAATAACCTGTAATCCAATATTGATTTTCTACCGAATCATCTTTCTAAGCCAAACCTTTTTATTAAATTAAAAGAAAGAGATTTTTATGACCTTATTCCAAAAACAACATTACCTAGGAAAGGAAGACTTTATTCTTACGGAGGGAATAATTCATTGTAAAGTTACCAAAGGATTTTTTTTTGTGGATGGGGTAATTGAAAAAGCCTTTCCGGATAAATGGAGTGTATTTAATGGTAAATTAAATGGGAAGAAATTATTAAAACCTCCAAATCATTTATATTTTAAGAATAAAAAGTAATGATTTTGAAATGGTTTGTGACCATTGTATTAAATGACAAAAACAATGTTCAAGGGAAAAAATCCCTGGGTATATTGGAAAAGGGAACCTTTTTTTCTTGGAACTAAGGTTTTGATTGAGATTAGATCAATGTAGAATTCTTTAAGTGGTTTTTAATTAAATAACAAATATTAAAATGGTGACTAGAAAAGTTCTCATCAAATATGGTGGGAATGCCATGACTAAACAGTCGCTCAAATATGAAATTGCTAAAAAGGTAAAGGAGCTTCAGGAACATGGAATTCAGGTGGTTTTAGTTCACGGAGGTGGTCCCTTTATCAATAAGGCCCTTGAATCAGCTGGGATTGCTTCCCAGTTTTATGACGGGCAAAGGCATACTACAGAAGAGGCGCTTTCTCATATCGAAAAAACCCTAAAAGGTGAAGTCAATAGTTCCTTGGTGGGAGTATTTAATCAGGCAGGTTTAAGTGCCGTGGGGTTATCCGGAAAGGATGGCCAAATGGTTACTGCAGTTAAGCGATGGCATTACAGCAGGGACAATGGAGGTAAAGTTCAGAAAATTGACTTGGGCCAGGTGGGAGATGTCAAAAAGGTGGATTGTAGTTTGCTCCGGATTTTATTGGACCGGAACTATATTCCTATTATTACTTGTATTGCCTCTGACCTAAAAGGAGATGACTATAATATTAATGCAGATGTTTTTGCCGGAAAAGTGGCCTCGGCTTTACAGGTGGATGATTATATCGTTTTGACAGATGTGGACGGAGTTTTTGAAAATTACCCCGACCCTAAGAGTATCCTGAAAGAGATTCATTTTAATGAATTGGACCAGTATTATAATAAAGGTATCCAGGGAGGGATGATTCCTAAAATAGAATCTTGTAAAACAGCCCTTCAGGGAGGGGTGAAGCGGGCTATTATTCTTAATGGGACCCAACCCGAACAGATTATCAAGTATATCCTTGGAAAAGAAAAGATTGGAACCACGATAACCAAATAGTTGATTGTTTTATGAAAATAAGTAATGAAGTTTTACACTTGGTCGATAAGCGCCACTATTTACCTACATTTAACCGTTTCCCATTAGCTTTTATCCGTGGAAAGGGAAGCAGGTTATGGGATGCTGATGAAAAAGAATATATTGATATGTTGGCAGGTATTGCTGTCAATAATGTAGGGCATTGTCATCCCAAAGTAGTCAAGGCCATCCAGGACCAGGCAGCCACATTAATTCATATTTCTAACTTTTTTGTGAGCCCTTCGCAGGTTGCTCTTAGTGAATTATTGGTCAGGATATCGGGAATGAACCAGGTTTTTTTGACAAATAGTGGAGCCGAATCTGTTGAGGGAGCTATCAAAGTAGCCAGGAAGTACGCCCATCAAAATGGGAGAGGAGGGAAGATCATTTCCATGACCAATTCATTTCATGGCCGGACCTTGGCCACTATTGCTACTGGGCAGGAAAAATACCAAAAGGGTTTTGAACCTATTCCTTCTGGATTTGTCCAGGTTCCTTTCAATGATTTGGAAGCTGTTGAAAAGGAAATGGAACAGGATGCTGCAGCTGTTATTTTGGAACCTGTGCAGGGTGAAGGAGGTATCCATGTGGTAGATCAACTATACCTTTCTGCCTTGAGGAACTTATGTGATGAAAGAGGGGTGTTGTTGATTTTTGATGAAATCCAATGCGGAATTGGGCGGACCGGGAAATGGTTTGCAAAAGACCATTTTGGGGTTCAACCTGATATAATGACCCTGGCAAAAGCTTTGGGTGGCGGGACTCCAATTGGGGCTTTCCTGTGCCATCAAAAAGTAAGTGATGCCATAGAGTTTGGGGACCATGGAACCACTTTTGGTGGCAACCCTTTAATGGCATCTGCAGCACTGGCAAATCTTCAGGTTATTGAAGAGGAAAGTCTTTGTCAAAGAGCTGCTGAAAAAGGAGAATGGATAAAAGATCAGTTTACAGGATTGCAACAAAAGTACCCCATGATCAAAGAAATAAGGGGTAAAGGTTTGATGCTGGGAATCCAATTTGACCGTGAAGTGGCACCCATGGTAAAAAGATTAATGGAGGAAGGTGTCATTGCCAATGCAACAGCAGAAACGGTATTAAGACTGGTTCCGCCATTAAATATTCCACAAGGAGATTTGGAACAGGTATTGGATCTCATCGACCAGATACTTAGTGAAATGGATGCATAATGGAAGGAAAGAAGAAATACAATATTGCTATTGTTGGAGCATCTGGGTATACCGGTTCGGAGCTTGCGAGGATTTTGGTGCAGCATCAAAAGGTGGAAATAAAAATGATTACCTCGGAAACCCACACTGGAAAACCTTTTTCCGAGCTCCATCCTCAATTTTTAGGCATTTTGGATTTGCCTCTTGAAAGTGCTGAAGAAGTTTCCAAGAATCAATTGGATGTTGTTTTTTTGGCATTGCCTCATGGAGTTTCCATGGAATATATCAAAAAGTGGAAAGACAAAAAAGCCATGATGATAGACCTATCAGGAGATTATAGATTAAGTGGCCCTGATGTTTATAAAAATTGGTATAAACAAGACCACGTCTTTCCTGAGGCATTTGACCGGGCCATTTATGGCTTGCCGGAGTTGCATGAAAACAGAATTAGAGGAGCTCAGCTGGTTGCCAATCCGGGATGTTACCCTACTGCTTCAATTCTAAGCCTGGCCCCCTTATTCAAAGACCAGTTGATAAAGGAAGGCTCTGTTGTTATTGATGCAAAATCAGGAACTTCGGGTGCAGGAGTCAAGGCTAGTAATACCACCCACTTTTCCAATGTCAATGATAATTTTAAAGCTTATGGGCTTCGCATTCACCGACATACCATAGAGATTGAGGAGCAATTGGGAAATCTTCAAAAGGAAAAAGCCAAAATCCAATTTACTCCCCATTTGTTACCGGTGGACAGAGGGATTTTGGCCACCTCCTATGCCCAGGTAAATGAAGAAATGAGCCAAAAAAAGCTGGATGAAATTTATGGGGAGTTTTACAAGGGAAAACCGTTTGTCCGTTTACGATCTTCCATTCCAGCTTTAAAGGATGTACGGGGGAGCAACTACTGTGATATTATGCCTATTTGGGATGAAAGAACCCAAAGAGTAATCGTTTTGTCCGTGATTGATAATCTTGTAAAAGGAGCTGCGGGGCAAGCGGTTCACAATATGAATTTAATGTTAGGGATCCCGCAGGAAACCGGATTATTGCAATCACCAATGCAACCATAAAACAATAACCATGAACAAAAATGTTACCAATGTCAGGGGATTTAAATGTTGGGGAGCTCATACAGGGGTGAAATCCATGCGCCGGGATTTGGCCATCATTTATTCTGAAGTCCCCGCTACTGCTGCCGCTACTTTTACCCAAAATAAAGTTCAGGCAGAACCCATTAAATTAACAGAAAAACACCTGAAAAATAATAGGGCCCAAGTGATAGTCTGTAATGCAGGAAATGCCAATGCCTGCACCGGAGATCAAGGGAAAAAAGGTGCAGAAGCAATGGCCCAAGCAGTGGCGGAAATGTTGGATATTGAAGCAGAAGATGTTATTGTGGCCTCCACAGGATTGATCGGCCAAAAATTTCCCACAGAAGAAGTGGTGGAGGGTATCAAAGAAAATATTCACAAATTAAGTAATAATCATAAGGCAGGTGCATTTTTGGCCAATGCCATCTTGACCACTGATACTTTTGCAAAAGAAGCTTTTGTTGACTTTGAATATGACGGGATTGAAATCAATATCGCAGGAGTAGCAAAAGGCTCCGGTATGATCCATCCCAATATGGCCACAATGTTGGCTTTTGTGGTCACCGATTTCAATATTGAAGAAGAACTACTTAAAAAGACTTTAAAATATTGTGTTGACCGGTCTTTTAATATGATTACTGTGGACGGGGATACTTCTACCAATGACATGGTAGCCATCTTGGCCAATGGAATGGCTGGGAATAATAAAGCAACTTCAGAGGACGATCCGATTTATCTGCTATTTCGGGAGCGTTTGTTGGAACTGTTGACACAATTGGCAAAATTAATTGTTTCTGATGGAGAAGGAGCTTCCAAGTTTATAGAATACAGAGTGACCAAAGCCAGATCAGGGGACGTTGCCAGGAAATTGGTAAGGGCCATTTCAGATAGTTCCCTGGTCAAAACAGCCATGTTTGGCAGGGATCCAAATTGGGGAAGGATCATTGCTGCCTGTGGAAATGCAGGAGTTTCTTTTAATTACAAGAAGGCAAGTCTTTATATCGGCGATATGAACAATATGGTTTTGGTGCTTGACAGGGGGAAACCAATTGAGTTTGATAAAAATTATATGAAAAAACTCCTCCGCGAATCAAATATCCGGGTCAATGTTGAATTACATACAGGAAAAGAAGAAGCCATTGGATGGGGAAGTGACCTTACAACAGACTATGTGTTATTTAATTCGGTTTATACTACTTAAAGCTATTTAAATAAGTTTTAGGGACTAAATTATTATAAAAAAGGCAAAGCTTACTGCTCTGCCTTTTTTTCTTCCACCTCTTTTTTTATCGATTTGACCTCTTCCTCTGTAACCATTTTCTCGGATTTATTGCCCCAGCTGTTTAGTATATAATTCATCACATCGGCCACTTCATCATCATAAAGTCCTTGATTGGACATATTCCCATTGTATACTACTTCGTTTACGGTAATTTCCCCGCTCATTCCATACATTACCGCTTTGATACTTTCTTTTCTTTTTTGTAGCAAAAAATCCGATTCTGCTAAAGGTGGAAAGGCATCTTTGACGCCTTGTCCATCTGCCATATGGCATTGAAGGCAAAAGTCATTATAAACTTCTTTTCCTCTTTTTATACTTTCCTTTAGTGGATCATCTTGATTTTGGGCATTAAAAGCCGTCCAGCCCATGTAGGATACCATCAGGCAAGAAATAATTATGATTTTCATTTTGGTTTAATTTTTAGGGATGATTTTTACAATTCCTTTTCCTTCCACTCCCACATAAATATATCCATCTGGGCCAATTTTTACATTTCTAATCCTTCCCATTTCATCCAGGAGTTTTTCTCTTTTGACTACGCGGTTATTTTCAATTGATAGTTTTTCAAGGTATTGGAATTTCAATGAACCCACCAAAAGGTCTCCTTTCCACTCTGGATAATGGTCCCCTGTAATAATTTCAAAACCAGATGGGGCGATAGAAGGAACCCAATAATAAAAGGGCTGCTCCATGTCCGGATGACTGGTTAACTCGGTAAAAGTGGTTCCACTGTAATTAATCCCATAGGAAACCAATGGCCATCCATAATTTGCACCTTTCTTGACAATGTTGATTTCATCTCCACCTCTGGGACCATGTTCATTGACCCAGATTTCACCAGTTTCTGGATGTTTAAACATGCCCTGCGGATTCCGGTGGCCATAGGAGTAAATGGCTTTTTTTGCGTTTGATTCATTATAAAATGGATTGTCCTCGGGGATGCTACCATCTGGATTTAGTCTATAAATCTTACCTCCATCCCGGGTGATATCTTGAGGGTTTACATCTCTTTCCCCTCTTTCCCCAATGGAAAAATAAAGGTAACCATCATCTCCAAAAGCCATTCTAGATCCAAAGTGTTGCCCTTTCCTGGTATTTGGAACGGCTTTGTAAATGACTTCCTGATCGGTGAGTTGGGAACCCTCAAGTTTGGCACGCATTATGGCGGTGTTAGCACCATCCTCTTCACCTTCACTACTGGAGTAGGATAAATAAAGCCAACCATTATTTTCATAATTGGGGTGTAATATGACATCCAACAGGCCTCCCTGACCCCGGGCTACTACTTCCGGCCCCCCTTCGATTTGGGTTTTATTATTTTCTTTGGCCAGGATGATATCACCCTCCCTTTCAGTAATAAGGAGGCTTCCGTCCGGTAAAAAAGCCATTCCCCAAGGTACTGAAAGACCATCTACAACTGTTTCCACCTGGTAGTTTTTTTTGTCCCCCATGATTGGTGGTTGGTCTTCCTTGACGGATGGCCGATCGCTCTGGGCGCAGGCCAGGTTTACGGTCAAAATTAAAATAACAGTAAATATCGGATTGATAATATTAAAAGGGTATCTTAACATTTAAATTGAGGTTTGTTTGACATACCCTAATATAAAAATAATGCCAAAGAATCTCAGGTATTGTTATTTAAATGGTAATTGAACCTTATAAGAACATTCAATTCCTAAGAAGAATGGTTTCAAATGCTTAGGGTTCGGGAAGTTACTTAGAATTGAATTCTTTGGGGATTTATTTTTGGTGAAAAAGATGAATTTGAAAGACATTAATTGTACCTTTATTGACTAAAAGTGACCTTTTATGTTTTTGAAAATTAGGTGATTATGAATATTTTGATGTTGCCTATGGAATTTAGAAAATTGATTTTAATTCCATTAATAATTTTATTTTCCTCATGTGAAAAATGGGAAGAATCTATTTATACCGGTAATGAACTGGAATATGATTTGACAACCGTCAGTGCAGGATACAACTATACTGGAAAGGCAGTGATCAAGGAAATGTCCAATGGAAGGTTGGAACTTACAATAACCCTTGAAGGAGAACCTGAAAATAGAAATTATAGTTTTCCAGTCCATTTGCACTCAGGGCCATATGGTGAGGTTGGTGCTGAAATTTTTCAAAAGTTAAATCCTATTGACATACGGACGCTTAAAAGTGTAACAATTTTAAGTATAGAGCTTGATTTTGAAAAAATGGAAAACAGTTTTGATGGTCATATTAAAGTCCATTTGGCTTCAGAAGGGCCCGATTATGATGTGATTTTAGTAGCAGGAAATGTGGGAAAAAATGCACTAAATTAATGGAGTTGAATTAGTTTGAAGAAAAAATAAAAAGGCGGCTAAAGTTGATTGGCCGCCTTTTTAAGTTAAAAGGTTACCTCAAAAGTAATATCCAAATCACTTTCACCACCCGCCTGGGTGAAATTTCCCCAATGTGGATTTTGAGCCTCTTCAAATTCTTTGTTGCTGTCATGTCTTAATACCAACCGCAATTCTCCGGTATTGCTTTTCAAACTATTATCAACGGTTACAATTCCTTTTAAACCAATAGGATTGCCATTTTGGTCCTCATCATCATACTCATAATTCATAAATGATTGGTCCCCCACAAAAGCACTTCCCAAGAAGTAGAGCTGATGTTCCGCACCAGCTTCCTGGATTTCAACAGTTATGTCTTCATCTGCAATATCATTATAGGCTGTTATTTCCAAAAGGTATCTCTTACCTGTTTGCAGGCCGGAAATAATATCAATATTTAGGTTCCCGCCAAGAGCAATCCCCTCCATTGCACTGGCTTGGTATTTCAGGGCAGTGCCAATTTTGGAACCCGATTCGTCAATTTCTGTAAAGGTAAGGGTAACTTTGGTGATCACTTCCTGGTCCAATTCGGGCACGGGATCATCTTTGGAGCAGGATGTCCAGAAAATGGTCATCAATAGAATAAAAGGAAACCATAATTTGTTTTGTTGTGATTTCATTGAATATTTGGTTTAGTTTGAAAATTAAAATTCATACTTCAGTCTTAGGGTAATATTTCTGCCCATTTCATGGGTGTAAAACCTGAACCGGTTCATATAATCTTTATAGGCTGTATTTAGGATGTTTTTAACCATCAGGTTGGCTTTGATAAGATTTTTATCCCCCAAAGGAAATACGGTACTGACCCCGGCATTAAAGATTTGGTAAGCTCCGGGGAGGGGGCAATTTCAGAATCAGGAGCCCTGTTTTGCTTGAAAACAATTAGGGAGTTTAAAGTGAATTTATTTTGGGTAAAAGAACCAATGTTTTCTTTAGTGAAACTAATTCCTGTGTCGATACGATCAGTAGGGATAAAGGGTAAATAACCTCTCGACTCCAGATCTTTTGCCCTAATCAATGAAGCCCTAAAATACCAGGAAGAAAAAGGGAGAAGTTGGTAGTGGGAAGAAAGATCTAAGCCCCATAAAGCCGCATTGGTTTGTTCGTACTGATACACATTGAAAGTACCTCTAAGAGAAACAAACTGTTCCCCGGTGGGATTCAGGAATATGTAATTATTTATTTTATTATAATAGGCGGTAAGCTCCACTTCTCCTTTTTGATGGGTATGATATAAAGTGTTGACCCATTTGTATGCTTGCTCACTTTTAAAATCAGGGTTTCCTATTTCTACTGCCGCCGCACCATGGTGGAGACCTTGGCTGAATTGTTCGTTAATATTAGGAGGCCTCCATGCGGAACCAATATTCGAACTAATCATCCAGGAGCTGTTAAAGCTATAGATTCCCCCAATAAAGGCGGTTAAATTATTAAAGGTAAAATCCCGCTCAATAAGCTCCTGATCAGCATCGTACCGAGCTGCATCAGAATAGCGGTAATCATAACGAATTCCGCCTTCCAATTCCACATGTCCTTTTGTGAATTTTTCTATAGCATATACTCCCAGATTGATCAGGTCATAATTGGGAATAAGGGGTGTTACCCCTGTTCCGGGGATATTATTATTGACTTGCTGTAAAACACTTAGGCCTATTGATCCATTCCAATGATCCTTTACAGGGTGGTCATACGAAAAATCAAAAGTGTTGGAAAACAATTCTAAATCAAGAGCTGCCCTGTCATTATTTCCACCTCTTCTCTTGTCATATTCCTGTCTGTTATTTTTTTGGAAGGCATATTTAAAATTCAAAACCCCATCATTTTTTAAATGATAATGTGCTTTTGTTTTCCATATTTGATGGAGTACTTCTTGTCGGGGATTTTGGATGGAATAGCTGAATTTTCCCTCTCCAAATGGTCTTCCATTTTCAATAATAGCTTCCAGGTCTGAAAGGTTGCCTGTGTGAGCTTCACTTAAAATGCCCATTTTTGAATCAAACCGACTATAGAAGAGTTCAACCCCCAATTTTTTTGAACTATACCCCAGGGCTCCCGAAAAATTGAGCTCTCGAAGTCCGGTATTGTTTTGAAAATAGCTAGGTGATTGTATGTTCCCACTGGTTTTTCCCGAAGCTTGCACCCGGTAGCCCAGGCCTTTCCATTTAGAAGAACCACCTTCATATGTGAAGGAAGCTGTTCCTGAACGGCCATTAGTATTACCAATCAAATGAAATTCTCCTTTTTTTGTATCAGAAATGGGTAGTTTTGGAGGGTCCAACAAGATTACTCCTCCCATTGCTTCCGGTCCAAATCGAACTGCCTCTGCTCCTTTTACCACAGTAATTTGTTCTGCCATAAAGGGGTCGATTTCCGGGGCATGCTCCACGCCCCATTGCTGGCCTTCCTGTTTTACCCCATTATTCATGATCATGATACGGTTGCTGTGCAAACCATGAATGACAGGTTTACTTATACTTGCACCTGTAGAAAATGAATTAACCCCAGCTATCTTTTTTAGGGTTTCTCCAAGGTTTTCACCTCTCCTTTCATCCAGTATTTCTCCCTCTAGGCTTGAAACTGTACCGGTCGAATGAATTGCTTCCTGATGTCCTGTTACCTCTATTTCTTCCATGGTGTATTCTCCCTGAAGCATGCGAATGGTCAGGTCAATATTTCCATGCACATTTAACTGTTGTTTATGTTCCCTATATCCCAATACTTTTACCGAAAGGATATAATGTCCCTCACAAACATTGTCCAATTGAAAGTTCCCATTTTGATCAGATAGGGCTCCTTTTCGAATGGCTTCGACCCAAATAACAGCATTCGAAATGGGCTTATGGCTCTCCTGAACCAACACCTTACCCCTTATTTCAAATGAGCATTTTTCTTGACCAAATCCCTTTTGGAGGAGCAGGAAACAAATTAATGTTATAGTGAATAGTAGCTTGCTTCTCATGATTGGAACAAATATAATGCAACATTGTTGCTTTTTAATGCCTAGTTGCAACTATGTTTCATATTGGTTTAAAATAGTTGACTAAAAGGATGAAAGTGAAGTGTATGAAAATGTTGAAATATAGTTAGGGAAATGTTTTATTGATGTTGGTGGTAGAATTTATTGGTGGTAGAATTTAAAGGATAGGAGAGGATATGGAGGCTAAAATTTTAAAGGATAAAAATAAAGGCTGCTTTAATTAGTTTTCGAAGAAATTAAGCGGTCTTTATTAAGGATGATTCAATATTACCTCCTTTGAGGTTTTGCTTGGGTACGAGCACCACTTGCAAAATCCCTTAGGTTATAGGTTAAAGTTAACATAAAAAACTGTCTTAAAACCTCGGTTCTTTCATTTTCAATATAAACGTCTGTTACATTTCTGCTAATGCTGGTGTTTTGGTTCAACAAATCAAAAATGGTCAATTTGAGTTCAAGTTTTTCCTTAGGGGGGAACTGGTAACCAAAGTCAGCATTCATTAGCCAAATTGATTGATCGTATTCATCCCCTAAGCCTTGGTAAAACTGATTATTGATATCGGTGCTTAGGAAAAATCCCCCAATAAAATTCCAGAATAAATCTAAGCGTGTGCTTTGATAATAGTAATCGTTATCCAGGTTTTCCTGTAAACTACTTCTTATAATATTATAATTTCCATCAGTGGAAATGTTAAAGTCAAGGTGTTCGCCTACATTACTGCTAATTCCAATTCCCTGGCTCATGCCATAATTTTGATTAGTATTATCCTGGCCATTTATTTTCCCGGGTTGTTTGGAATAATTTAGCCGTGTGGTTAGGTTCAAATTACTTTGGATAAAGCTTAAAGGAAAGCCAAATGAAATGCTGGTATTGGCATTCCAGGCGTTAGATAGATTAACAGGCATGCTTAACTGACCTCCCTGGCGGAGTAATACTTCATTTTGAATGAGGGTGTCTTTTTCTGCAATAAAAGTGCTGTTACCAAAGAAGTTGTTTCGGATTCCCCCTGAAAACCACATAAAGAAGGATTTAGAGGTTTCAGGATTGATTTTGCGGATTCTGGTAAAGAAGCGGTGGCCATATTCCTGCTCTAAATCCGGGTTACCCATGGAAATTTGTAAGGGATTACTGTTGTCAATCACATCCTGAAGCTGCCTTACGGCAGGAGCATCGGTATCAGTCCTATAACCAAAGCGGATGCTGGTGGATTCATTAGGCTCATAATTCATAAATATCCTGGGGACAAAATTTTTGAATGTCCGTTTTGTGTTTTCAAATCCTGGAAACAGTCTATCACTGTCCAGAAGTGAAATTTCATAATCCAGTGAGGAGTAAATCCTAAGTTTTTCTCCCCCATAACGGTACCCCAATCCTATTTCATGCCTTTTATATCCGTTTTCAAATTCATTGGTTAAAGTGCTGTCCAATTCAAATAGCGTAGATTCCATTTCTCTTTGTGAAACCTCCTGTAGATTATCTCCCAGATCGTTATTTAGTTCATATTCCAACCTTATCTGGGATTTTTTCCCAATGGGTTCGGTATATTCTATGTCAATTTCATATTGCAATGAATTGGATTTACTGATTGACTTTTGAATTAAGCTGTCCAGATTTTCAGTTTGGTAGTTTTGGGAAGCTGACAATAAATCAGATTCATTTTTGTCCTGGTCGTATTCTGTTTCAATACTGGTGGAAATGGTCCTGCCAGGTTTGTTGAATTTAAACCTATAAGTCAAATCACTTTCCAAGCCCAGGGATTCTTCCTGGGAGGTAGTAGTATTTCTAGTCTCACTTATTGGGGTATTACTGTCATAAAGGTTTTGCCCAAATAGGAAGCGCTGGGCATCGCCCATATTATAACCAATTTCTGGTCTCCAAATCAGGGCATGTTGATCATTAAATTCATATTCCAAACGCATGTCTAGGCGGTGGCTTTGGTCATGGTTTTGGTTAATTTGGGATTCATTATAAAGCTGCAGGCTATCATTGGACAAGATATAATTTCGGGAAGAGGTACGGTTGAGGGTGTTTTTACTATCATTGAAAAAGTAACTTCCTGTAAATTCAGCTTTCCCGTCATCAAATTTATCTGTGAAATTTACTCCAAAAGAATTGGTAGAAGTGATCCCAGGACGTTCCCTAACCATGAGGTCATTGCCTCTCCGACCACGGCCCCGTCCACGATTGCCGCCACCAAAGGCTCCAGAAAGGTCGTCAGCTGAGAAGTTCTGTTGGTTGATGTTGTTGCTGAGTCCCAATATTGTAAGCCTTTGTGGTCCATCGAATAAATTTATATTCCCCCCAAGGAGGTAATTATCATCCGTCCCATAGCCACCAAAAATTTTGCCGAATTTTCCTCCTCTTTTATCTTCTTTAGTAATGATATTGATGGTTTTAATGGTTTCCCCGTCATCAAAACCGGTTAATCTGGCTTGGTCACTTTTTTGGTCCAAAAACTCAATTTTATCAATTATCTCAACGGGGATATTTTGCATGGCCATGGCGGGGTCATCCCCAAAAAAAGGTTCACCATCCACCAACACCCGGCCAACGGTTTCACCTTGGACGGTAATAGTACCTCCTTGCATGGTTACCCCAGGCATTTTTCTTATCAAGGTCCCTGCGCTTGCTTGGGTTCTGGTTTTATAGGCACTGGCGTTAAATGAAACTGTATCTCCTTTAACTTCACCAGTGTAAACATTTCCCTGAACCTCTACCTCATCAAGCTGCTTGGTGTCTTCTTCAATTGAAAAGGTGCCTAAACTATTTGATCCGTTATAATCGATTCTTTTTTGAAGGGTTTGGTAACCAATAAAACTTATTTCAAGTATAAATTGATTTATCTGGGGTTTTTTGATGGTGAAATTCCCTTCATCATCAGAATATGTACTGCTCAGGGTGTTGTTTTCCAGATTCTTGATAAAAATATATGCCCCTGGTAGACTTTCTCCTGAATTTTTGTCAACCACCTTTCCTTGGAGGCTTTGTTGGGCAAGTGTTGTGGTGGCTGTTGCCCATAAAACTAAAATCAACAATGTAAAATAACGCATCATCCCTTTATCAAAGTCGGTTTAAAATAGGTTTCGTAGATTAGGTAGGACTTTAGAATATGGTAAAGGTTTAAGGCCATTGGAGTATTTTGTATAAATGGAAAATAAGGGGTTTTAACGGACTTAAAGAGATGGTCTTTTTATGTTTTTATTAAAACCGGAAAATAATATACCATTAAGTAAGGGGGGCATTTGAATTTTTAGATGTTTTATTAGGTGTTTAACATTAATCTGCATTAAGTGTATTAAGTACTTTTATATAATAAAATATGGTTTTTAAATAAAATAAAGTTTCGTATGTATTGGTGTTTATAATTTAAAGTTTTAATTTGAAAGGTATATTGTTGCCAAGATTTAAAGTTCCAACCTAAATAATAATGCCATGTTGTACCGAGGAAAACAAAAAATTGAAAGGCAGTATGCCCTTTTATTTATTTTGTGCATCTTCCTTTTTGTGTCGTGTCAGGAAGAGCAGGAAATTGTTCAAGGAGAGGATAGGATTGAGTTTCAAGCCTATCAAAATGGGGCGGTGGTGCCAGGAAGGTACATCGTTGTATTAGAAAACAACCAACTTCATTACAAAAAAAGTGGGGATTATCTTGAAAATCAGGCTGCTTTGAGAAAAGAGGTGGGATCCTTACTAGCCAGCTTTAGAATGGATCCAAGCCAATTGGATAGGGTTTATAGCAGTACTATTGAAGGCTTTTCAGTATTATTGAGTGAGGACCAAAAGAAAATCCTTGAAAGCGATAGTCGAGTGAAGTTAATTGAGCCGGACAGGGTAGTTGCTTTGGGACCTCCTCCAGGAAAGGGGCCTGATAAAAATGATCCAGATAATGGTGACGGAGGTTCCAGTGAAATTGTACCTTATGGTGTAACCCGCGTAGGAGGCCCAGTCAACTATAGTGGAAATAATAAAGCCTACATTATTGATACTGGAATAGATTTAAATCATAGGGATTTAAATGTAGAAGGTTCACTTGGTTTTAATGCCTTCACCAATGGCCGGGATAGTAAAGATTTAAATGACAACAATGGTCATGGTACCCATGTAGCAGGGACCATTGCTGCCAAAGAAAATGGATTTGGGGTTGTAGGTGTAGCTGCAGGAGCGGTTGTAGTCCCTATAAAGGTATTGGATCAAAATGGCTCAGGCTATTATAGTGGAGTTATTGCCGGAGTAGATTTTGTTGGGGCGAATGGAAATCCAGGGGATGTTGCCAATATGAGTTTGGGAGGACCTCCTTCCTATGCACTTGATAATGCAGTTTTAACCGCTGCCAACCAAGGAATCTATTTTTCTATTGCTGCTGGAAATTCGGCAAAAGATGCCAATGATTATTCTCCAGCAAGGGTGGAAGGAAATGGTATTTATACTGTTTCCGCCATGGATTCTAACGACAATTTTGCCTATTTCTCCAATTTTGCGAACCCACCAATTGATTGGTGTGCTCCAGGAGTTAGTATTTTATCCACTTGGAATGATGGAGGACATCATACTATCAGCGGGACTTCTATGGCTGCCCCTCATGTGGCAGGGGTTCGGTTGTTGGGAGCAATTTCCCAGGATGGACAAGTAAATAATGATCCGGATGGAAATGCTGACCCTGTTGCCAGCCATTAAAAGTTTAACATATTTCCCACCCCTGTTTGTTTTTAAAAGTTTTAAGAAATCAACAGGAGGTGGGATTATTTTTTTGGGATGATTTTTGTCCTTAATTCGGTTAATAAATATTCAAGACCATTCACCCTTATTTCATACATGGTATGCAGCCACATGCCTAACTTCCCCTCAGGAAATCCCTTTCTGTGCATCCAAATAAGGTAATGTTCTGGTATGTCACAGATTAATCTCCCCTTGTACTTTCCAAAAGGCATTTTTTTAGTTACCAAATCAATCAATATTTCTTGTTGCATACCTAAAGGTATTATAAAAATCCTTATATCTTTAATTGAAAATAAAGTCGATTTTCAGGAAAAATAGGTTATTTGTTTCCATTGACTTTATTGCTTTGGTAGAAAGGCTTTAAGTTTTTAAAAATGAACATTCAGACAAAATCATTGTTGTTAGCAGCATTTTTTGCCCTTTTTTTATTTGGCAAAGTTCAAAGCCAAATTGACCTTGCTGGTCATTGGAAAGGGGTGCTGAAAATTTCAGGTCAAGAACTTCCTCTCATTTTTAATTTTGAGGCAACGGAGGAAGGTTGGAAAGGATCTCTGAATAATCCTGCCCAAGGGGCTAAAGGAATTCCAATGAGCAAAGTACAATATTTAAAACCCAATTTGACCCTTGAGATTAACCAAATAAATGCTAGGTATATTGGCGTATTGGTCTCTGATACCCTTCAAGGTACCTTTTCGCAAGGAGGGATGAATTTTCAATTGAAATTAGCCAAAGTTGAAGCTGAATCCCTCATCCCTAATAGGCCTCAAAACCCTAAAGGCCCTTTTGAATATGAAACCATTGAAACTTCATTCAATAACCTTCAAGATGGGTTTAATTTAAAGGGAACCATTACCAAACCTAAGGGAATGGGGCCTTTTCCCGCAGTGGTCCTGGTTACAGGTTCCGGGCCTCAAAACAGGAATGGAGAATTGATGGGGCATCAACCTTTTTGGGTGATTGCGGATTTCCTGACACGAAAAGGGATTGTCGTTTTACGGTATGATGAAAGGGGGGTAGGAAAGTCAGGAGGCGAATATAACCAGGCCACCACCTATGATTTCAGAAGGGATGCGGAATTAGCCCTGGATCACCTCAAAAAATATCCATTTGTGGATCAAATGAAAACCGGAATATTAGGCCATAGTGAAGGTGGAATGATCGCCTGGATGTTAGCGGCGGAGAAAAAAGGTTTGGGATTTATTGTTTCCTTGGCCGGTCCGGTGGTTCCAATAGTGGACTTGATGAATCAACAAACCAAGGATATTTTGGAACAGTCCGGATTGCCAGAAGAACGAAAACAAATGCAGATGGAATTAAACGACCGGATTTATAAAACATTTTTGGAAACCCAACATAAAGATAGCCTCCAAAATAAACTGGATAATACCATTAAAGGCTATTTAATTGAATTGGGGGAAGATGGTGAGGTAGTGGAGGAACAATATAAGGTGATAAAAAATGCCTACAAAAACCTGCTTACACCCTGGTATTATGAGTTTATTCGATTTGATCCAACCAATTATGTTCAAAATGCGAATTGCCCTGCTTTAGCTTTGTTTGGAGAAAAAGACCTCCAAGTCAACGGAAAAATCAATAGTAACAAGCTTGATTCTCTGAAATCAAATGGCCAAATGGAAAATATTGATATCAGGTTATACCCGAAAATGAACCATTTATTTCAGAATTCCGAAACAGGGGCCATATCTGAATATAGCATCATTGAGGAGACTTTTAATGAAGAAGTTATGCGGGATATTGCCCAATGGATCTTAGCACAATAATTGAAAGAAGCGAACAATTAATGTGAAATATGACTAATGAAGTTGTATTTCAAATGCTGATTTTTTGAAATACTGTCATTGAAGTAGGAATAAAGGTTAATTCATTCCGATAAATGTAAAAAATCCCCGGAAATGCCAGATTATTGGTAGTCTTATTTCCTTCCTAAAATTTAATTCGATAAATTTGGCCAGTCATTAATCCAGTACTTCTGGTGTGAAGGAAAAATAATGATGAAATTACCTTGCCTAAAAATAGAATTATAGGCAGGGAGTTTGATTAAAAATCAAATTTGTCAAAACAAGCAACAACATAATTTTACCTATTAACCTTATTTAAACATGACAAAAATTAAAGTTGGAATTAACGGATTCGGAAGAATTGGGAGATTGGTATTTAGGGCTGCCCAAGAGAGAGATGATATTCAAGTAGTGGCCATCAATGACCTTGTGGATGTTGATTACATGGCTTACATGTTGAGATATGACTCAACTCATGGTCAGTTCAAAGGTGACGTTGCCGTTAAAGACGGACAATTGGTTGTCAATGGCCAATCTATCCGAGTTACTGCTGAAAAGAATCCAGCTGACTTGAAGTGGTCTGATGTAGGTGCTGATTACGTAGTGGAATCCACTGGATTGTTCTTGACCAAAGAAACTGCAAAAGGACATATTGAAGCAGGTGCCAAGAAAGTAATCATGTCTGCTCCTTCTAAAGATGACACTCAAATGATCGTTATGGGTGTTAATGAGTCTGCTTACACTTCAGATATGCAATTCGTATCCAATGCATCTTGTACTACCAACTGCTTGGCTCCTTTAGCCAAAGTTGTTAATGACAACTGGGGCATTGAGGAAGGTTTGATGACTACTGTACACGCCACTACTGCTACCCAAAAAACTGTTGACGGACCTTCTATGAAGGACTGGAGAGGTGGTCGTGGAGCCGGACAGAACATCATCCCATCTTCTACTGGTGCTGCCAAAGCTGTGGGTAAAGTTATCCCTTCATTGAACGGAAAACTTACCGGTATGGCTTTTAGAGTTCCAACTCCTGATGTGTCTGTTGTAGACTTGACTGTTAAATTGAAAGAAGCTGCTTCATATGAAGAAATCTGTGCTAAAATGAAAGAAGCTGCAGAGGGTGAGCTTAAAGGCATTTTAGGTTACACTGAAGACGCAGTTGTTTCCAATGATTTCATCGGTGATGTAAGAACTTCTATTTTCGATGCAGGTGCTGGTATCCAGTTGAGCGATAAATTCGTTAAGTTGGTATCTTGGTATGACAACGAATGGGGTTATTCCAATAAAGTGGTTGACCTTGTAACTTACATTGCTAAGCAAGGATAATCCAAATCCATAAAATATAAAAAAAACCGGTCAGGTAACTTTGACCGGTTTTTTTTGTCCCATAATTTTTAATTTCCAACACAGGACTTGACCCGAAACCTTAAATTGGATAAGAAATACTTATACTTTTTCCTAGGGATTATTTATCTGGATCTCCTAAATATTTGAACCCAAAAATTACTTTTCTGTATGATTTTAAAAGTTTTCCAAATGAATATTTACGGCCTTCTTTAGTCTGCAGTAGGTTTTGGACCTTTGGTTACCAGGGTACCCACCTCTTTTCCCTCTACAATATCCAGTATGACATTTTCCAGGCTGCCATTAGCGATAATAGTGGGTATACCTTTCTTGGCGGTTTCTTTGGCCACTTTCATTTTGCTTTTCATTCCTCCCGGCCTGTTTAGGTCGATGTTTTCCTCATCAAAAGGAGGTTCTTCAATGTAATGATCCACGTGCTGGTCAGAGGTGATATGCCGGATCATTAGACTGCCTTCTTCATGAGGTGGACGGTCATATAAACCATCCATGTGGGAGAGGATAATCAATTTATCAGCTTGTATAAGTTCAGCAACCAAAGCTGCCAATTCATCATTATCTGTAAAAGCAGACATGGAAAGGGAGACAGCATCATCTTCATTGGCTATGGGAATAATCCCTTGTGAAAGCAATCCTTCATAACAATTGACCATATTTTTACGATGCTTTCCATGGGAAAAATCCCTCTTGGTTGTCAATACCTGGGCGCAACGGATACCAAAGATTTGAAAAATACTATAAAAATGCCTCATCATCCTTGGCTGGCCCACCGCTGAATAAACTTGTCGGGAAATAAATTTGTCGGTTACCTGGTTTAATTCCCCCATAACTTCCTTCCCGGCAAATACCGACCCTGAGGAAACAAGGACAGACATAATTCCTTGTTCATGAAGGGCGGCTACCTGTTCAACAATCTTGCTTAATAAAGTATGAATAATGCGGTCATCTTTATTGGTGACAAGGTTGGTTCCCAGTTTAATTACCACCCGTTTGGGAGTTTCATTTTCTTGGATTGCCATAAATTATTATACGCTGTAAATTATTTTCCGTTTTGAACTCTTATTAATCTACAAAACCATATTGTTTCTTGCAATTTCCAATGGGCTAGGAATTTCAAAAACACTGATAAATTAAACGCTCAAGAATAAGAAACAGTAAAACTTAATGGTGGACAATTGTGTAAAGCCTTTGATTATCAAATGATTCAATAAATGAAATAGTGAAAGCTATTTTAATCATTGGCGGATAAATTTTTTTTGAAAATTTTCAAAAAAAATGGAATGCGCATCATAGAAATGAGTTGGAGCCCTAAAATTAGCTCCGTATGGAAAATCATCAATGTTAAAGCACTTATAAGTTCAAGGGGAACTGAACTTATAAGTGCTTTGGTAAGGTTGGTAAATGTTCTATGTTTTATGCTGTCACCTGAGATTTTAGTGAAAAGCCATTAACTATTTCCAATATGACTTTAGGAATTTTTCCATCAGCCAAAAAGCTTGGGATTTCCTTTTGCGAAGTCATATTGATTACTCCCAAACTGGAAGTCATTTCAGCTACACCCGTGGAAAATTCCTGTATGAAATTTTCCAATCGATGCTCCTGGGATTCCAAAACAGAGGTTTCGTCACTTTCCTTGCCGTTCACCTTATCTTTTATATCCACACTTTGGGTTAAGGTAATTAACATGTCTGCATCAATCAATTCAGCAACCAAACTTGCCAATTCATTATTATTGGAAAAACAGGACATGGCCAAGGAGACGGCATGGTCCTCATTGGCAATAGGGATGATATTTTGGGACAAAAGTCCCTCATAACAATTGATCATATTTTCCCTGTGAAGGCCTGGTTCGAAATCCCTTTTAGTAGCCAACACCTGGGCACAACGGATCCCATGCTCCAAAAAAATATTGTAATAATTTCTCATCATCCGGGGCTGGCCAACGGCAGAAAAAACTTGTTTTCTAATCACTTCATCTTTAGTTTTCAATTGGTTGTTTAAGTCTTCCTGACCAGAGACAACAGCACCGGATGTTACCAAGACAGACATAATTCCTTCATGGTGTAGCTCAGCAATTTGTTCGACAAGATTCGCTAATAGGGAATGGTTAATTCGTTTTTCTTTATTGGCCATTAGGTCGGAACTTAACTTAATGACCACGCGGTTCGGTTTTTCGAAATTTTTTCGCATCACTTTTAGTTGGTGTACTTATTGATTAAGTAGTATTCAGGTTTTTGAGTTAACTTAAAATTTAATTTGGAAGATTTTCCTGTTTTAAAAGCAAAAAAGGCAAGATGGAAACATCTTGCCTTTTAAATAGTGTCAATCCATTACAATTTTATAACTAGGATCATCATCTGCATAATTAATACTAATTATCTTTTCAGCCTTTTCCAGCAGAGATTTACTACTCGTGCTCAGGTGCCTGATGTAGACAGTTTTGCCCGCCTTAGTGTACCTTTCTGAAACTTTATGTACCGCATCGATACCTGAATGGTCCACAATTCTACTTTCGGCAAAATCGATTATTATCTCATCAGGATCATTTGTGGGGTCAAATTTTTCCCCAAAAGTTTTAGCAGAAGCAAAAAACAGAGGACCGTAAATATCGTAATGTTTCACTCCATTGTCATCAATACGTTTTCTGGCACGGATCATTTTAGAGTTTTCCCAGGCAAAAATTAAAGCCGCAATAACCACCCCAACCAAAACTGCTAATGCCAGATTATGTAAAAATACTGTAACCAGGGTAACAATCACCATCAGCAAAGCATCGGAAGTTGGTACTTTTCCAAACACTTTTAAGGATGCCCATTCGAAAGTTCCGATGGCCACCATAAACATTAGACCTATCAGGGCTGCCATAGGAACCATTTCGATATAGGAAGAAAAGAAAAGGATAAAGGTCAACAACCCAATAGCTGCCACGATTCCGGAAATGCGGTTTCTACCACCAGCATTTACATTGATCAGACTTTGACCCAACATGGCGCAGCCTCCCATACCGCCAAAAAAGCCGGTTGTCACATTAGCAACACCCTGGGCGATACATTCTTTATTTCCATTTCCTCTGGTTTCTGTAATTTCATCCACAATAGAGAGGGTCAAAAGGCTTTCGATCAAACCTACACCGGCCATGATAGCAGAATAGGGGAGGATAATCATAAAGGTTTCCCAGCTTAATTCTACCAAAGGAATATGGAATTCAGGTAAGCCGCCTGAAATGGATGCCATATCTCCGACAGATCGAGTGTCGACACCTCCAAAAATTACGATTCCTGTAACCACAAGTATGGCTGCAAGTGCAGAAGGGATGGCTTTGGTTAATTTTGGAAGGAACTTGATGATGATCATGGTCAAAACCACCAACCCAATCATAATGTACATAGGTGGGCCACTGATCCATTCTTTAATACCAGGACTGGTTTCCACTTTAAAATGGTCAAATTGTGAGGTGAAAATGATAAAGGCAAGACCGTTTACAAAACCAAACATAACAGGATGGGGGACCAAGCGAATTAATTTTCCCAATCGGAGTATTCCGACAAGAACTTGGATCAATCCCATCAAAACCACCGCAGCAAATAAATATTCTACCCCGTGAGTAACTACCAAGGCAGTGACTACCACAGCAACTGCTCCAGTAGCTCCGGAGATCATTCCCGGCCTGCCACCAATAATTGAAGTGATAAGTGCAATAATAAATGCGGTGTAAAGACCTACCAAAGGAGATACCTGGGCAATAAATGAAAATGCCACCGCCTCTGGAACTAATGCCAGGGCAACCGTAAATCCTGATAGTACTTCGTCCTTTAGATTGGATTGCTTAGGACGAAATAAATTAAAGAACATTTGAGTCATGTCTTTTATATAATTGATTGGTTTATTACTTGTTTGGTATGTTGAGTTAATTTGGGGATTGAATATCAAATGGTCATTTGTTCTCCTTCATTTATTACAAAAATCACCCCTTCTCAAGGGAGAGTGGGTATGGACCGTTTTGTGGATTGTTTCTTCATTTGATGATGCAAAGTTAAATAATTTTTTGGAAAACGAAATTATCTTCCTCTACCTGCAAGGATTACCGGGGGATTTGAAATAAAATTTTAGCATGTAACTTGTTGTATTACAGTTTGTAATAGCCTGTGTGTTCCCTTTGGGTATTGAAATCATCAAACTATTAAAGATTTACTTATTTACTTAATTGGAAATTAATACGAACAGAAAACCTATTACTTCAAAGAACCGAATTAATTGAAAATTACCCTGTCTGTTGAGCACTATTGCTTTGATTGTTTTAAAAATCAATTCATTTTAATAAATTTAACTAAGTTCTGTTTAGGTGATAATACCCTAGGGTAGGTTTAAGGTGCAGATTTTTAATACTTGACCGATGTGTATTGAAAAGGGTAAAGTTATGTGTTATTAAAATTAATGATCATGGATGCCTATCAAAAGACAATTCAAGATTTGCTGCAGGATCTGGATATTACCATCAATGGCTCCCAACCTTGGGATATCCAAGTGCATCAAAAATATTTTTTTAAAAGAGTCCTTCAATCCGGGTCTGTAGGGCTTGGGGAGGCATATATGGATGGGTGGTGGGACTGTGAATCTTTGGATCAATTTTTCACCAAAATCCTTGGTGCTGAGTTGGATAAAAAGGTAAAGGGCAATTGGAATGTGATGTTGCAAGGGTTGAAAGCTAGGATATTTAACCAACAAAACCGTGCCCATTCCAAAAAAGTGATTGCCCAGCATTACAATACTGGAAATGGCCTGTATGAGAAAATGCTGGACAAACACATGATGTATAGTTGTGGATATTGGGATGGGGCTGAAACTTTAGAACAAGCTCAGGAAAATAAACTGGAACTGATCTGCCAAAAGTTGAAATTGGAACCTGGAATGAAGGTGTTGGATATTGGTTGTGGATGGGGTGGATTTGCCGCATATGCGGCTAAGAACTATCAAGTCCAGGTAGTAGGGATTACCGTTTCGGAGGAGCAGGAAAAATTGGCAAAAAAAAGGTGTGAGGGTTTACCTATAGAAATTAGACTCCAGGATTACCGGGATGTAGATGAACAATTTGACAGGATCCTTTCTATTGGGATGATAGAACATGTAGGATACAAAAACTATCCCGTATATATGAAAGTGGTAAACCGTCTGTTAAAGGATGATGGAATTACTTTGATACATACCATCGGAGGGAATAAAACAGGTTTTGTTACTGATCCGTGGATAAATAAATATATTTTTGCAAATAGCTTGATTCCCTCAGCCGCGCAATTATCAAATGCTATGGAACCTTATTTTATATTGGAAGACTGGCATAATTTTGGTCTTCATTATGACTATACCTTAATGGAATGGTTAAGGAGGTTTAAAGCAGCCTGGCCTGAATTACAGGGGAAATACAATGAAAGATTTTATCGGATGTGGGAATATTATTTGAGCAGCTGTGCAGGCAGTTTCCGTTCTCGAAAGAATAATTTATGGCAGATTGTAATGGTAAAGAGTACCTATCCAAAAGAATATAAATCTGTTAGATTTTTGGGAAAACAACCCGCTGTAGAGGTTGAAAAATAAAAAAGGAGGAAATTGCTCCTTTTTTATTTAATGCTCATTTTATCCTAACCAAGAGGCCCAAGGAATTCTGGAAAGAATCAATACAAGAGCGACCCCATAAAACATATAAAGGCTTCTAAATCGTGCTCTATGGGAACTTAATTTTTTTGCTCTGGAATAGCCTACTGTGATCAGAATAACAGCTACAATATTTATTAGGGGATGTTCCAAAGCATAAAGTCTGCTAATTTCATCTCCCATGGCATTGCCACTGCTGAGATTGGAAAAACCCAATGGACTAATGAAATAAATGATAATACCCACTAAAAGCTGAATATGGGCAGGTATCAATCCCAATAGTCCGAATTTCCGGTCTTTTTCGGTAAATTCCCTTTTGGAAAAGGTGCCGATGAAGGCATAAATAAAAACTGCTATAAGTCCTGCCAAAACCAAATAGGCCAATCCTGAATGTAGATGTTGAAATCCTGTTTGCATGATATCTAAATAAAATGGTTTGAAGGCTCAAAGTAAAATAAAACCAATGACATTTTAATGCATTTTTGAGCATATAATCTTTTTCTGGTTTTTACTTTGACCGGATTAAAAAAAAGAATAATTGAAAAATTCTTTTTGGATAATAAATAACAGATTTGCCTTGTCCTTTTTAATAAATGAAAGGATCTTAATTTATTGGGTAGGTATTTCATTTTATATCCTGTGCCATAAAATAATCTTTGAGGGTATATATGTTGTAAATGATTTTAAAAAGATTTATGTTTTGAACTAAAAAAAATGCTTTTTTTATAGAAAAAAACGCATTTTAACTTTTTAATTTGGATGATTTGTAGTATATTAAATATAGGTAATCAGTTGAAAATTAATGTAGCATGGGACATAGATATGTGAAATATAAATTACCTTTTGTTCCATTGATATTGGGTCTGATACTTGCTCTTGCTTTTTCAAAATGTAATAGTGATGATGTAGATAAAATAGCGGATTATTCAGAGGCTTGGTCTTCAGAATTGGAAATAGATGATGTTTCCCAGTCTGATCTGATTTATGTCAATAATCCAAATGAAACTAAATTGGAGGCTAATAGGGCAGCATTTTAGACTTATTTTAATATTTTGGAACTTAACGGAGATTGGGTCGCATTGACGGGACAGGATAGAGTTGCATTCAGGATGGAGTGGATTAAGCCCAGGAAGAGTTGGATGGGATTGATAGCACCCAAAATAATAGTCCTTAACAGAAGAATTTGAATTTATTTTGTAAACTTTTTTGGGGGTCAATTGATGGAAAGCCATTATGAGGCATCGAGTACTATTTCACTCATTTTTTAATGCCGCGACTCCTATATGATACTTTATTAAAAGCAGGAGTCAAGGTTTTTCCTGGAGGGCATAAGTTCACTGATTTCAGGGATATTCCAGATACATATGAATTGGCCCAAGACAAATTTTTTCATTTTTGTTTATCAATAAATCAAAAGTTCCGGATCTAAGTTTGTAAGTCCGTTACCAACCTAATGCCTCATAAATTGATTCCATTTCCCAATTCAAAAAAAGAAAAAATTAAATTATTATTTCAATTAATTTTTTCAATCCTAGTTGAGGGGCTTAGCTTTGCGACCTTAAAAAAAGAGCCTTATTTCAACCAATGTTGGTTTGAATTGCAAACTTAGTGGTATGGAGGAGCTAAACTTTCCCAGGTAGAATGAATTATCTCAAATTTGTCGGACAACATTTTCGACTGTTGTTTTTTGGAATCATGATGACTTTTTTGTCCAGTTTTGGGCAGACATTTTTATTGGGTTTGTATGTACCCTTTATAATGAAAGACTTTGACCTAAAGAATTCGGAGGTCAGTTTACATTATATGATAGCCACTTTTGGAAGTGCATTTTTGATTCCGTATGCCGGAAAATTCATTGACCGGATCCCAATCAGGAAATATACCCTTGGAGCAATGTTTTTATTTCTTATGGCATTAGCCTTGATGGCTACCATTGAATATTGGTTTTTGATCCCTATTGCTTTTTTTGGATTACGATTGGCGGGTCAAGGTTTGTTCAGTCATATTTCGATGACGGCCATGTCCAAATATTTTAATAAAGGTAGGGGCAAAGCCATCAGTTTGGCCTCATTGGGACATCCATTAGGTCAGGCCTTTTTACCTTTATTGGTTTTGGCGATCATTGAATGGGTGGGGTGGAGGCAATCCCTATTTGTAAATGCTGGATTGGTTGCCTTTATGGTATGTGGATATTTGATATTTTTCCTAAAGAATCAGGACTTGAGC